>JAFRRH010000035.1 GCA_017428215.1 Selenomonadaceae bacterium
CTAAAGAAGATTCTAAATTCATATGCCACATCTTTAATTTACCACACTTACGACAATTTCTCGCCAATTACATTTCTGCAACTTACTGGTCTAGCCCCGTACATTCGCAAATTCGTCAGTTTCCTTATGAAACATTCTAACCTTGACTATTTTATAGACCTCCGACATATAGGTAGCACCAACTGCCTCCAGTCAGCTTTCCGCAGCATAATCTGTTAGGGCTACTGAAAGCCGCCTTCACCGAGCTTCTGACGGTTAACCGCCAGTCGGAGTATTAGGGAGAGCGTTTCAGGGCGTTACCACTTCATTCCACTCTTCGGTCTATCAGCTCGCATATTAGGAGGAGTATCTTTTCAATACTCAACAAGTCGCACATAGCAACCAACAGCGCGAAAATTTCCAGCCGCCCAACAACTAAAATTATCATACAGAAAACTTTCCCGAAGTTTGATAAAGCTTTAAAGTTATCGGCGTCGCAAAGTCCAGGCAAATTCCCGACCGTCGACAGACACGCAACCGAAATTAAAATCGTCTTCTTACCAATTACTTTTGCGAGGACGAATTTTAATTCCCGCGATAGCAACCAACAGCGCGAAAATTTCCAGCCGCCCAACAACTAAAATTATCATACAGAAAACTTTCCCGAAGTTCGATAAAGCTTTAAAGTTATCGGCGTCGCAAAGTCCAGGCAAATTCCCAACCGTTGACAGACACGCAATCGACATTGACACCGCCTCCGAAAACGTCGGACCTGTGAAACTTAGCACCGAAGCGCAGATAAACATTGTGACGAGCGCGAGGAAGAAAAAACCTAGAATCCTGCCGGCGGTTTTCATTGGCACGGGCACCTCACCGACGCGAATCGTCGTCATCATGCTCGGATGAAGCGTCTTTTTAATTTCTGCCGCCGTAATTTTTATCAGGACAATCAGCCGAACAATTTTAAATCCGCCTGTCACCGAACCAATACAGCCGCCCGTCACCGCCATAAGGAAAATAAAAAATTTGTCGAAGTCGTGAACGTGTTCAAATTTTTCAGTCAAAGTTATGCCGCTCGTGCTCATAAACGAGACGATATAGAACAGTGCGCGGCGGAAAGCCTCGTTGCCATCGAAATAAGTATGATGCCAATTTATTCGGAAGAAAATAATTAACATGGCAAAAAAAACTGTGGCGTAGAGAACTTTAACTTCCTCGTTGGCAAACATAAGTTTTGCGTTGCCGATAATCGTCCGCTTGAGCCGCAAAAAATATTGCTTGAGGCGCGTGAAATAATTCAGCCCGAATTCCAAGCGCGGCGGCAACAGCGTATAAATTACTCGATAGTAAATTAAAAAGTTTCCGCAGGCGAGGAGCATAACGAAGATTGCCGCGTACTCAACGCCAAAATGGTCATGTTGAGGAAAAAATTTTCCGCCGCCAGTTGAAATGCACCGCATTGCCATTAACAGCGAGTCCCAAACGTTAAGCCCCGCCAATTTAAATGCGCCAAAACTTACCGCCGTCAACGTCGCGTAAACTTTTATAATCCGGACGCTCATCAAATTCATTTGCCCGATTATCGAGCTGAAACCGTGACCGCCCGGCAAACTCAACGAAACTCCAAAACAGCCGCTAACTTCCGGCAAGACTGTCGCCAACATTATCAAGAAAAGTAGCGAGCCGAGCCACATCAATTCACTTTGCCACAAGAACAGGAGATAAGGCGCGTCGTTGGGCAAAAGTGACAGCCCCGCCGAAGTCAAATCGCCGACCGTTTCTAATAGCGCGTCAAACGGAGAAAGCCAACCCGTCAACAAAAATGGTAGGCAACCGAACACCGCCAGCAACGGATACATTATCAGAATTGCCGCCGCCGATTCAGCAACCGGTGCGCGTTGAAATCTATCAGAGCCTAGTTTGAAGAAAAATATTCCAGTGGCGACGGAAAAAATTCCTGCCATTGCAAAAAAAATTGCCGTGTCGAATTCATGAAACTCAATAATCACGTAAGCCATCGGCAAAAGGTCAGCCGCCGCAAATGTCAACAGTACTTGGCTCTGGATTCGCAAAATCATTCTAAAGTTCATGACACGCGCCTCAGAAGTGGAAATGATTCATCATTTTTTCGGTTAAAGATTTGGCGTCGTCGTTTTTGTGTTCGAGGAGATATTCGAGGGTGTGCACGTTAAAAAAGGAAGTTATCGGGACGTAGCGATTATACTTGCGGAAGTCGCCCCACTTCATTAATTTAGCGTGGAGTTTGGAAATATCGCGCTTAGTTGCGTTGTGCTGTTTAAGAATTCTTTTTAGGAGCACGTCGTCACTAATTGCCGCGAAAATTTCTTCGATAAGTTGCGGATTAAATTTGTCGTTCTCGTATTTTTCGATGAGCGCGACGGAAGTTTTTGACATGCGCATTGAGCGGCGTATCGCGAAGATAAAATAAACTACCAGCGCGACGAACAAAATATCTAAAAAAATGTCCATGATTAATTCTCCGGTGTTTAAAAATTTTTTTGCTTGTGGTATCATTACTTAAAAAAAGCTGAAAGCTAAATTGTATGAGCAACGCCGTAATAATATCACAGCTAAGGAGCAAAGCAAATGGAATTTGGAACTTTTTACGGCATAGGCGTCGGACCAGGTGACCCAGAACTTTTAACAGTTAAAGCGATTAACGCGCTGAAAAAAATCGAAGTGCTAATTGCACCGAAAACCGAGAAAAAATCTGACAGCGTGGCATTGAGTATCGCGCAACCGTATTTAAAATCGAGCGTCGAAATAATTTATCAGACGTTCCCAATGGTTAAAGACTTCGCAGAGGAGAAAGAAGTTTTCGCGGCTAACAAGGAAGAAATTTTACGTGAACTGCGCGGCGGAAAAAATGTAGGCTTCGCGACTTTAGGCGACCCGATGTTTTACAGCACGTATATTTATATTTTTAAACTTTTGGAGCCGTGCGGAGTAAAAATCGTGACGATACCGGGCGTGCCGGCATTTTTAGCGATTGCCGCGCAGATTGGACGCCCGCTCGCTTATGGCAACGACATCTTAACGATAATCCCCGCGACCGCCGAATTGGACGCCATTAACTCTGCTCTGGAACGCGCAGATTCGACCGTCCTCATGAAAGTATATAAAAATTTCCCCGAAATCGTCGCCGAGCTTAAAGTTAACGGCATGATTGACGAGGCAGTTTTAGTAAGTCGTTGCGGACTTGACGACGAAAAAATTATCACGGACATTGCCGCGAACAAAAATGAGCAGTTAAATTATTTGTCGACGATTTTAACGAGAAGATACTCCGTTTGACTGTACGTTTAAAAAATTAAACAGGAAAAATTTTATGTTGAAAACCATATTACCCCCCCCCACATACTACTTTTTATCTGAGATGCGAATCAAGCAATGGACAAAAAATCTATTCGTTTATGCCGCTATTTTATTTCATGGCAACCTATTTAACGTCGAGGCTTTAGCAGTTACGACGCTTGCTTTCTTCTCATTCAGTTTTACTGCAAGCGGTATATATTTTTTTAATGACATAATTGATATTGAGCGCGACAGATTAAATCCTAAAAAATGTACTCGCCCTATTGCCGCAGGAAGAATCAGTAAATCTTCTGGATATTTCTGCGCAGCATTATTAATGATTGCGGGCTTGGCTATCGCTTATGGAATAAATTTTTCTTGTTTTATGATTGTCCTTTCCTACGTCATACTTAATTTACTGTACAGTATCCGGTTAAAACATGTTATAATTATTGACGTGCTGATAATTTCTTACGGATTCGTCAGTCGAACAGTTATTGGCGCGTTGGTAACCCAAATTCATATGACAATATGGTTTATCCTATGCGTAATGTTTTTGTCATTGTTGTTGGCTCTTGGGAAAAGACGGTACGATAATTCAATGTCTACAAATCCTCAAAAGGTGCTTCACGTTGAATTTTTTGACCAACTGATAACAATCGTAGCGGCAGGCGTTGTTATGTGCTATTCGCTTTTCACGTTAGATACGGATACAACCGAGATGATTTTTACACTGCCGTTGGTGTTGTATGGAACTTTTTATTATCTATACATTGTGCGTGTTAAACAAAATAGCGGTGCGCCCGACGAGGTTTTATACAAAGAAACGCCGATATTAATCACTGTTATTTTGTATGTCGCTTGTGTAATTCTTATTAGGAATGTTTGAAACTATGAAATTTATTTTAATGCCTTTTATCGCTTGGCTGACTTCGGGCACGCTTAAGTTTATAATCAACTCCATAAGATTCGGCAAAAAAGCAAGAAATCTCATAGGTTATGGCGGCTTGCCTAGCACTCATACAGCAATTTTATCCTCAACCGTGTTTTTATGCGGTTTTTCCGAAGGTTTTAATACGCCAATTTTTTCATTGGGGACGGCGATACTTATCATCATTATGTTTGATGCTCACGGTTTGCGACAAAAATTAAAAATAGGTCATACTTGGATTGAAATTTTTGCCGGATTATTGTTGGGTATGATTTTGGCTTATGCGATGAGTATAATTCCATTGTAAGGAGAGCAAACGATGTCAAGATTTATGGATAAAGTACTGTTGATTTTTATGGTCTTCGTAATCTCAGCGGCAGCTTTTGAAGGTTTTTTCGTCAAGTGGCATTTTAACGAAATTTATAAGCATGATAGAAATTCCTTTAAAGTAATGTATGAAGGAACTGCGCACAAACCATTTGTTTATCGTCAACTGTTAATTTCTGTGTCCAAAGGCATTACCGAAATTTTACCAAATGAAACGAAGGAAACATTAATCAACAAAATCAAGAAAGACAATTTTCTCGCCGACAAATTTAAGAAAGTACGCATAGAAGATAAATTTTTAATCGAATATTACACTGTTTATTTTCTGGCGTTTCTTTGTTTGTTTGCAAGTGTATTTGTTTGGAGAAAAATTTGCATTGACTTAACCGGAGATTCGATTGCCGGAACTTTGGCACCGTTAGCCTTTACGATAATTTTTCCGTACCTTCAAACTAATGGCGGTCACTTCTACGATTTTAGTGAATTGCTGTTCTTTTCGCTGGCAACGTATTTTGCTCTCAAAGGACATTATCTCGCGTTAATTTTTATGACGCCGATTGCCGCACACAACAAAGAAAGTTTCTTTTTCTTTTTACTGACGTTGTACCCGCTTTTACGTCGCATACAGACAAGAAAAAATGCAATAATGGTGCTTGGCATATCAATGTTGCTCGCAGGTTTAACTTATCTGCTGACCTTTTCAAAATTTGCCGGCAATGCGGGCTTCACAGCTGAATATCACCTTATACATAATGTCATAGTAAGTGTAATATGTGCGTATTTCTTCGCAGTGTATCTGCTCTGTAAAAAAACTTACACCAAAAGCCCGCTGATTTCATACGCTTTTTTTCTGATTTTTATTGTCGTGATGTTTATATTGTGCGGTTCGGAATTTCCTTTGAATTTGTTTGATAAATTAGGGCATACTTACAGCATAATAGGCGGCGAGTATGCATTCTTGTTGCATTTGGTGTTAATTTTTTGGATAATAAAATCTGCTTGGAAATTCCTCGACAGATCGCTGAAGAATCATGCTTTCCTTGCACTGGCAATAAATACGCCGCTCATTATGTTTTTCGGTATAGTTTATGAATTTCGGAATTGGAGTATTATGTATCCCACTTTTATTATTTTAATCGCTTTTTATTTCAAAGAGAAAATTAAAGAAGCGGGATTTTTATCGGAGGCGTAATCATGATTAAAAAATTTTTAGTGGCAATCTGCGCGGCGGGCTTATTAATGACGGGTTGCGGCGGCGAAAAAAATTCTGCACCTGTCGAAGTTGAGCAAGCGAAAACTTTTGCGACGATTGAAGACGATTTAGGGCGAAAAGTTATTCTTCAGCAGAAGCCAACGCGAATTGTCGTAACGAGCGCGGGATTTTTGGAACCATTGCACGCGGTCGGCGGCGTAATTGTCGGGCGTCCCGATTCAAAAAATAAAATGCCCGATTGGGCTAAAGATTTGGCGAGCGTCGGCGCGGTTTATCAAGTTGACGTGGAGCGGCTGTTGAGTTGTTCGCCGGATTTGGTTATCCTTAACAAAGGCATGAACGAAAAACTTTTGCCGGTGTTGGAGGAAAATAAAATTCCTGCGGTAGTAGTCGAAATGAAAACTTATGACGACGTGAAACGCGGCTTAAAAAATTTTTCTACGATTAGCGGCGACGAGGCGGCTGGCGAAAAAATTATCAGCGATATGGACGCCGAAATAAAAAATATCGTTGACAAAGTTCCTAAGGAAAAGTTGCGTGTTGCGATTCTTCACTCGACGGCACAAGGATTGACTGTTCAGCTTGACGGAAGCATTGCCGGTTCAATCGCCAAAATGTTTGGTTGGGAAAATGTCGCCTCCGGTATGACGCCGCTAGAAAAAAATCCCGACGCCGCACCCTACAGCATGGAGACACTAGCCGAGCAAAATCCCGAAATAATTTTCGTGACGAGCATGGGCAACCTTGATGAAATTAAATCGAACATGACTAAAGCTATTGCGGAAAATGCCGCGTGGCAAGCTATCGGCGCGGTTAAGAACAATAAACTTTATTTTTTGCCGCAAGATTTATTTTTATTAAGTCCAGGCTTGCACTATCCAGACGCCGTGCGCAAAATGGCGGAGCTAATTTATCCCGAAAAATTTTAAGGAGGAAAGGACATGAAATCAATCTGCGTGATACCGGCGCGATATTCGTCAACGCGCTTGCCTGGTAAACCGTTAAAAGACATTTGCGGAAAGCCGATGATTTGTCGCGTCTACGAACGGTCAAGTCTTGCAAAATCCGTAGCTGAAGTTATCGTTGCGACTGACGACGAGAGAATTTTTCAAGCCGTAGAAAAAAATCACGGACGGGCAATGATGACTCGCGTTGACCATAAAACCGGTACCGACCGGTTAGCGGAAGTTGCCGAAAAATTTCCCGACGTTGAAGTTATCGTTAATGTGCAAGGCGACGAACCGCTTATTGAACCGAGCTTGATTGATGAACTCGTCGCGGAATTTTCTAAGGATAAAAATTTACAAATGGCGACCGTCGCGACTGAATTACTCGACGCGGAAGAAATGAACAATCCTAACAACGTCAAAGTCGTTCTCGATAAAAATAACAACGCGCTGTATTTTTCGCGCTCGTTGATTCCATATCCGCGCAATGTTGGCAAGGCTAAAGTTTTCAAGCACATTGGCATTTACGCTTATCGCCGAAATTTTCTGCTTGACTATGCAAAAATGGAGCCGACGCCACTTGAGCAATCTGAATCACTTGAACAGCTCCGCGCTTTGGAGAATGGCTTTAAAATCCGCGTAATAAAAAGTTCGTGCCGATTTGTGGGAGTCGACACGGAGGAAGATTTAAAACTCGTCAACGAAATTTATCGTCGGGAGGAAAATTTATGAACACTGTTAAAGTTGGAGATATCGAATTCGGCGGCGGCAAATTAGTTTTACTTGCGGGACCTTGCGTGCTTGAAGGTTTTGAACGCAGTTTAAAAATTGGACGTCGCACTAAAGAAATTGCCGACAAGCTGGGTATGCCGTATATTTTTAAGGCGTCATTCGACAAGGCTAATCGTTCATCAATAAAAAGTTATCGTGGTCCTGGATTGATTGAAGGTTTGAAAATTTTAGCGGCGATTAAACGTGAACTCAACGTTCCTATTGTCACGGACATTCACGAAACTTATCAAGCCGCGCAGGTTGCTGAAGTTGCCGACATTTTACAAATTCCCGCGTTCCTCTGCAGGCAGACAGATTTACTTGTTGCCGCCGCTAAGACTGGTAAAGCTGTCAACGTTAAGAAGGCACAATTTTTATCTGCGCGGGATATGATTAACGTCGTCGAAAAATTGCGGGCGAGTGGCACGGAGAAAATTTTATTGACGGAGCGCGGAACTTCATTTGGCTATAATAATTTGGTCGTTGATATGCGCGGCTTGCCGATTATGCGCGGCTTTAATTGCCCCGTGATTTTTGACGGTACACACAGCGTACAACTGCCGGGCGGCGCGGGTTCAAGTTCGGGCGGTCAACGCGAGTTCGTGGAATATTTGGTTAGAGCGGCTTGCGCGGTTGGTGTTGACGGCTTATTCTTGGAAGTGCACGACAATCCTGCAGAAGGTCTTTCTGACGGCGCGAATATGATTGCCCTTGATAACTTGGAAAAAATTTTAGCGGGCGCATTAAAAGTTCACGAGGCGATAAAATGATTAAGGAGAAAGCGATTGAAACTTTAAAAATTGAGGCGACGGCGATTGAAAATTTAATCCCGCGCATTGACGAAGAATTTATATCGGCGGTAGAAAAAATTATGAGTTGTCGCGGGCGCGTCGCAGTGACGGGCATGGGTAAATCTGGGCACGTAGGCAGAAAAATTGCGGCAACACTTTCCTCGACAGGCACGCCGTCATTTTTTATGCACCCCGCCGAAGCTTATCACGGCGATTTAGGAATGTTGACGGAAAACGACGTATTGATTGCCATTTCAAACAGCGGCGAATCTACGGAGGTTGTAAATATTTTACCGGTCGTTCGGAGAATTGGAGCGGCAGTTATAGCCATGTGCGGTAAGCGTAATTCCACGCTCGGCAAGAACTGTGACTATTTTATTGACATTGGCGTTGAGCGCGAGGCGTGTCCGTTGGGATTGGCTCCGACTGCCTCGACGACTGCAACTTTGGCAATGGGCGACGCGCTTGCTATGGCTTTAATGGACGAGAAAAAATTTACTTCAAATGACTTTGCACTATTCCACCCCGGCGGCTCATTGGGCAGAAAACTTTTGCTAACTGTCGGCGACGTAATGCACAGCGGCAACGATAATCCGATTGTCAAAGTTGGAGCCACAGCTAAGGACGCACTCTTTGAGATGACTGCTAAAGGTTTAGGCGCGGTGTCTGTTGTTAACGAGCAAAATAAATTTGTCGGGTTGGTTACAGACGGAATTATTCGCCGTGCCTTAGAAAAAAATCGTAGCTTTATTGATGAGCCGGTCGAACACATCATGTTTAAAGAGCCATTGATAATTAGTGCTGACAAATTGGCAACGGCGGCACTATCTGTTATGGAAAAACATAAACCGCGCCCCGTGACAGTTTTGCCCGTCATCGACAAAGAAAATTTCCCAGTCGGCATGATTCACTTAACAGATTTACTTAGGCAGGGAGTTGTTTAAATGAAAATCTCTGGCGACGCTCTCGACAGGGCACGGCGCGTTAAGCTGATAATTTTCGACGTGGACGGCGTGTTAACGGACGGTGGGATTTATCACGGCGCGAACGGCGAACTTTTTAAGGCGTTCCATTGCCGCGACGGTTTTGGCATAACGCTTGCTCATTCGTGCGGAATTAAATCGGCGATAATCACAGGCAGAACTTCCGCTATGACTTCGTGGCGTGCTAAAGAATTAAAAATTTCTGCCGTTATGCAAGGACAGATGAATAAGCGCGACGCTTACAAAAAAATTAAGGCGCAGTTCAACTTGACGGACGAGGAAATTTGTTACGTTGCCGACGACGTAATTGACTTGCCCGTTTTTGTTCAAGTCGGATTTCGGGCGGCAGTTGGCGACGCTTCAGCGGAAGTTATTGAGCGTGCGCATTTTGTAGCGAATAATTTCGGCGGGCGTGGTGCCGTTCGAGAAATTATAGAATTTATTTTGAAAGCAAAAGGATTTTGGGCGGGCATTATCGAACGCTACACTAATTCGGAATTCGACGACAGGGAATTAACCGCGCTCAATCAATAGGAGGTTCGACGTGATTGAAATTTCCAACTTACGCAAATACGCACACGAAGGATTAACACGTCTGGAGGCAGATATAAATTTTACGGATATGGAATCGCCCTACGCGGAAAAGACGATTTACTTCGAGGTTGACGTAGCTTACGGCGACATGCTCGCTGACGACACTTATGACGCTTTTGTGCTCGTGCCGCTGTATCTGGCGATGTATCACAAGCAAGACCTGCACATTTGCGGCAACATATCCAAGAAGCTTTATCAAAATATCAAGTGGTACGTTCAAAAAATTTTCTGCGACTTCTCCGATGCTCTGTCGCCCGTGAAATTTATTGTTGACGGCTTTAATCCACCCAAGCCGCAGGGAAATTTAATCGGCGCGGGAATTTCTTGCGGCGTGGATTCGTTGTCGACGATTTACGACCACTTCATCAACGAGACCGACCCCGATTATCGAATAAACGCGCTGTTTCTGTTCAACAGCGGCACTCACGGTAACTTTGAAGATTCTTCCACGCAAAAATTTTTTCAGGCTCGTTACAACAGAAACATAAACGCCGCTGCCGAATTCGGCTTGCCGGTTTATACAGTCACCTGCAATCTGCACGCCTTCACGCACAAAATTGCCGGAATGAAATCCGAGTACTTAGCTAAGTTTCCGTTCCTTGCCGGAGCGAAAGCCGGCTACTTAGGGATTTATTCGTGCATCTTCAGCTTGCAGAATTCGATTCGCCGATATTACTTTTCAAACGCTTTGAGCTACGAACAAATCAAAAAATTCTCAACGTACTATCACGATTATGATATGCTTGGTTTTTGTGAGCTTTATCTTGTGCCATTGATTCAAACGGAGCATCTGGAGTTGATTATCGACGGTTGCCAATATCGTCGGTGCGATAAAATTAAAAAGATCGCTGATTGGGACATCGCACAGAAATATTTAAACGTTTGTCTCGACAAAACAAATGACGCCTCGAACTGCAGTGTTTGTCCAAAATGTTTGATGACGCTGATGACGTTGGAAATTTTAGGCAAACTCGACGAGTTTTCTGATGTCTTTGACGTGATTACATATCGCCGGATGTCGTTTGAGTACAAGATTCGTTGTCTGAAAGATTACGGCAAAAAGCCTTTTGAGACGGAGAATATCGACTTTGCACGCGAAAACAATTTCCCGATGCCTACTCTTGAGGCGTATAAAAAATAATTTAGGAGGAAAAAATGCTTTACAAAACGCTGATGTTGATGAGCAGAATAATTCGGCTCTTGCCCTATGACGCGCTATTATTCTTAGGGAAAGTGTTCGGGCATTTGTATTACCTGCTAATCAAAAAACAGCGGGAACGAGCGGTTGCGCAAATGATGCCCGCGTTGAACATTTCAGAAGCGGAAGCGCGAAAACTCGTTAAAAAATCTTTTATAAATTTGGCTCGTAATATGCTGGATATTCTCTACATGCCGAACCTTAACGAAAAAAATTTATCGGATTACATAGAGATTGACCACTTGGAACGAATGCGAACGGCACTTTTGGGCGGTCAAGGCGTCGTTGTGCTGACGGGGCATATCGGCACGTGGGAATGGTTGAGCGCGGCATTTTCTCTAAACGGAATGCCAGTAACTGCAATCGCTAAACTTCAACCTAACGCGCAGTATTCGCGAGCATTAGACGACTTGCGGGCGACGATTCACGTTGAGATTTTTAATCGCGGAACAAATGAACTTCGGGCGGCGGGGCGTGCACTAAAGGAAGGAAAAATTTTAGGTTTCCTCGCTGACCAAGACGCAGGACCCGGCGGAGCCTTTATAAAATTTTTAGGCAAGACAGCCTCGACGCCGCTTGGACCTGCCGTTTTCGCAAGAAGATTCAATGCACCAGTTTTGCCCGCGTTTATAATTCGTAAAGAAAATGGACGGCACCTCGTTAAAATCGGTGAAATTATGCGTTTCGAGGACACCGGCGACACAGACGCGGATCTTTTGCGCTTTACCGAAAAGATGACAAAAATTTTAGAGGAAGTCATACGCGAAAATCCGACGCAATGGCTGTGGTTTCAAAAGCGTTGGAACACGCCGCCCGAAATGCAAAAGACAAATAAACATCATACGGTTAAGGTTAGAAAAAAATCTTCGGAGGCGACGAAATGAGCACACGGGAAAAAATTTTAGCGGCAGTGGCAGTGATTTTTTTTGTGTGCTTAGTGGTGTGGGTAGTCCGAACGACGCCGAAAGCACCGCCGCCAATAGAAAGAGTCGAGCCGCCAACCGTCATGGAGTACGAAGGCAACACTATCACCGAAGAAAGAGACGGCAAAATAATTTGGGAGCTGACTTGCGACAAGTTGCGCGTCGATTCACTTACGCAAGATATGGAGCTTATAAACGTTCGCGGGAAATATTACGACGATGATAAAATTTGGTCTTTGACGGCGGAGCGCGGTATTTACGACCAAACGGAGAAAGTTATTTACGTCGAGGGCGATGTCGTCATAGTTAACAACGTTGATAAATCGGAACTTCGTAGCGAGGAGCTGTCTTGGTTAACTGAAAAAGAAATTTTAACTGCGATTGGCGAAGTTAGCGTTATGAATGACGACGGCGCAAAACTTCTGTGCGATAAAGTTGAATGGTTCGCATCCGAAGATAGAATCACCGCAACGGACAATGTTGACGTGACTAACACCGACGGAGCAAAACTTCTTAGCGACAAGTTGGAATGGTTCATAGCCGAAGAAAGGCTTATTGCGACGGGCAACGTTAAAATTTCCAAAGACGATATGCGTGCCTTTGCCGACCTCGCTTATGCTGAAAATGATTTTAAGAAGTTCGGACTGTTGGGACATGCTAGAGTTTTGAAGGGCGTTAAAGACAACGAATTGACAGATTAGGAGGAAAATTTTTGTGAACATCGTGACCTATAAGACGGTTTTTTTCGACGGCAACCCAATTTCCTTTCTAGAAAAAATAAACGTGAATCTTGAGTATTACGAAGCACTTCGCGAAAGGTTAAAAATAAAAAAAATTGTCGACAAAAATTTCGTCCGTCTCGGTAAACCGAATGACGGTGGCTATATCATGGTCGATAACTTTAATGTATCGGAGGGGATCGCTTATTCTTTCGGGATATGTGATGATGTTTCATGGGATTTGGACATGGTGCGGCGCGACTACGATGTTTTCATGTACGACCCGACGATAGACGCGCTCCCATTCAATCACGAAAAATTTCACTTCTTCCAAGAAGGCGTGCTCGGCATTGAGATTAAAGAACAACATATGAATACGCTGGAAAATTTTATAAAACGTAACGGGCACGAGAGTAAGTCGAACATGATTTTAAAAATGGATGTTGAAGGTGCGGAGTGGAGTTTTCTTTCCACTGTAACTTCCGAAACTTTGAATCAGTTTGACCAAATTATTTTTGAATTTCACGACATGACGAGTCCGAAAGACCAAAGCGTCATGAATGCAACGCTGGCTTGCTTGACAAAAATAAATCGAACACATTCGTTAGTTCATTTGCACGCGAACAGTTGCGGTTCCGCTCTGGTTTTAGAAGACAAAATTTTGTTCCCCAACGCACTCGAACTTACTTATGTTAAAACTTCAAATTATGAACTCGTAGACGACGAAAATATTTTCCTGCCGATTCCTCTTGACCAACCGTGTAATGGTTATCAAGAAATTTCTTTAGGTTATTGGAACAGAAAATTTAACAATGTGGTGAAGATATTATGACTAAACTGAAAAAAATCTGCGCGGCGAGCTTGGCGGTAATGCTGATAAGTTCGGCGGCAATAGCGGCTGAAAAGGACGATTTGCCCTCTGAGGTAAATGCCGACGCAATCGAATATGACATGAACACGGGCGTTGTTGCGGCGGAAGGCAATGTTCTTTTAAAGCACGGCACGACTAAGGCGACGGGACTTCACGCGCTTTATAACGTCAACACTCAAGAGGCGCACCTTATCGGCAACGTGATTGTCGTCGATGAAGACATGCGCTTAACTTGTGGAGCCTTGAAAAGCAACGGGCAAGGGCATATGGTTGCAGATGAAAATGTTGTCGCTACGCAGACGGTTGCGCCCAATGAAAAATATCCGGACGGCGACATACGCACATTCATAGGCGATCACATTGATTATTTCCCTGACGATAGAAAACATGTCTTGATTCCGGGCGGCGGCATTGCTAAAAGTGAAGTCGAAGGAACTTTCACGGCTGATAAGTTGGAAGGCTGGATAGACGACGAACGTTATATCGGCACGGGCAACGCGCACCTTATCAGCGAGGCTAGAAATTTGGAAGCTGGCGGAGATCAAGTTGACTACGACGGCAAGCAAGAGGGCAAAGCCGTTTTAAGCGGTAATGCGTGGGCTTATCAAGACAACAATACAATTCGCGGCAATCGTCTGACGGTTTATCTTGCTGACGACGGAACTTTAAAAGCCGAACCTAGAATTCAAATGCCCGCTGATTTTAATCAAGCTTTCGAGCAAAAATCCGAAGCCGCGCAGGTTGAAGAAAAATCTGCTGACGAAACTGTTGTAATTAATCCCGACGAGGAAACTAATAATGTACCTTGAGGCGCGAGATTTAATTAAGTCGTTTAAAGGGCGCACAGTCGTTAATAAAGTTTCAATCAAAGTTGAGACAGGCGAAATAGTCGGTTTACTGGGACCGAACGGCGCAGGCAAGACGACTTCCTTTTACATGATGGTTGGATTGGAACGACCCGATTCGGGCGACGTGTTTGTTTCCGATGTAAATATTTCAAAGTTGCCAATGTATAAGCGAGCAGAATTGGGAATAAGCTATTTAACTCAAGAGGCGTCGATTTTTCGCAAGCTGACTGTTGCCGAAAATATTATGGCAATTCTGGAGACGTTGCATTTAACCAAAGAGGAACGTCGTAAAAAACTCAACGAACTTTTGCGCGAATTTAGTATTAGACACGTTGAAAAGCGCAAAGGTACGGAACTTTCAGGCGGCGAGCGGCGGCGCGTGGAAATTGCCCGCTGTCTTGCATTGGAGCCGAAATTTATTTTGCTTGATGAACCTTTTGCTGGCGTTGACCCGTTGGCTGTTGCCGACATTCAAGAAATTATAAAATATCTTCGTAAACGCGGCATGGGAATTTTAATCACCGACCATAACGTTCGCGAGACTTTGCACATTGTTGACCGCGCCTATATTCTTAACGAAGGAAAAATTTTACTGGAAGGTTCTGCCGACGAAATTGCCACAAGCGACATTGCCAAAAAGTTTTATCTCGGTAGCAACTTCACATTGTAAAGGAGCGATAAAAATGGCATTGATAACAGTAAACATAAATGACAAGGCGTTAGAAGTGCTTGAAGATTACACAGAGAGACACGACATAAGCGTATCGGAATTTATTCGGCGGGCGGTACTCGAAAAGCTCGAAGACATTGAGGACATTCAAGCGGCGGATAAAGCTTACGCGGAATATTTGAAAAATCCCGTGACACTTTCACACGAACAATTTTGGCAGGAGCTTGAAGCGTTATGAAAAAGTTTTCCGTTAAGTACGACCCGCACGCCTTAAAAAAAATTGGCAAACTTGATGCGCCCGTTCGCAAGAGGATTAAAAAATGGATTGAAAAAAATCTTGAAGGTTGCGAAAATCCGCGCCGTCGTGGAAAGCCGTTGGATGGAGAGTTTAGCGGCTATTGGCGTTATCGCGTTGGCGATTATCGAATCATTGCCGATATTCAAGACGACAAGATTATAATTTTCGTAATCAACGTAGATAAACGTAACGACATTTACAAGTAATCGGGGGTTTTTGAATGCGCCTTAGGATACTGGACAGATATATTTTTCAAGAGGTCGTCTTTGCGTTTCTCTTTGCGATATGTGCGTTTACGGCGGTTTTTATCGGTTCGGGCACGCTGTTTAGAATTGCGCGGTACATAACTGACTACGGCGCGAGTTTTTCCTCCGTAGTAAAAATTTTTATTTACGGCTTGCCGAGTATAATTATGTGGACGTTCCCAATGTCAATGTTGTTGGCTACACTTTTGACATTTGGGCGGCTGTCGAGTTCAAGCGAAATTACCGCGATGAAATCTTGCGGAATAAGTTTCGGGCGAATTGCCGCGCCCGCAATTTTTTTGGGCATGATAGTTACAATCGTTGCGATTCTCTTTAATGAACACGTCGTCCCGTGGGCTAACACCGCTTATAACAACGTCGTTTACTACGAAATTCAAGGCAACACCGAACTTAAATCTCAAGACCACATTATTGTTAAGGAATTGGCTGGCGAAAGAATGGAGCGGCTGATTTACGCTCGCGAATACAAAGCGCAAGATGAAATTTTGGAAGGCGTAACGATGCAAGTTTTCAGCGAGGACGGTAAAGTTACCCACGTTGAGAACGCGACTTTTGCCGAGTGGAAAAACAACGAATGGGTTATGCATGACGGCATGATTTACGACTTAGCCGACGAACAGCGAACGCATACAATGAAATTCGACCGACAGATTTTGCCCGTCAAAGCAAGTCCGCGCCAAATCGTTCGTGAACAAAAAAAGCCCGAAGAACTCACCATGAACGAGCTTAGGGCGCAAATCGAAATCATGAAGGCGCAATACGCCAACACGAGCAAACTTGAAACGGAACTTTATCAGCGTGTAACGGTGCCAATGGCAAGTTTAATCTTCGCGCTAATTGGAGTGCCGCTGGGACTTCAGCCGACAAGAACGCCGTCCTCAATGGGTTTTGCGTTGAGTGTCGTTATAATTTTCTTTTACTACGCTATTATGACGTTAGCCAATGCAATAGCTCGCGGCGGCGCAATCCCGCCAATGTACGCCGTATGGATTCCTAACGTTATCGGATTAATCGCGGGCTTTATCTTAATTTATCGGGCGTCCAAGTGAGGTTTTGTTTATGAAAAAATTTTCTATCGAGGCGGATAAAGAGCGCGTCCAAAATCTTTACAAATTCGAGGACAGGGAGCGTAAAGCCGGATATATGACGCTTGCCAACGCAATAGCTCGCGGCGGCGCAATTCCGCCAATGTACGCCGTGTGGATTCCAAACGTTATCGGATTAATTGCAGGCTTTATCTTAATTTATCGGGCGTCCAAGTGAGGTTTTGTTTATGAAAAAATTTTCTGTCGAGGCGGATAAGGAGCGCGTCCAAAATCTTTACAAATACGAAGACGAGGCACGCGAGCACGGATATAAATTAATTGCTGGCGTTGATGAGGCAGGGCGCGGCTCGCTTGTTGGACCAGTCGTCGTGGCGGCGGTTATCTTGCCGGAAGATTTGTATCTTGAACGGCTTGACGATTCTAAAAAACTTTCTGCTAAGGTTCGCGAAATTCTCTACGACAAAATTATTTCCGTTGCGATAAGTCACAAAGTCGTTAGCGTAGACATTGACGAGATTGACAAGTTTAATATTTATCAAGCGACGCTCTTAGGCATGAAACGCGCTGTCGAAGGTTTGGACGTTCAACCAGAAATTGTTTTAACCGACGCCATGAAAGTTGACTTCGGCGAAAAAATTCAATCGCATTCAATTATTCACGGCGACGCGCTTAGTGCCTCGATAGCCGCCGCGTCGATTATCGCTAAGGTGACACGTGACCGCCTCGCTGATAAATGGGCGTTGGATTATCCCGAATACGGCTTTGAACATAATCGCGGCTACGGTACTCAAGAACATATTGCCGCTATCGAAAAATACGGACCTTGCCCGCTTCATCGGCGGTCGTTCAATCCTGTTAAAAGTCTTTGCAATAAATAAATATCTGGAGGAAAATTTATGAGCAGTCTTGAGGTTGGTATCGTCGGTTTGCCAAATGTGGGCAAGTCGACGCTTTTTAATGCGATAACAAAGGCGGGCGCAGAGGCGGCAAATTATCCTTTCTGCACGATTGAGCCGAATGTTGGCGTGGTTGCCGTACCCGACGGTCGACTGGAAGTCTTGACGAAACTTTACAGTTCTAAGAAAACTACGCCGGCTAGTGTACGTTTTGTAGACATTGCGGGGCTTGTTAAGGGCGCGTCTAAGGGCGAGGGGCTTGGCAATAAATTTCTTGAACACATTCGGCAAGTTGACGCAATCGCTCATGTCGTGCGCTGTTTTGAAGACGAAAATATTATGCACGTCGCCGACACGATAGATCCTCTGCGCGACATTGATACGATTCAAACGGAACTTTGCCTTGCCGATTTAGACGTTGTGGATAAACGGCTTGCCAAAGTCGCTAAACTTTTAAAATCTGGTAGCAAAGAGGCTAAGCTTGAGGCTGAAATTTTGGAGCGCGTAAAAAATGCTTTAGACAATGCAAAACCTGCGCGGAGTTTAAATCTTAGCGACGAGGAACTTTTTATAATTCGCGACGCAAATTTATTGACGCTCAAGCCGACGCTTTATATTGCCAACGTTGCCGAAGACGAACTTACGGCGGAAAATTCTTACGTTGCAAAAGTTCGCGAGCTTGCCGCGCAGGAGAAAGCTCAAGTCGTCGTGATTTGCGCCAAAGTTGAGTCGGAGATTGCGGAACTTGACGCGGACGAGGCTAAGGAATTTTTAGCGGATTTAGGGCTTGAAAGTTCGGGGCTTGATAGATTGATTCACGCGGCATTTGATTTGTTGGGCTTGATGACTTTCTTAACGGCGGGTCCTGACGAGTGCCGCGCTTGGACGATTAAAAAGGGAACGCCTGCAGTTAAGGCGGCGGGCAAAATTCACAGCGACATTGAGCGCGGTTTCATTCGGGCGGAAATTGTCAACTACGACGACTTAATTAAACTTGGCTCTGTTACTGCCGCCCGTGATAAAGGACTTGTGCGTTTGGAGGGCAAAGATTACATTATGCAGGACGGCGACGTTACTTATTTCCGTTTTAACGTTTGAAGTATCTTCAGAAATCAAAAAGCGATCTCGAAATTTGAGACCGCCCTTTTTGTTTTAATTTTTACGTCCAGATGCTTTGCCGCCGTCAGTTGATTCTTTTTTACGCGCCGTACCTTGTTTAATCGCGTCGCCAACTTTTTTGACGCCGCCTTTGTCCTCTTCTTTTAATTCACGAGCCAGATTTTTCAACTTGCCCGCAATGTTCGGTTTTGCCATATAAATCACCTCGCCGCAAATGTAACAAATTTCCTTGACGCCGTCAATCGGATAAAATAAAATTTCTAAAAAACTTTTCGGAGGGCAATGTATGCACGAACACGAACATAAATTGGAAGACGGCACGATAATTCGCCATACGCACACACATACACAAACTAAGGCGGTTTTAAATCGCATGGCGCGACTTATCGGACACCTCGAATCAACAAAACGCATGATTGAGGACGGGCGCGATTGCTCCGAAGTATTGATTCAACTTTCCGCTGTAGACGCCGCCATTAAAGCCGTTGGGAGAATAATTTTAAAAGACCACATCGAACACTGCATAGTTGATGCCGTTAAAACCGGTGACACCGCAGAGATTGAACGCTTAAACAAAGCTATCGAACAATTTATTCGCTGAAAATTTTTGCCGACGATTTGTCGGTTATTTTTTTAAAAAAATAGAGCCTGTCACTTGACAAGCCCTGAAAATTTTTAAGCCGGAATAGCGTTTACTTTTAATGTGAGTTTAGATTTTTTGCGAGCAGCCGCATTCTTATGAATCGTGTTGTTAGCCGCCGCCTGGTCGATAGCTTTATGCGCCGCGGGGAGAAGTTTTTGAGCCTCAGCCGCATCGCCTGCCGCTATTGCCGCCAAGACGAGTTTTTGAGCTTTCTTCATGCGTGTTTTCTCGAAAATATTGCGGGCGCGACGTTTGGCGTCAACTCTCATGCTCTTAATCGAAGCTTTAATATTCGGCAAGTGAAACACCTCCTTGAAAATTTTTTAAAGCTTTAGAAGTCTATCACAGCGCGATTTAAATTGCAACCCTTTATTTAAACTCAATCAACCTTAAAATTTCTGTACATATCTAGGGGTTGTTGGTAAATTAAAAATGAATAACAGAAGTAGCAAGTAAAACGAAGTTAAAAAACACTCAGCCAATTTGTCGAAACGAGTGGAGATTTGATAAATCACAACTGTGTGGCGTTTCTTGCAATGTAAAAAAAACCGCGTGGCGAATTGACAAAAAAAAAAACAATTATAATGATTACAGGATACTAAAAAATTTTAATAGGAGGGAAATTGATATGGCTGAAATTAGAGGCACAAACGGCAATGACAGAGGGGAAGACCGCATTATAAGTTCGGGGCGCGCCGATTATCTCTTGGGATTGGATGGCGACGACGAACTGGAAGGAAACGGCGGTAGTGATACCCTCGACGGCGGACCAGGTAATGACTCTTTGAGTGGCGGCTCCGGCGCGGATACTTTTGTTTATGCACTCGGAGAAGGCAACGACACCATTACCGACTATTCCGAAGAAGACATTATTAAAATCACGTCGGGCACGCCGACAATTTCGACTAAGGGCGATAATGTAATCTTCACGGTCGGTGCGGGCAAGCAGAAGGGCACAATTACTGTCCTGAACGCCAAAAAAGACAAAACAGTCATTACTTACATTGACGCGGACGAGGTAGAACACACATATCCCCAGACGGTTGTTGCAACAAAGAAAAAGGTAACTCTTACCGAAGACTACAACGACGACAGCTTTGACATTAACGCGTACAGCGCGGCTAACGATGATAATTACAAAAACGTAACAGTTATTGATGCTTCCGCAGTCGAACAGGATATTCACATTATCGGCAATGCCAAAAAGAATACAATTACCGGCGGCTCGCAAGATGACACAATCGAAGGCGGCAAGGGCAATGACGTTTTGTCCGGCGGTGAAGGTTCGGATACTTTCGTCTGGAATAAGGGCGACGGTAGCGACACCATTACCGATTACGAGGACGAAGACGTTATTAAAATCGTCGGCGATAAAGTCTTGGAGTTCAATAAAGTTGGCGACGATTATGTAATGACGCTTGCGAGCAACAAAGGGAAGAACAAAATTACCGTTGTCGGTGGTGCCAGTAAAGTTATTACTTACGTTGACGATGATCATCCCGACGGAGCTATTTATCCCGACGTTATCGTCGCGAATCCCAAAGGAACGTCCATAGCTCTTTCGGAAGAGTATTCGTCAGACAGCTTTAACGTCACCTATACAAAATATAGTGAGACGGCAAGAACGATTGACGCTTCCGCAGTCGACCAAGACATTAGCATTGTCGGCAACAAGAAAAATAACGTCATTATCGGAGCAGACGGCAACAATACGATCGAGGGCGGCGCGGGCAATGACACGCTCACGGGCGGCTCTGGCAAAAATGTTTTCGTCTTCAATCCCGGAGACGGCAAAAACGTTATAACTAACTATTCGGGCGGCGACGCTATCAAAGTCACTTCGGGTACAATAAGCGCGACTAAGAGCGGCTCCAATTATGTCCTTAGTTTCAGCGGCGGCGGCAGTGTCACTCTCCTGAATGCCAGCAAGAAATATATCAAAGTGATTGACGATAACGGCGCACACTATATCCCCAATCCCTTGCCTAAACTTAATTACACCGACGAGAACGGCGGCACAATGATCATTGGCAAAGGATATACTGGCGACAGTTTCGATGTCAACGAATTTGAGTCCGACTTCGCGGGCAAGGTTTTTGTCATCAACGCCGCTGCTGTTAAACAAGATATAAGTATTGTCGGCAACAAATTGGCGAACACCATAGTTGGCAGTGACCAAAACGATACAATCGAAGGCGGCAAAGGAAATGATGTTTTGTCGGGCGGCGACGGTGCTGATGTTTTCGTCTACAACAAAGGCGACGGCAACGATAAAATTCTCGACTATGAAAACGAGGACGAACTCCAAATCGTCGGCGACACCGTTAAAAAGTTCACCAAGAGCGGCGATAATTATGTTATTACACTCGCGAGCAAAAAGAAGATAACGCTTGTCGGTGCGGCGGATAAAGTTGTCAGCTACACCGACGATAAAGGCGAGTTTACTTATCCGAAAGTTTACGAGGTCAATGATAGTAACACGGCAGTAACTCTTTTGTCGGCATATTCTGCAGACAGCTTTGACGTTACCACTTACGCGGATTTCGGCACTACTACAAGGACGATTGACGCTTCCGCAGTCGACCAAGACCTCTATATCAAAGGCAATGCCAAAAACAATGTCATTATCGGAGCTGACGGCGGTAACACAATCGAGGGCGGCAAAGGTAAAGACACGCTCACTGGCGGCTCTGGCAGAAATGTTTTCGTCTTCAACAAAGGCGACGGTTCTGACGTTATTACTAACTATAGTGGCGGCGATGTTATCAGTGTCACTTCGGGCGTAGCAAGCGGCAAAGCCAGCGGCTCCAACTTTATCCTGAATATTACCGGCGGCGGCAGGGTTACCCTTCAGGGAGCCAGCAAGAAATATGTCAAGGTCTCTGACGATAACGGAGTTCATTGGGCTGACACAGACAATCCACCCTTAAATGTAATTACCCATAAAAATCACAATGTTACAATCGGCAGTGGATACACGGATAACAGTTTTATTGCAGACGACTTTACAAAAGATTTAAGTAACACAATATTTAACATTGACGCCTCTGGAGTTACTCACGCCATGTCCATCACCGGTAACAAAGAATCGAACAACATTATCGGCACGGCGCAAAACGATTACATTGACGGCTTGGCAGGTGCCGATACCATATACGGTGGCTCAGGCAATGATACTTTGATTGGCGGCAACGGAAATGATTCGCTGTGGGGCGGTGCAGGTAAAGATACCTTTATTTACGATGAAGGTTGCGACGGTGAAGTTACAATCGGCGATTACTCAAGCATTGACAAAATCATGATTCGTGACGGCGTTGCATCATTTGCTGACATTGACGGCGATGATGTTATCTTCAGTGTCGGTAACAATGGTGGGGAAGTTATCGTTCAAGGCGGCGCGAGCAAATATGTCGAGCTTGTCAACAGCTCCGGCAACAGGATTGCATATCGCAACGCCAGTGGTAGTAGGAATTGAACGTTTTGATTCGCGAAAAGATACGGAACTTGCAATTTCTGCCAAAAAACTCAAGTCGTCGATATGCTTAATGAGTTTGACAACAGATTAAAAGTTGCGTTCTGTTATGCAATCGAGAAAAAATAAACTAATCTCGTGAGACAGATCGGGCAGTCACAGAAAATTTTGTGGCTGCCCACCTTTTTTTAAAATGAGCAAATTTGACGGAACGAATTTATTTTTCAGAAGGAGCGGATTATTATGCTTAAGAGAAAATTTCTTTTTGACCTGCAACGCTTTGTCACTAATACCACTAAAAATACTCTCGTCAGTGGTACGAGCGAAGCCGACACAATCAACAATAAAGCGGGCGGTGTCACGATTCAAGCGGGCGCAGGTAACGATTCCATTTACAGTAGCACACTTTCAGATTACACAATCAACAGCGGCTACGGTTATGTTACGATTTACGGCGGGTTGGGCAACGACACAATCAACAATTTTGATCCCTACGTCATCATAGATGGAGGCGCAGATAACGATTCAATTTACACAGGAGGTTGGCGAAATGTCACGATAAGCGGCGGCAACGGCAACGATACCATTTCCGGACTAGGCGCGAACAACCTAATCAAATACAATTCGGGCGACGGCAATGATATTGTATACAGTTTCAGTACGGACGACATGTTGAGCGTAAGGGGCGGAACTTGTTCTTCGGTAAAAAGCGGTTCGAATGTCATCGTCTCCGTCGACAGTGGAAAAATTTCTTTAATCGGTGCGGCGAGCTTGTCAGCCGTTAATATCAATTTCGTCAGAAGCGGCGCAAGCATAGACAACAACACTCCAAACACGCTACTTACCGGCACAAGTGAGGAAGATTCAATTTGGAATCATGCCGTAGTTAATTACGTGACAATTAACACCTATGCAGGAAACGATACCATTAAATCCTGGGGAAGTTACAATTCAATCGATGCGGGTGCGGGCAACGATTACATTTACAGATTTCCCAATAACTCGACGGTACACCCCGGCACCGGCAATGATATCGTCTCGCTTTACAGTGGCTCCACTAGTGGCGACCTCATTACTTATACCAACGGTGATGGCAACGATATTATCTACAACATAGGCACAAAAAACACACTTCAAATCGGCGGCGGTTCGGGTACCTATTCCAGTCAAACAAGCGGCTCGGATATAATCGTCACGGTCGGTAACGGTAAAATAACGCTGGTCGGTGCGGCGAGCCTGGGTAGCAGTCTCAATATCGCTGGCACACTCGACAGCGGCAATGGCGGCAAAACGCTCAAAAGCTCGTCCGGCTCCACTTCTCTGATTGGCGGAAGCGGTAATGACAGTCTTTATAACGACTACTATTATGTCACAATGAGTGGTGGCGCAGGTGACGATACTATTAAAACTTCTTGGGGCGATAGGGTCTCGATGAATGGCGGAGCTGGCAACGATTTAATCAGTGTTAGCGCAGCCGGTGGAATTTGGTATCAGACAATTAAAGGCGGCACGGGCAACGATACTATTTATGGCAACAGTTTAGCCTCAAGCGGTTACGGCTCAACTTATCAATTCTCATCGGGTGACGGAAACGATATTATTTACGGTTACACGAGTTACGACAAAATTTCACTCGGCGGCGGAAAGTACACGCGCGAGACTGTCGGCAATGATGTAAAAATCAGCTTGGTTAGTGGCGGCTCTATGACATTGAAAAACGCTAAAGGTAAAACTATCAGCATAGTTGGCGGTACGCTCGATAGCGGCGGCAAGGGCACCGAAGGCAACGATTACATCGAAAATACTGTCAGTTATGCTACGATAAACGCACTCGGCGGCAGCGACACCGTTTATAATAACAACGGCGACTATTCGAGTATTAACGCTGGTGACGGAGATGATTCTATCCGCGCTTACGACAATGATTATGTAACAGTCAATGCAGGCGCGGGCAATGATACTGTCACAGGTCCCTATTACAGCTCGAAAATTTATGGCGGTACGGGCAACGACAAAATCAGCATAACCGGCGGTTCCGGCGGTTGGCTTTCCAATACGGTTGACGGCGGTGACGGCTCCGATACAATCACTGCTTATGGCGGTTCACTTAATGGCGGGGCAGGCAATGACCGAATCAATGTAACTTACGATAGATCTACAGTTAAGGGCGGCACGGGCAACGATACTATTTCACTCAACAGCGGTTCCTACAACGATTTAATTCAATACACCTCCGGTGACGGCAATGATGTCGTTTATAACTTTCAATCAGCGAACGATACGTTGAAAATCGGCAACGGTACAAGTGATACCTATTACAGCGTTAAGAGCGGCTCGGATATTGTTGTCTCTGTCGGCAGTGGTGCGGTCACGCTCAAGGGCGTGTCGAGTGCCAATATTGCGGGTACGTATAAAAATTCTAAGCTCGTAACTCTGACCTCCGGTGCCGATAATTACACCAACACTACCAAAGGAGCAACGATTCAGGCACTCGGCGGCAACGATTCTATCTATAACACACTTCCTTCCGTCAAGATTGATGGCGGCGCGGGAAAAGATTCCATTAGAAATTATGGTTCTTCTTCAGATTCAGTTGTCGGTAGTAATGTGACAATTATCGGTGGTGAGGGCAACGATTACCTTTACAACATTGGTAACTATGTAACTATCGATGCAGGTGCGGGCAACGACAAAATAACTGTAAGTAGCTGGGTAAATGGTAATCCGGGCGGCTTTTACACTTCCATTGACGCGGGATCTGGCAACGATACCATCAGTAATTACAGTAACTACGTTACAATAAACGGCGGCGCAGGCAACGATTCCATAGTCAGCGGTTATAGTAGTGTGGTCGGCAACAATGTAACGATAAACGCGGGCACTGGCGACGATTTTGTAAGTCTGGTATCGCCAGCGAAAAATCATTTGATTCAGTACACCGCAGGCGACGGCAACGATACTGTCTACGGTTTTAATTCAACTTCGACGTTGCAAATCGGCGATGGTACAGGTTCCTATTCTTCTACCACAAGCGGCTCGAATATTATCGTTACGGTTGGCGACGGAAAGATAACTTTAGTCGGTGCGGCGAGTTTGTCTAAGGTTAACATACAGGGTAAGAAAGTTTCAACAAATTCCTGGAAACTCAACGACACCACTGCCACTTACGGTACGTCTAGCAAAACTTTGGTAACTGTAAAGGGTGTTAAGTCGATTAAAGGTCTCTCCATAAGCGGCAAGACGGTGACGGTTGCGAATTCCACGCTTAACAAGAAAAAAGTTACGATTTCAGACGGCTACACGCTCAAACTTGGCAAGGATGTTAGCATCTCTTCAGCCCAAAAAGTATGGAGCTTTGAAAAATCCACTGCGACTTATAATCAGACGACGACAGCCGGCTATTCTCTCGCGGATAATGTCATAACCTACACTGAGAAAGCTACAAAAACTTTGTTCACAGTTAAAGGCGTCAAGTCTACAAGCGGAATTTCTGTTAGCGGCAAAGTAATTACGTTATCAAATTCGGTACTCGGCACCTCCAAAGTTACAGTCAACGGCGAAGGTTATACTCTAAAGCTCGGCTCCGATGTGGACAAAGCTTCACCTAAAAAAGCCGCGTGGAGTCTCGATAAGTCGACTTCAACCGCAACTTACAATAGTTCTTCCACGACTAAAGGTTACACGGTTGCAAGCGATGGCAAATCCATTTCCTACAATGAGGCGACGTCCGGAAAGAGTTTAGCAACGATCAAAGGAGCGTCCTCGACAAGCGGGCTTAAAGTTAGTGGGAATAAAATCACGCTGGAAAATTCCGCGCTGAAAAATAAAGTCACGGTCGCCGGCAACTATGAATTTGATTTCGCGTCCGATTACAGCAATGCGACGATAACTGGCAGTAAAAACGGCGATACAATCATTGCTCGCGGGAAAAATATTTTAGTCGACGGCGGCAACGGAGACGATACGATTAAAATTCTCGGAAATTCCAATACAGTTAGAGGCGGCTCAGGTGCCGATATTTTCGTTTACAAGTCCGGTAAAAATGTTATCGAAAATTACGCGGCAGAAGATACTATAAGCATTGCGTCGGGAACTGCCAAAGCGACAACGAGCGGTTCCGATGTCGTCTTCACAGTCGGTAATGGAAAGCTGACTATTAAAGGCGGCGCAGATAAAACTGTTACCTACACTGCAAATGGCACAAAGAAAACTTATTCTGCCAAGCCTGATGATACAGTTACTCTTCCAGCGAACAAAGACAAGTACACTTTGCCCGAAGGAGTTTATAATGTTGATGCCTCAGCAGTTCGAGGCGACGTTAAAATTACAGGCAACAATTTCATGAACTCTATACTCGGCGGCGCGGGCAATGACACACTTGACGGCGGAGGAAGTAACGATACGCTTACTGGCGGCGAAGGTTCGGATACTTTCCTGTATAAAAAAGGCGGCGGCAACGATTTAATCAGCGACTATGAAGACGAAGATACAATCCTTATAAAGGATGACACCGTTAGCCAAAAAACTGCGAGCGGCGACGATATTATCTTCACGCTGAAGAGCAAAAATAAGATAACTGTTGCAGGCGGCGCGTACAAAATTATCGATTATACCGATGCAAAAGGTGCACATCTTTATTCGCATTTCGTTAAGTATGATAAAAAGGGCACGTTAGCAACACTTGAATCTAGCTATTCTAAAAGAAGTTTTGAACCTCAAGATTACGGAAAATATGCCGCGAATCTCGCAACGATAGATGCCTCGCAAGTCGATAACGATTTACTTATAATTGGCAATGACAACAATAACAGTATTTTAGGTACAGTCGACGAAGATACGATTCTCGGCGGCGCGGGCAACGATTCTATTTACGGCAAGTATGGCAACGACTCCATTGTTGGCGGTAAAGGCGCAGATTATCTCTTTGGCGGCGAAGGAAACGATACGCTCTGGGGTGGTCAAGGTAACGATTATCTTTACGGCAGCGACGGCGACGATACCTTTATCTACGAACCCGGCGACGGCAAGGATAGAATTTTTGACTACAATCCGGAAAACGACAAGATCGTACTTCTTTCAGGTAAAGTAGACAATGTTGAAGCTGTGGGTAGCGATGTTGTTTTCAAGATTGGAGACGGCAAAATTATTCTGGACAAGGCAACAGGTCAATATGCACAGATTATCGACAGCTCAGGAACAATCCTAAAACCACAATACATTCCTAAAAACAGAAGCTAATATCTTGAACTGATAGTTTCCAAAAAAAATTGTGTCGGCTCATTCGGGTCGACACTTTTTTTATAAAAAATTTTTAAGATTGCAACCAGAGAACTTGATAACGTTCCATTTGTGCCAGCGCATTTTTGACTACAATCAACTGCCTATGTTTTTACTTTACTTGAGTTTACCAACAGCCCTAGCCAACGAGAAAAAGCACTCTGATGACCGATATTGTAGTTAGCTGAATAACGCTTGTTCTCGTACTTAAACCAATCAATAAGGATAGCTTCCGGGTCTATAAGTATTAAGTAATCGGCGGCAAATTTCCAGCTAGTTTCAGGAAGTTTAGTTTCGTCGATTGGCGCGATGTGTTGTTTGTAAAAGGTCTTTGATATATACATTTCCGGAAAACAAAACTTGCGAGCCAATCTTTTAAGTTTACAGCGGTCAGGATTTTGCGCAAATTCCGAATTATAATCTAAAGAATGGCTATCATTTAAAACTTTATCGACGAATTTGCGCATACGTTTGTAATGTGCAGAAGTATAACTCATTTCGCCTGGCTCACTATAGAACGGTATACTGTAAAGTTTGGAAATATCCTCAACATGTCCGAATGAAAGAAAATCTTGATAATAGAAAGGAAATTGATTTAACATGGGTTCGCTTAGGAAAATAATTCGTTGATTGAGTTTATCGTCTTTAGGCGGAAAAGTCGCTAATAGATTCTTAAAGTGAACTAAAAAATCAAAGCGATCAATGCGCTGATCCGTCCGAGTTTTCAGCACAAATTTAGCAGAAGTATTTTCCCGAACGAATTTGACGCCTTGAAGCGAACTTTTAAGTTGCATGTTAACGTTGAAGGCTCCACGTTCTTTGGGCGGCTCATTCTCAAGAAGGACGATTAAATTATCTCGGCACTCCTTGCGGAAATCGTTTGTAGCCTCGCCCTGCCATGTAGAAACGACAATCGGTACGTTAGGATAAATTGAACGATAAAGCTTAAACGTCTCGACGGTATAATTGTTATCATAAGCAATCGGTCCTTGAATTACAATTGCCGTATCGTTGAAGTTATAAGTTGGTTTAAAGATTATTCGTCTGTCATAGGCTTGAAATTTAAGATGATGGAAACGTGGATCCAACATTGTTGTAAAGCCGCGTGAAAATCGTTCTCCAACTTCAGTTAAATGTTTCGTAAATCCAGTTATTTTATCTTCACTATACATCTGAATAAATTTTTTTATCATCACACGATCGTAAATTGCTACAGCTTCATCATATGATATACAAAACGCGGGAATAGTCCATGTGCCACCACTGACTTTAAAATCAAAAGTAGTTTGAATAAATGGAACGGGCTTTGTAGTGAGTATTATTAATGCTGTGCGTTCATTAAAATTAGCGGTGGCTTCTTTGGTCTTGATAATGGGAATATCCCACACTTCTTTTGCTGTCCACGTGTCTTGCATTACTGCTCGAACAGGAATTTGGAGGCGTTTAAAAAGAGCTGCCGCGTCAATTCTAAAAACTTCAGGAACTATATAAACGTTGTCGTGTACCTTTGCAAACTGTGTAAGTTCGGTTTCCATGCGACAAATTTTTTTCACGTCAAACACCGTCAACACCTCCACGAGCGAAAAGTTCTACCTCAGCGGGTGTGCCGAGAACGTGAACGAATTCGGCGGGAATATCTTGTATGTAAACCGCTGCGCCACGCTTGATTAGCAGATTGTAAATTGGTGCAATGTATTGCTCAACGCGTCCCGAATCGTTGCCGTAAAAATTTTTATAAAGTTCAGTGTAGAGGTTTGCCGACTGAAAATAATACGCGCCGATTGAGCAGTGGTTGGAAATGCGTTGCTTCTCACGAACCTCGACAGCCTTGCCACTCTCGTCAAGCTTAACAAAACTCCAATGCGTACCCGCCGCCGTAAAGCATGGAATAAATCCCGCGCCGCGAATAAGCTCTGGCTTTAATTGTCCCGGTTCAACGTAAGTATCAATGTTGTAAATCATGAGTGGTTCGTCTTCAGTCCAGAATTTTGACGCGAACATCGCTGTTTCCGCTTGACCACGAGTTAATTTTTCCAGCTGAATAATTTTCGCGTCGATATTCAAAGCCGCGCAGGACTTCAGGATAAAATCCGTCGCGTTGTCAGCTTTGCGAACGATAAAAATAAACGGTGCACCGAAAAAATTTTCCAAGCTCGACATTGACCACTCAAAAAGCGTTTTGCCTTTAACTTCGATTTGATATTTCGGTACAGTGTAGCCAGCTTCGCGAAAACGTAAACCAAGCCCCGCCATTGTTATTACAATATTCATTTCAACTCCTCCAATACGGCTTCAAATAACTCAACGCCCCGTGCCAACATGATTTGTTGCCGATTTAAAGAATTAGCGTGCAACGGAATCATACTTAAAAACAAAGTCGCCTCTATCAAGCGCAATGCAGGCAAGTTTCTAAGTTGCTCTTTAAAGACAGTGAAAAAATTTTCCCTAATCTCTGCAAAGTCCAGCGTCATTTTGTAATTTATCTCCGTGCCGTGAACGCTTAACTTAAACTCGTCAGCTATAATAAAATCGTAACCGCCCTCCAAGGAGTGCAACAACTTAGCTAAATCGTAGCGTCGGTCGCCGTATATGTCGAAGTCGCCAAATTTCCCGCGAGGATCCACGAGTCGCAAAAATTTATGTTCCGTTTCGACTAAAATGTTCGGGAGACATAAATCACCGTGGATAACCGAAAAATATTCTTCAACGTTTTCAAAGAGCAGGTTAGCAACCATATCCGGTAGCAAAGAAATTATCTCGTTCAACGAGTGATAAGTTTTTCCGTTGACGATAATTTTCTGCGTGAAAAAATTTTTAAAATTGTCGTCTTGCCAAAGCGTATTCAATCTTTGTAAAGTTTTGTCAACGTATATAGCTTTAGCGGCTGACTGCGCGGAGGCTTTATCGCATTTAATTTTGTAGGATTGAAATTCTTCAACTATAAATAGCAAACCACAAAAAAGTTTTTCACAAAAGGACGGCGAAATCCCCCCCCCCGTTTTCTGTTGCGCATTTTTTAAGAAAATTTCGTGCAGTGTTCGATAGCCGTAGAATTCCATTTGTATATAAGGCGAATCGCTGTATAAAGAATAGGTGAAAATGCGCGGCGCAAGATAATGGAGTTGCTTTGGCAGTTTCAGATACCATTGAATTTCATTGATAAGCTTTTCTCTGTGCAAGCTCCGTTTTGTGAGAATACCGCGCATTTCGTCGAGTTCCAAAAAATTAAATGAACGCGGCGCAACTTTTATTTGCTCCTCCATGAAAATTTTCTCCAGATTAGTAAACGATTTTTCCGAAGTCCGCGATTTTTGCAAGCAAGTTATCTATCGACTTTAAAAGCGCGAGCCGATTTTTTCTGACGGTTAAATCCTCGTCCATGACCATTACCGAATCAAAGAACGAATCAATCGGCGTGGAAAGTTTTTTCAAAACGTCCAACGCACCGAGAAAATCTTTTTTGTCAACGAGTTCATCAGCCGCAACTTTTATCGCCGCAAATGCTCCGTACAAAACTTTTTCCGCGTCGAGTTTGAAAAGTTCCGCGTCAAGGTCGGTAGTCTCCGCTTTTTTAGCGAGGTTGCTGACACGCACGAACGATTGAATAATTTTGGTTGCGTCGGGCGTCTTTAAAAATTGTTCGACAGCCGCCGCCTTTAACGTGACAGCAAAAACGTCGTCCACGTCGTCAATCACTGCGTCGATAACATCGTAGCGCGTCGAGTTGCCTAAAACATTTTTGACACGCAGGCGCATAAAATCTGCTACGTCCTGTTGAATTTTTTCGCGCCCGATTTTGTCCGTGATGTTAAGCAAATCCATAGACAATTCGACGACTGCACTAATCGACAGTGACCAACGAGCACCGCTCAAAAGATTTACAATGCCTAAAGCTTGACGGCGCAAAGCAAATGGATCTTGCGAGCCAGTCGGAACCAATCCTCTGCTGAACGTGGCGACAATGTTATCAATCTTATCAGCAAGGCTTAAAATTTTTCCTGCAGTAGTTTTAGGTTGAGCGTCGCCGGCAAAACGTGGCATATAGTGTTCGTCAATCGCCGCGCAGACCTCTGGATTTTCGCCGTCGAGCTTTGCATATTCGCGCCCCATTACGCCTTGCAATTCCGTAAACTCCGTAACCATGCCCGTAACTAAATCGGCTTTGGAGAGTTCAGCCGCCCGAATTGCATTTGTTGCATCGACGCCGAGCATTGCAGAAATTTTTTCGACGAGCTTAACGAGGCGTTCGGTCTTTTCGTAAACAGTGCCAAGCCCCTCTTGAAATACGACGGTTTTTAATTTGTCGCGATGAGCCGCCAAAGATTTTTTCCTGTCCTCGTTGAAGAAAAATTGCGCGTCCTCAAGTCGAGCCTTTAAAACTCGTTCGTTGCCGTGCTGAACAATATCAAGATATTCTTTGCCGCCGTTGCGAATTGTTATAAATAAATTTTTCAACGCGCCGTCAGCAGTTTTTACGGGGAAATATCTTTGGTGGTCGCGCATTGGAGTTATCACGGCTTCGGCGGGCAGTTGTAAATATTTTGTCTCGAATTCGCCAGCCAACGCCGTCGGATATTCAACTAAATATAAAACTTCCTCTAACAAGTCGTCGGTAATTTCAGCGACGCCATTTTTATTTTCGGCAACGTCATTAATCTGCTTAACAATCATATCGCGGCGTTCGTTTTGGTCGACGATAACAAAATTCGCCGCGCAGGCTTTAACGTAATCGCCAGCCGTCGCAATCTCAAAATCGCCCGCGCTTAAAAATCTGTGACCGCGTGAAGTTCTGCCGCTTTTAACGTTGGCAACCTCGAACGGAATAATTTCCGCTCCAAACAGCGCGACAATCCAACGCAACGGACGAATAAATTTAAAGTCCAAATTGCCCCAACGCATATTGTTAGGGAAATTCAAGTCGCAAATAATTTTCGGCAAGAGCGTTTTAAAAATTTCGGCGGAAGATTTGCCCTGTTCACGAATCACGGCGTAAATATATCCGTCGCGAACGATTAAATCTTCGGGCTGAACTTTTTGCCCGCGAGCAAAGCCGATTGCCGCCTTAGAAGGATTGCCGTCTTTATCAAAGGCGATTTTAGCTGAAGGTCCGCGTTTCTCCGTCTCAACGTCGGCTTGATTAGTCGCAACGTCACTTACAAGCAATGCTAATCTGCGCGGCGTGCCCAAAGTTTGAATTTTGCCGAATTCGATACGCGCCTCGTTAAAAGATTTTTCCGCCAAAGTTTTGAGCTGATTTAAAATGCCGGGCATGGCGTGCGCGGGGATTTCTTCCGTGCCGATTTCAAGCAATAAAGTTTTCGTGTCCATTACGCGCTCACCTCCGCAGATTTTTTCAGCAATGGATAACCAAGTTCCTCGCGCTGTTTAAGATAAACTTCCGCGCACATGCGAGCCAACTTCCTAACACGTCCGATAAATGCCGTCCGTTCACTTACACTGATTGCGCCGCGTGCGTCCAAAAGATTAAACGTGTGCGAACATTTTAAAACATAATCGTAAGCGGGGTGAACGTAGCCAAGCTTGATAATCCGAACTGCCTCCGCCTCGTATTTATCGAACAGCTCAAACAGTAAATTCTCGTCGCTCAAGTCAAAGGCGTAACTCGTCTGCTCAAATTCATTCTGGTGGAAAATATCGCCGTAAGTGACGCCTTCCGCCCATTCCACGTCGTAAACATTTTCGACGCCCTGAATATACATTGCGAGCCGCTCAAGTCCGTAAGTTATCTCAACGGCGACGGGCTTAACGTCTTGACTGCCAACTTGCTGAAAATACGTGAACTGCGTTATCTCCATGCCGTCGAGCCAAACTTCCCATCCGAGACCCCAAGCTCCAAGCGTCGGCGATTCCCAGTTATCCTCAACAAAGCGTATATCGTGCTTTTTAGCCTCAATGCCGATTGCCGCTAAACTTTCCAAATAAAGTTCTTGAATATTATCGGGCGATGGCTTCATAATCAGTTGCAGTTGGTGATGTTGATAAAGCCGATTGGGATTGTCGCCATAACGCCCGTCCGCCGGTCTGCGCGAAGGCTCCGTATATGCTACATTCCAAGGCTCCGGTCCCAATACGCGCAAAAATGTAAACGGATTCATTGTGCCCGCGCCTTTTTCCACGTCGTAAGGCTCCGCCAATATGCAACCCTTATCCGCCCAAAATTTCTGCAGTGCAAATACTAATTCCTGATACTTCAAACGAGTTACCTCCTTTATAAATTTCATGCCCGTTATAGCAAATGGCGTTGGCATTGTCAAATCATTTGCATTTGAATCACGGTTTATAGTAAAATATTGCCGTTCTTCTAATAAAAAATGGAAAGGTAACTTGGCTTGAATGAATCGACAATTCTACGACAATGAACGCGAGATTGACCTTGCCGAACAAAAAACTTTGCACAATCGCGAGAAAAAAATCGTCGCTGCCCGTTCGATAACATTTATTGCGGCGGTAGGAAGTTTTGCTATCGGTTGGGACACTCATACGAATTACTGCTACATTATCGCGGCTTTACTGGCGATGATTTTTATTCGGCTGATGAATTATCACGATGAACTTAAACGACGCAAAAGATTTTTAAAAAGCCGAATGACCGTTGTAAATTCCTACATTGCTAGGGCGCGCGGCACGTGGCGTAAACGCTCCAACGACGGAAGTATTTATCTTAAAAATAACCGCCCGCAAGACGTTGACTTACATATTTTCGGCGAAGGCTCAATTTTCCAATATATCTGCGCGGCACGCACTAAACGCGGCAGGGATTTATTAGCCGCCGCTTTTAATCCGGAACCGCCCGACTTTAACGAAATTAGAAATCGTCAACGCGGCGTCGCTGAAATTTTGCAACGTCCAAGATTATCACTTGACCTTGAGGCTTATGCGCGATTAATGCCGAATAATCACGACACCAGCGAATTAATCGTAAGTGTGGAAGAAGAATTGCCGCCGCTCGGAAAAATTTATATGTTGCGTTTCATCATGCCAATAATTTTAATCGCGTCGTGCGTTTTGGCGTTGTATGGGATTATCGCATATGAATTTTCGCCGCTGTTCGTCATGTTAATTTCGCTAGTAATTGCAATAGTCGCACTCCCCGCCGTCAATGAATTGCTCGCGCCGCTAAAAATAATTTCAAAGGAATTGCGGCTGTATCGTGCAATTTTTGAGCGACTCGAATCAACAAATTTCAGCTCGAAACGTCTATCAGCCATTCGCGAAATTTTAACCGACGAAGTTTCAGCCGCGCAGAAGTTGAAAGAGTTATCGCTTTTGGTAGACGCGGCAAATGCTCGGCATAATCCGTTATTTTTTATACTAGGCAATGGACTTTTCTTAGCAGATTTCTTTTTAGTCGTAGCCTTCATGAAGTGGCGAGTAGACGCGGCAAAACATCTTCGCACTTGGCTGGACGCTTTCGCAGAGGTAGAAGTTTTAATTTCTCTGGCGTCAATCGGTCAAACGCGAACAACTTATTGCTTCCCGACATTTTACGAAGACGAGGAGCCGCATTTAACTGTTGAAGGCTTAACGAGTTTGTTGGTTGCCGACGCTAAAGGAGTTCCAAACGACGTTGAACTTAAAGCGGGCACGACGATAATTACTGGCGCGAACATGTCCGGCAAAACGACTTGGATTAGGACGCTTGCCGCCGCCGTGATTGTAGCCTATTCTGGTGCGCCCGTCTGCGCGAAAAGTTTTGCTGTCAGCCGTTTAGCGGTTTTAACTTCCATTCGCGTAAACGACGACATCAGTCAAGGCGTCTCAACTTTTTATGCTGAACTTTTGCGAATTAAGTCAATGATTGAGTACACGGAAAAAAATTTGCCAATGCTCGCGTGTATCGACGAAATTTTCAAAGGCACCAACGTTAACGATCGTGTAATTGGCGCGAAGGAAGCAATTCGCCGCTTAACCAACGACAGGAGTATTACTCTCGTCACGACGCACGATTTCCAACTTTGCGACATGGTTAGCGAAAATACGCATATTTCCAACGCGCACTTTGAAGAATATTACGTTGACAACGAGATTAAATTTGATTTCAAGTTGCGCAAGGGCAGAACTCACACGACCAACGCCAAATATCTTTTGCGCATGGCTGGTATCTTGCCGCCTGAATAATAGCATAATATGATTTTGCCGACGCCATGAACAGTTCGCTACGTTAGACTACATGTAGACTACAAATTAAATGCGGTTAATTGCCTCAATCAGTTGTTTGATTTTCAATGTAATTTCTGAGTTGTCCATGAGAGTGGCGAAGGTGTGGTATCCGTCGTACGGCAAATGATTCGCAAGAAGTGACGATTTATCCCAAATTTGCAAACGAAGGTTTTGCACGTTATTTAGTGGCATTCCATTTAAAGTTAACAAGTACTCTTTGACGGGATTGTAAAAGCTTTCAATCAGCGGGAAAATTTTTTTCGGCTATTGCGGGCGCAATCCCGTTTAACACAAAATTAAGGCGACCTTTGCGCCTAAATCCTCTGTATGATTTTACAAGTTGGCAAGTGCCTCGCGAGTAAAAGGCTTGTGAATTTCACTATCCTCTTTCGTGGGGAGTTTGACCAATGTATCGTAGTTAGTCGTGACAATTTCTTAGTTAATAAAATGTCATGTCGTGTAACGCGACAAGGTTTTTGTATGCGGCAACGTAGACGGGCTTAATATCCCAGCCATTGAACTTATAGCAACAATTTAGTATTTAGCGGTTAGCAATTAGTATGCAAATATTTCGGTTTGAGAGTAGAAAGTTTGCTTGGTTCAATCATTCTCGTCGTCTTTCAAAGGATTACGAACTAAGCGTTAATTCTGCTTAAACCTTGATTAAGATTTCCCATATTCACACCTTACTTAAGCGGTTATGAACACCTGTTCTGAGACTTAACGCCTTTAACTTTTGAATAGAATCGTTACCACCGAGACCTTGAATCCATGCGTCGTTAAGCGTATTGTTGATAGAGTCAGCGTAGGGAGTGCCAGTTTTCGACATAAAGTCTGCAGGTGTAGTGTCAGTGGGTGTTGTGGTACTTACGTCGAACAGTTCGCCCAAAGTTATTGTTCTATCGATTGTACGATAAGTAACTCCTGCAATCTGCGATATGTCTGTGACGCCCTACAAAGTTACCGTGAATAACCGAAAATCGCCGTCGACCAAGACAATGTAACCATTTTCCTAGCGCCATGTCAAACCGGAGCCATCGGTTTCATACTCGTCCAATCTTATCGTGTCATCGTTTGAAATGTCTGTAATAATGACGTCGTTGTGATAACGTTCGGTGCCATAACGATAAGGATCGAAACGATAAACATTTTTGCCCGCTCCGCCGCTTATCGATACACTCGCTGATTCAATGAACCAAAAAGTGTCATTACCCTCGCCACCAGTTAAGGTAACTTTTTCAACTGAATTCAAATGAATAAATAAATCGTCGCCTTCGCCGTCATCACCATAAATAACTTTGCAGTCATCCCAAAACCTTATCCCATAATCGAGATTAATCTGAATGTTTCCCAGCATGTAATGATTCATGACTTATCACTCCTTATACAAAATCAAAAAATAATGCGAAAACTTCTTATGGAGTATACGATAATAGGTGGGGAATGCAATGCATTAGTAAAAAATTTTTTCTTGTCAAACTTATAATTTGATTTTTTAATTGACGGCAATTATTATGATAAATGCTACCAAATTCAGAAGTTTTTCTTTTCTTGACTTTAGTAGCGATTTACATTACGCTTGAAAAAATTTCAAACAAATTGAGGGCAGATAATTGAAAGAAGATACGATAAGCGCGATTGCAACGGCGACAGGTGCGGCGGGTGTCGGGATTATTCGACTTAGTGGCGAGAATTCGATTGCGATTGCCGAAAAAATTTTTGATAAGCCGCTTACTAAAGCTGAGGATAGAAGAATTATTTTTGGTCACGTGAAAAATTTTTCGGGCGATATTGTAGATGAAGCGATTGCTTTAATCATGCGTGCGCCGAAATCTTACACTAAAGAAAATGTCGTTGAATTGCAATGTCATGGTGGGAGCGTCGTCTTGCGCGAGGTTTTAAAGTTGACATTCGAGGCGGGGGCGCGTCCTGCCGAGCGTGGAGAATTTACTAAGCGAGCTTTTTTAAATGGTCGAATTGATTTAACTCAAGCGCAAGCCGTCCTTGATGTAATTCAAGCTAAAACTTCCGCCGCGTTGACAGTTGCGCAAAATCAGTTAGCGGGCAAGACTTCAAAGACGATTCACGAGATTAGGCAAGCCATTTTAAATTCCGTTGCACACATTGAGGCGACGATTGACTTTCCGGAAGATGACCTCGACGCCGTAACTTTAACAGAAGTTGAAAAAAATATTTCCGCGCAGATTGTCAAGCTCAATGAACTTTTAAAGAATCAAGCGGCGGGAAAAATTTTGCGCGAGGGCTTGGAGACGGCAATAATCGGTAAACCAAACGTCGGCAAGTCTAGTTTGCTGAATTTTTTCGCGAAGACTGAACGCGCCATTGTAACCGATATTCCAGGAACGACACGCGACAGTATTGAGGAATTTGTAAACGTCGGTGGCATTCCATTAAAAATTATCGACACGGCGGGCATAAGAAATTCCAACGACGCCGTTGAAAAAATTGGCATTGAACGCGCTAAAGATTGTGCGCAACGTGCGGAACTTATTCTTGCACTTTTTGACGGTTCACGACCGCTTGACGACGAAGACGAGGAAATTTTTAAGCTTTTACCGAATCGCGACGCGCTGATTTTACTAACTAAAATTGACTTGCCGCAGATTACGACGGCTGAATTTATAACAAAAAAAATGACCGCCGCGCAGGTGATTGAAATTTCCCTCAAGAGCGGAGCGGGTACCGATAAACTTTTAAATGCTATAACCGAGCGCGTCGGCGTGATTGATTTTGAAATGAGTTTTGTCCGTGATGAGCGCGAAGCCAATCTGTTGCGCCGCGCCGTCAAACATTTGCACGAGGCTCAAAAAACAATTCGTCTAAACTTCGGGATTGATTTCGTGTCGATTGACTTGCGAGCCGCGCTGGAATGTCTTAGCTCTTTGACGGGCGAGGCTGTCGGCGAAGACGTTATCAACGAAATTTTTTCTAAGTTTTGTATTGGCAAATGAATTCCCGTTTGCATTTCCGCCGTTGCTGTTATATCATAAGCAAAACTCAATCGAGCGGGTGATTTTTTTGGTTTATTTTTTAAAGTTCGGAGCAAGTTGGATTTTGCCGCCGGGAATTTTTATAATCTTGTCGCTTGCACTTTGCGTTAAGCTCTTTAAAATCAGCAGGAAACTTTCAGCTGTGCTTTTATTTGTCACGTTAATTTTTTATTTGTTGTGCACAAGTTTAGTTGCAGAAAGGCTAATGGGTTGGTTGGAAGAAATGCACACGCCGCCCGCGCAGGTTGAAACTTCCGGCGCAGATGTAATTGTTTTGCTTGGAGGCGGCGCGATTAGTCAAGTGCCAGATGTCGACGGCGTAGGAGCATTGTGCGCCAGTCCTGCTAATAGATTGTTAACGGCGGTTAGATTGCAAAAAATGTTAAACGTGCCAATTTTAGTTAGCGGCGGGCAAGTCTACAGCGATTCGGGTCCGGAGGCTGAAATTTCTGCCAGAGTTTTAAAATCGCTGGGCGTGCCTGAAGACAAAATTTTAACTGAAACGAAAAGCATAAACACTTCGCAGAACGCCCGCTATACTGCCGCCATTTTGCGCGAAAAAAATTTTACTAAGCCGCTCCTCGTGACAAGTGCCTTTCATATGAACCGCGCCATGTTGAATTTCAACTTGCAAAGATTTAAGCCAATAGCTTACCCGACAGATTTTACCGTTACGCACAATCCGACTTTCCATTACACGAAATTACGCCCGCAAGCGGAAGCTCTCCTCTTGAACGTGACAGTTATGCAGGAATTGTTGCGGACTTGTGTCACTGAAATTCTTGGTATCTGAGGCGATGACATGAAAAAATTTTTATTGATATTGGCGATGGTTTTGATGAGTTGCTCAACCTGCGCGGCCGAAAACTTGAAATTTATCGACGCAATGGACGACACCGGTTATTACTACGACGCAGACAGCGTGCAAACGGAAAGCAGTAGCGTCTTCAACGTTAAAATGGCGGTCATCAAGGCAAATTTTAATCGCATGTATACCTATGACGTGCGCATAACTCACACGAGCCGAACTTATGAAATTTTATCGTCACAAATTCTTTCCTACGACACACGAGCCATTTTGGAAGTTAACAATTCAAGACGCCCGCCTCAACGATATTCCGATAAGTCAGAAATGGGGCAAATGGTTCGACTAATACTTTACGGAGAATAAAAAATTCCCCCGCAAATCGCAGGGGATTTTATTTTTGTCGTATGAAATTATTTTTTGCGAACCATATCGACTTTATCTTTACCGGTCTTGTAAGTCACCTTTTCGACATGACGTTTGTAAATTCGCGCCGCCTTTTGTTTTTCCTCAAGCAAGCGTCTTTCTTCCTTGCTCAAATTTTTCTTGGCGGTCTCATCTAATTGCTTAAAGAAATCTTCTGCCGCCTTGCCGTAATCTTTGGCACTCTTGTCAAGGACGTTGCTTTGAATGCTGTAGGTGTACATGAGCTTAGAATCAGCAGCGTTGTAAAGATAGAAAAACAGCCACGGACGCTTGGAATTGTTGGTTACAGTCGTGATAACGTAAGTATCGGCGTAGCGACCAACGTTTTGATTGTAAACTTTTTCCGCCTCGACCACGTCCAAAGAGTGAATGTCAATGCCCGTGTCGCGACGAATTGCGGAGGCAACGTCTTCATACGAGACAATCTCGCGGCTTGAAGTAAATCTGCCAGCGTTGTAAATGTCTCTTGCCAAATCGTAAATATCCGGTTCGGCTTCTTCTATCTTGTAGTAATTCGGGAAGGCGACCGCGATTTTTTTTATGGCTCCCAAGTTAGCGTCGTCCTCAATATTTTCCTCGTAAGCCGCAAATGCAATCGACGAAGTGATAAACACCGCCAGCATTGCCAGCGCGGCTAAAAATTTTTTCATGTTAAATCTCCTTTATTTCCTACGTTTAAACTCGTCGGGATTAACGCGCACCGCTTTACCTTCCTCAAGCAACTTGTAGAAAGTTTTCGTGTACATTCTCTTGCGCTTATATTCGCCGTCTAAAAAGTAAGCCAGCCCGCCTGCTATTCCCTCGTAAAGAATGTAGACAAGATACTTTCCTTCCTCATTCCGTGCTACTCCATATTTTTCAAACTTTAACATGTCTTTTTCGTATCTTGTCATTTTAATAACCCATGTGCTCCGAGTGCCGTTTTGATTTGTTCGAGGTGTTTAGGTTCAGGCTCGCACAGCGGCATACGTAATTTCCCAACATTCCAACCCATAAGCCGCATTGCGACTTTGACGGGAATCGGATTTACTTCGCAAAACAGCGCGTCGATTAAATCGCAGTAATCAATCTGCATACGCGACGCTTCGTCAACTTTGCCGTCGAAATAATTTTGGCACATTAAATGCGTATCATACGGCGCGACGTTAGCGAGGACTGAAATAACGCCACTACCGCCGAGCGACAAAATCGGAATAGTTTGGTCGTCGTTGCCAGAGTAAATCGCCAAGTCGTCACCACAAAGTTTGCGCGTTCTCAAGATAGAAGTTAAATCGCCATTAGCCTCTTTAGCGGCGACGATGCGCGGGTGCTTGGAAAGTTTAAAATAACTCTCCGGCTTTATATCGACGCCTGTACGCCCCGGCACGTTGTAGAGAATCACGGGAGTGTTAATGCTGTCAGCGATTTTCCAATAGTGCGCGACGAGTCCGGCTTGAGTGCACTTGTTGTAGTAAGGCGTAACCAGAAGAACAGCTTGCACGCCGACTTTTTCCGCGTATGTGGAAAGTTCGATGGAATAAGACGTATCGTTGGAGCCGGTGCCAGCGATGACGGGAACGCGCCCCGCTACGTGTTCGACGGTGAATTTTATCGCGGCTTTGTGCTCCTCGTCATTCATAGTAGCCGCCTCGCCCGTCGTCCCCGTTATACAAATGGCGTCCGTGTGATTTTTAATTTGATCGTCAATCATTCGTCCGAGTTCGGAAAAGTTAACGCCCGTCTCGTTAAACGGTGTGACAATCGCTACACACGAGCCTTTAAATGGAATTTGTTTCATTTAACAGCCCTCCAAATTTTTTATTCCAATGCCTGTTTGACTTCGCCGAAAATTTCTGCGTTATCTTTAAGAACAGTTTCATTGCCGAAGACGCACAAGCAATTTTGATTCATGCAGTCAACAACTAATTTCGATAAGGCGCGAATATCTTCCTGCCGCGCAGAGAGAATTTCATTGCGGGATTTTTGGCGGTCAGCGTAGGTGACATTTCTCAAGCAAAGGTCAGCGGCAATTTGTCCTTTAATCGACGGCGTTAAAGGCTTGTCAATCTTACTTAACGTGCCGATTACGTACTTATCCATTTCGCGGTTGCTAACGTCAAAGTTTTTAAGGAAATCCGCCGTCCCGTCGAAAGTTTCAAGCGTCTTAGCAAGATTAGGATCGCGATACGAGCCGAAGAATAAAGCTCCGTTGCGATTAAAACTTGAGAAAGCTCCATATGCGCCGCCCTGCACGCGAATTTTTGTCCAGAAGTATTCATAGCGCAAAATTGTTTCCAAAACTTGCAATGCGCCCGTGTATTCGTGACCGAGTTCGATAAAGTTCGCACCCTTGCCGACGTATTGCACGCGGCTTTGAGAGTATAAGCCTTCGTTTTTCGGCTTGCACGGGAAAGAATAATGTTCACGCTTAAATTCGTCAATCGTCATGCTCTTCAACAGCTTGGACAAATGCGGCGTGAATTCTTTATAAAGTTCGTCGGGAGCCGTCACGCTGATAATCAATCCGTTGCGATTGACGAGGCGATTGTAAACGTCTTTTAAATCTGCAACCAGCTCATCAAATTTGTTATCGAAGTCGGCAAGCAAATCTTTTAAGAATTTGTTATACGGCAGATAAGCGGCGGCGTTATAAGCACCGGATTTAGTTTGATAAGAGACGAGTTGCGCAGAAATTATCGTCGGAGCCATGTTTTGCAAGTTCAATTCAAAGCCGATTTGGTCTTGCTCAATCAATTCGCGCAGACGTTTTTTGTTGGTGAAAATCGTTTCGTTAAAAATTTCGGCAAGAATATCCGACATTTCGACGAGTTTAGACTTGAGAGCTTTGACGTAAACTTTCAGGCGCGGCGCAAAGGAATGAGGTTTAGCATTTTCCGTATCAGCGCGGAGATTCATACCGAAGCCGCCGATATTCAAGTTAGTTAAAATTGCCAGTTCCTCGTAAGAATGTTTTTTAGTGTCGACATTGCCCAAAAGACTTGACAGTAAATAAGCGTGGAAAAGTTTATCCGGCGGAACTTTCAGCGCGTCGAAATAAAAAGTTAAATAAATTATTCCGTGTGTGTCAATGTTGCTGAATAAAATTTTCGTGCCGCTAAGGTCGCGGAATTGTAGCGGCAAATGTTCAGCCTCTTTTCGCAAATCTTCGCGTTCCAAAATCGGTATCGTCTTTAAAGCTTCGGGCGAATCTGGAGCTTGTTGACGGAGTTTTAACTTTTGCGTCGTCGAAATAATTTCTTCAACCTGCGCGGGCGTCAAGGTCGCTTTAATCTCGGCGAGCTTAGCGGCTTGAGCGTCGTCGCGTTTTTTAGCAAAAGTCTTATCGGGCGCAAGTGTCATCAAAACTTTGTGTGGATTGTCGAGGAAATATTTCTTAACAATGTCCTCAAAATAATTTTCGTCAAGTCCGCGTTTAACCGCCGCGAGGTCGTCTTCGTAGCGCAGATAAGCATTGGGGTCGCCGCCATAAAGCCACGTTTTGAGCAGTCGCAAGCCGTAAATCAAACCTTTGGGTGCAAGTCCGAAGTCAGCCTCGCGAAGTTTAAATTCAAGCAAATTTATCGACGCTTGCAACAGAGTTTTATCAATTCCATTGTCAACGAGTTTTTGAAGTTCAGCCGTAAGCAGAGAATAAAATTTTTCAACACGATCAATTTCGGAGCCGGTTATCGTAATTGTAAAGGTCGGCTGGCGTAAATCGTCCTCAATTCCAGCGTCAACATCTTTACCCAAGCCCGAATCAATCAGAGCTTTACGGACAGGCGCGGCGGGACTGCTGAACAATGCGTGCGTCAAAATTTCTAAGGCAAGATTTGTGCACGTGTCGAAAGTGTCACCTACGACTAAATTCAGCGACAGAAAACTTTTCTCCGTAGAATTTTCTTCCTCGCCAATCGGATAAACTTCAGCGACGCGCTTCATTTCAGTAAACGCGGGGTGGAAGTCTATCGCCGAATCAACTTCAATCTTATCAAACTTGGAAAGATATTCGCGGTCAAGATATTCCAACTGCTCGGCAATGTCCACGTCGCCATAAAGATAAATGTAACTATTCGACGGGTGATAAAATTTTTGGTGGAAGGCGATAAAATTTTCTTGCGTCAAAGTCGGAATAGCTTCCGGTTCGCCGCCCGATTGATAGCCGTAACAATTCTGCGGAAAAGTTTCGTGCAAAAGTTTACTATCCAAAATGTCGTCGGGCGAGGAGAGTGCGCCTTTCATCTCGTTATAAACGACACCGCTATAAGTTAATGGCGCGTCGATATTTTCAATTTCGTAGTGCCAACCTTCCTGCATTAAAATTTCGGGCGTGGTGAGCATGTTGGGATTGAAAACCGCGTCGAGGTAAACGTCCTGCAAGTTGCGAAAATCTTTGGCATTGCGACTGGCAACCGGGTAAACAGTTTTATCGGGATAAGTCATCGCGTTTAAAAAAGTGTTCAGCGATCCTTTAACTAATTCGACAAACGGCTCTTTAAGCGGATATTTTTTGGAGCCGCACAAAACCGAATGTTCGACAATGTGCGCAACGCCCGTATCGTCTTTAGGCGGCGTGCGGAAGCCGATATAAAAAACTTTATTGTCGTCGTCGCTGGCAACGTAAAAAAGTTTTGCACCGGTTTTAATGTGCTCGAACTCGTAAGTCTTCGCACCAATCTCTTCGACGTTAGAAAAATTTTTCAAGCAAAAGCCATTGAGTTTTTCGCCAATTTTTAAATTCATACAATCGCTCCTTAAAAATAAATTTCCTTTATGTGTTGGAAAATATTTTATTCGTTTAACTTTACGCCGTCAACTAAAAATCAGATTATAAGTTTGGCTAATATCCTATTGACATTAAGATTGCCGTTTAACATAAATTATTTTAGCCTTTAGGTTGGATTTTTCCGCTCTGATATGCCTGTAAAAGTTTATGTAAGCCGACAATTTCCTCGCGAATTCCTTTTCCGTGATCCGTGTCGCCTATCGTCATTCGTTTTGATAAAATTTCTACCGTTTCTGCTGTCGATTCAATGTCTTTATTTTCAGCAAGCGCAAGTTTCACGTCCGCAATTTTCTGATGTCGCAAAAGTCTCAAGCCGCGCGAATTCGACACCAATGTATAACCCGATATGCCCGTTTTCTCGTGATATGGCGTGCTAAATCCGCCGTCAATTACTAAAGCCTTACCGCCCGCCTTAATCGGAGTTTCGCCCTTGCGCACACGAACCGGCACATGTCCGTTTATAATGTGTCCGCTCGAATCTAGCCCAAATTCAGCCAATATTTTATCGCAAATCGTCTCATCATCAATCAAATTGTAATACGGGTCGGCTGGCTCGCGCTGAATCTCTTTATCGTCGATGAATGCTCGCTCAAATGTCCTAAATTCCCTTCCCGCTATCGGCGAAAGCAATCCGCACCATAAAAAATACATAAAATCTAAATCTTCTTGCCGTTTTTCGTAGTAAGCTCGCCGTGCTCGCCCGTCCACATAATCAAAATAATTTTTACCGCTATAATTCTCACCGTCGAAAATAATTTCCTTAAACGAACCGTCATCATTAAGCGGAACATTTGCATGGAACAATAAATTCCCGTTGTGACAGGTGTAGACGCCGCCCTTTTTATATAAATAATCAACGTGCTTTTGAAGATTTGCGCTCTCTAAAAAATTTTCGCGCAGATTTTCAATTATTTTTTGCTCGTCTTCTGTCAATTCGCAAGGATTTTCGCGATTAACCGTTGGAAATGTGCCATTAACTTTATAAATCTGCTCGCCGATTGAAATTGTGCCGTCGTTGAAATTAATTTTGTCCAAAAGCAAGCGATTATCCATTTTAAAATCGGGATTTCGGCGAATTAATTGCCCTTCAAGCTTAAACATAATCATTAAACTCGCAAGTTCAGCCGCACGCAAGGGATTTTCTTCCGGATAAAGATTAGCTGCAAAAATTGTTAGCGGACGAAGACTTATACCGTAGCCGCGCTCCAAAACGTCAGTGTTTTCATAGTGCAACGAATTCTTAACTACTGCCGCGATACAAACTTCACTGCCGAGAGCCGCACCCATCCATAAAACATCGTGATTGCCCCATTGTATGTCGACTTCTTCAGGATAATTCATCAGCAAATTCAAAATTGCGTCCGGTCTGTTTCCTCTGTCAAAAAAATCTCCGACTAAATGCAAGCGGTGTATCGCCAAACGTTTTATCAACGCGGAAATTGCATGAATAAAATCTTCGCCGCTATTTATTTCGACGATTGAGCTTAAAAGTTTCTCGTAATAAATTTTTTGAGCCTCATCTGCCGTTGGGTGTGTGTTTAACAGCTCCAAAATTACCGTTTCATAGCTATTCGGGATTAAATCGCGCATTTTAAACGACGGATATTTATAACTCATGAATTTTGCCAATTTTACCAGCCGTGCCAGATTTATTCGGTACCAAGAGGGCGTATCGCGCCGCTGAGATTTAATTTGTGCTATTTTTTCTTTAGGATAGTAAATCAGCGTGCAAAATTCTGCAATTTCTTCGTCGCCAAGCAAATTTCCAAAGACATAATCCACTTTTTCCCGAATTACTCCTGAACAATTATTGATTATGTGCAGAAATAAATCGTACTCGCCGTGCAAATCGCTCATGAAATGTTCCGTGCCTTTTGGAAGATACAGCCGCGATTGCAAATAAATTAGCTTTTCATAGATTGATTCTTTAGTCGGATATTTTTCAGATAGTATTCTCATCAAACTGGCTTCAAAGTCATAATCGTTAGTCATAAAATCAACTCCTCAAATTAAGTTTAGCAAAAATCTTAGCTTAAAGCAACGAAATTTCTTTAGACTAAATTGATTTTTTTTTAAGTTTGTGCTTTAATGATAAAAAGTATTATGGAACGGTTTATTTATCAAAGGATTGGTTTTTATGACAGCGCAAGATGTTATTAAAGCATTTGTGGCTAAGCTTGCCAGTCACGGCTACTCTTATTCCGATTCCGTCGGAACGAGTATGCTTGATTCGGCTGTTCGTGCCTCGTCGCGTTTTTCTTCCATTCAAGACGTTATCAACGCTATGAAAGCCGACCAGATTGCGGCGGAGAAAGAAGCCGTCCAATTAGTTCTCGGCTCTGATTACGCTGGAAAAACGCTTGCCGAAATCGACGAAAGCATTTTAAAGGCAAGTGCTAAAAACTACGACGGCGAACAAGTAAGCAACGCTTACCTTAACGAGTGGAATGATAATCGCACAACAGTAGAAGCGGTTATCAAAGAACGTAAAGCTTATATCTTCCTCGAAAAATACTGCGGAATTCAACTGGCGAAAAAATATTGGTTTACGGAAAGCGGCGGTGTAACTTCTTGGACTGGTGACACTACAGGCAATGTCGACACCGGCGCAATCACGGGTTCAGACGCTAATATTACTTTACATTCCGGCGACACCGATTATTACGGCAATACTATCAATTTGAGCGCGCTTGCCACCAAATACGGTCTCACTCTCGAAGAGGATGGCTCGTTAATTATCGGCACGGGCACGGAAAAAACGGATCGTAGTGTTGTACCCGAAACTTTTATCAACACTTATACGGTTTCCACGACCGCCGCGCAAAAAATTATAACCGATAATCGCGACTGGGTTGTTAAAGCTACTGACGCTGACAACACCATAACTTCAGGCGGCGCAGATTCTATTAACGCTGGCGCAGGTAATGACATCATCACTGTTAACGGCGACGGCGCAACTGTTACTTCTGGTGAAGGCTCTGATAATATCGAAATTTCCGCGCAGGTTCGGGACGTTGCGATAAGTGACCTCACAGCCGAAGATACTATGACAATCAACGGCTCCTTTGAAATCGGCGCGGCGAAAATTGAAGATATGATGCTCATCATCACCGACAAGACCGGTAAACGCAAACTTAGACTTGGTGACTTCACTAACGCCACGATCGGTAAACTTAAAATTGACGGCGCAAGTATGACAATCGGGCAATGGTTGACAAATTCTGGTATCAACCTCAACAATCTTGAAACAACTACTTATGCCGCAAGCGTCGGAGTTGGCAGTTCAAATGCTCAAGCTCCAGACAACGCAGAAGATAATGACGGCGGCAGGACAGCTATCGACCCCGAATATACGCCAACGCCTCTGCCCGAATCAGTTAAAACTACTGAACCGACTTTGACAGAACCAAGCCACTCTTCTAACACAAACGGCAATTCTCCCGTTACAGTTAATCTTGCTAATGTAAACACGAGCACGGCGGGTAATGTAGAAATCGACGGGCAAGTTGTCGGCACAACGTCCAGTACTTATCCCGGCGCGACGACCTTCACGCGCAACGGCTTGACAATTCATCTGCTTGGCACCTCAAGTTCTACAAGCGGCAGTCCAACCGATAATGGGCAATCTCTAATCACGCCGCTAACTTTAAACGATCTCACCGATGACCAAAAGGCGATTATCGCTGGGCTGTTCAAATGGTGGGGTGCTGAAACTATTAACCTTAATGAAGACAGCTACGGTATTGGTTTCAATTCCGATACCACTATGTGCAAAGATATTGGGCTGTATTTTTACGACGGGCAAGGAAAAAGTAACACGCTGGCAACTGTTTGGAATTGGCAACGAACATACACTGACGGCACCGGCGACGGTTTCGCTTATCAATTAATGCTCAACGTCAATATGGATTATTATAAAAATCTCGCCGCTGACGACATGGATGGCACTACTAGCTCGGCGGGGGCAGGTTTCCTTGATCGTACACTCTCTCACGAAATGAACCATGCCATTCTGGCAAGCAATGTTAATTTCTTTGGCTCTTTGCCTAAATTTATTAAGGAAGGTATCGCCGAACTCACTCACGGCATTGTCGACGAGCGCACCTCCACAATTTTTAAAATTGCTTACGACGCCGAAGAACTCGCCGCCAGTCTTGACATTAGCAACACTGATACCGGCACTCAAGAGAAAGGCGACGGTTATGCGGGCGGAGTTATGTTCTATCGCTACTTAGCTAAACAAGCCGCACTCCAGACGCTTAATCTTCCTGCATTCGGCGAAATCACTGCGACCGTTAATTTAAGTGGCAATGGAACTTATTACATTACGGGAAACTCAACCTCTGAAACCGCGCAGATTTCTAATACGGGCGCAATTAAGCTCGGAACCGTTCAAGACGGCGTTTACACTGTAGAAAATTCTGGCGTCCACCAAGTGATTAACGGCTCTGCCAATATTAAAATTGTCGGCTTAACTTCAAACGATACTTACAACGGCACCAGCGGCGCAGATACTGTTGAGACTGCTGAAGGCTCCAACATTATCACGGGCGCGGGCAATGATACGATTTATCAATACAGTAACAGTAACGGCGGCAATGCTTATCACTTTAGCGGCTATTTCGGCGATGATTCTATTCGTGGATTTATGAGCAACGACACGATTCACATTGCAAACGGTTACACGACGGAATTCGCCAATAATGTTTTGACAGTTAAGAAAGATAATGGCGTAAAAGGTACGATTAAAATCAGCGGCAGTTTCGACGCGACAAAAAATATTGTGGCAGATTTAGAAGAGGAAGTCACTGTAAGTGAATTTGACGTTACACGGATTGGGCAAGAAGTTCAACTTACCGACGACGCGGATACTATTTATATTGACGCCTCAAAATTTACGCAAGGCGGCAATGTTACGCTCGAAAATTCATTTGGAGCGGCAGACAAAATTATCGTTTATTGGAATGATAAACAAACAGTCCTTAGTAACTTCCAATTAAATCTTGACAACGCTCTCAATATCGGTGGCACTTACAATAACAGCGAATTTAGTATCCAAATCAACGGCGGAGGCTTTACTTCGACGGTGTGGACTGATATTGTCAATTACTCGACAACGCGCACCGTAACTAAAAAAGGTGTAACCACTGACAGCAACAGCTCCATTATTCTTGACGGCAAGAGCGAAGAATCTTCCTTCACGCTCACGGGCATTGATTCTATTAACGGAATTGAAGTTAACGATCAAATTGTCACCGTTTCAACGAGCAACATCAACAACAGCACCAAAACCGTTACGCTCAATGGTAACTTTACTTTAGCTGTCACGGGCGATAACGTCGCAGAATATTTCAATGCCCTTGAACTCGACGCGGTTAACAACAAAGTCACTTATCAGAGTGCGGGCTATGGTGTCGGTTATTATGTTGAAAATAACCAAATTTCCTACAACGTGACGGCAACTGGTGGAAATACTCTTCTTGAAATCAGCGGTGTTGACTGCACGCAAATTGATGACAATTTTATTAATAACTCCAGCGTCAATTTGGACAGCAAATATATTAAGGGCGACAAGGTCGAAGTCCTCAACAACGCCGGCGTTTTTACGTTTAATTTAATGGGCGATTGGAGCAGCAAGATGTTCAGCGGTTCCACGCAAAGTGAGTCAATCAACATAAACAGCGACGGCTTAACGCTTGCGGGAATGTCGGGCAAAGATACAGTTAGCGGCTCCATTTCTACGACTAAATTTATAATAGGCGATGAGTACACTAAAACAATCAGCGGCAACGACGTTGTATTGACATTTGGCGAGAATTCCTTGACACTCAAAGAAGCGGCGAATTTAGATACGTTGACAATCGACGGCTCGACAGTTGGAATTTATTTCGATATTGAAGACGGCAAGTTCCTAATTAAAACAGCCGACGTTTTACAGGCGTTGGCAAGTTACAGTACGAATCACACTACCGCAGGCAAGACGTTCAAGTTTACTAACAATATCGCCATGCCCGACAACTTTACGATTAGCAATTTCAGCGGCACGCTTGACGGCGATAATCACCTCATCACGAACGTTAAAACTAATCCGTTTGGTAGCGGCACGATTAAAAATCTCTACTATCACGGCACGGCAGAAATCAGCGGCGCGACGAGAGTTTACACGCTCAATTTGCCGAGTGGAGTAACAGCTACTACGACAGCGACGCCTATTAATTTTAACGACGTTGATTATTATGAGACTGGTACGACATTCGAGTTGAGCGGGCACTTTGCAAACATGAGCGTTAACAATGTCACGTTGACTAAGCTTGATAAGGATAAATATAGTTACACATTGGGCGTAGCTGATGCGGAAGTCACTACAACGGCTTATGCGGCAGAGTTTATAGCTAACGGCACGGCGTGGGATTATTACGATAATGGCTACTTGCAATTCACGGTTGACGGCTTAGTTAAGGCTCCGACAGTCGATATGGTAAGCGGTGACGTTTTGACTTTGACTAAGGATTATTTAACAACGGAAGAGGTGACGCTTACCAACGCGACGGGTGAATCTTATCAACTTGCGCTTAACTCTAACGTTCCGACTTCAGGCGTTGAGACTGCCGGTTCTTTTACCAAATCCAAGAATGGTACTGCCACTTATAAGACAACTTCCGTCAGCGATTACTATACGCTTAACGGCAAGAAGATAACGTATACGGCGGCGACTGGCGACTAAAATCGCTAACCTTAAATCCAATGCCACTCTTAAGGCGGTTAAAGCGGGAATTAGCGTCGTTGAGCAGAAAAATGGCACCTACAAAATTACGTTCAACAGCTCTGATATACTTGACGCTAAGGCTCCAACTGTCACGGCGGATAAGGGTATAAGTTATAAACTTGCAGTTGCCGACGCCCTTAAACCTGCTAAGCTTGCCCCCGATTGGAAAGTTAGCGGCACTAAAGCAACTTTGAAATCCGACACTAGCGCAGGTTACACCGTAAAGAACAATGCAGTTGTCTACAGCAAACAAAAAACCGGCGCGGCTCAAATGGTCTTGAACGGACTAAGTAAAAATGCTATGCTCCCTGCGCCCGTCAATAAAACTCTGAATCTAAAGGCAAGTGTACTCGGCGCAAATACTTCGCTCAAATCTAATAACGCTAATTACACCCTTAAACTTACCGGCAACATGAGCGGCAAGACGTTTACGGGCACTGGCAACGCCGACACTTTTAATATCGCGGCAAATAATGCGGTAATTTCGGGCGGCGCGGGCAATGATAATTTCTCAGTCAGCGGTTCAAACGTCACAATCACGGGCGGCAAGGGTAAAGACACCTTCAACTTGAGCGGTAAAAATCCCGTATTGATTTACTGCGCAGGTGAAGGCAATGACACTGTTAACTACGTCAAGGGGTTTACAGTCAGCTTGAGCGGCAATACCGAACTTAAAACCGCGAATAAGAGCAACTCCAATCTCGTGCTTGGCTTCGGAAAAAATTCTTCTATCAAAGTTACGGGCGTTGACAATAATAGCACGGTTAAATTAGTAGGAAAGGACAGCTCCGTTACTCTCGACGTTGCTAGATTCGCCCTCGCAGATTACTTGACGTTCAACAAAAGTAATACCACTGCTACGATTGCTAAGAACTTCACAGGCTCCATTTCGCCTAGCGACGATATTTATCTGGGTGGCTCCAAACTCTCCAACGTCACGAAAATTAATGCTCAAAATGTCACGGGCAAGATTGAAATCACCGGCAACGATAAAGCTAATAACCTCATCGCCGGTAAAAGTAAAACTACTCTCGCGGGCGGCAAGGGCAATGACACTTTGGTTGGCGGCGCAGGTAAAGATGTTTTTGTTTACGACGGCGCGGGTAATGATGTTATCCGTAATTATGGCGCGGGCGACCAAATAAAAATCAGCGGCTCCGTTGATAAATTCTCGACCAAAAAAAATGGCGACGTTGTCCTCACAGTTGGCAAGAAATCTGTTACTGCCAAAAATGCCGGTGATAAAGATATTACCTTCACCGACGCAAACGGCAAGAAGATAATTAGCGGCGGCAATCTCTACGACGCAAAGAAAATTTCCGTGACGTTAAGTTCTTCTGCTGAACGCAATATTGATTTGAGTAAACTCGGCGTTAAAAATGTTGACGCTTCCGCAATCAGCAAAGCCACTACAATCACGGGCACGGCTGCAGCTAATTCGCTCATCGGCGGCAGTGGTAATGATAAACTTTACGGCAAAGGCGGCAAAGATACGCTTTGGGGCGGCAAAGGCAATGACTCGCTTTACGGCGGCAATGGTAACGATACATTTATCTATAAACCTGGCGAGGGCACGGATACCATTTTCGACTACAAAAACGGCGACATGTTGCAAATTCTTAAATCGAATGGCACTACGGGCGGCACGTTCAGTAAGGCAAAGTTCAGCGGCGGTGACCTCACGCTTACGATTAATGGCGGCGGCAAAGTTATTTTCGACAACGTTTCAAATGGCGACAAGTTCAATATAAATGGCAAGCAATACACAATCAGCGGCAAAACGCTCAAGTGAAGCTAACATTTTTCAATAGACATTAAAAAGAACGGCAGATATTTGTCTGTCGTTCTTTCAGCTTGTAGACAAAGTCCGTCTCGGAATGCTCTGAGACGGGCTTTTGGCTTTGATTTTCTTTTCAGTGGCGAAGGAAGAAGAACTATATAAAGTTTTTGCACTTTCTTATTGCCTATTTTTTCAAATTTAGGCAAGAGAGAATAAGCGCTACTTGCATTTTGACTTTAGCTAAGCCGTGATAATAAGTATAACGCAGGGCGTTCCTTCGCATCAGCAAAGACTCGCTCGATTGTCTTCTTACGCTTTTTATAAATTATCGCAAATTTGAGATATGTAGCGCAGGTGCTCTGCTGCTTCCATATATTTAGCCCATGACGGACGACTACTTTGGTCTTATTTTTACTCAAGGTGCAATTTTGTCGACAGGAACAATTCTCACAAACGCGCGGGTCGCTTTTGTATTCTCGGTATCCTTCTCGATTCTTCTTCCTTTACCTCGAAAAGCACCTCCCAAGCTTATTTTACTTGATAGGTGCTTTTTGTCTACAGGCTGTAACCTCCTAAAGGGAGGTTGTTTTTTTCTTCATTATATTGACTGAGCTATCTGAGCCCTAATAGTTGGTCGCTACTCATATATAGCATTTTTGAAAGTCTAATTATTGTGTGAATGGGAACGTCATGTTCGCCTCGTTCATATAGCGAGAAAACTTGCGGAGAAACTTGTACAAGGTCACCGAATTTAGCTTGTGTCAATCCTAAATCTTGACGTATTTGTCTTAGGCGAGTGCCAAATTCTTTTATTGTATTTGTCGAGGCGATTTTCGTTATGCCTGTTGATTAGTCGCCGGAATTTACATAAACGTTCGTGGGTAGCTTTTATGATATATAAATTTCTTTCCCAAGCATCAACTAAATCTTCTGTTACAATGCTTAAAGACTCTAAAATTTGAGCGTCGGATTTATCTTTGTCGAAGTGAAAATCTTTAAAGAAAAGACGTTGAAGAATACGAATAGAATCGAAATCACGAAAGGCGAAAGCATTTTTAGTTTTCATATTCATCTTCTCTTATAAGTTCATTGGCACGATTTATTCCGGGTGGAATGCGCGGCGATAGTTTCTTCAATTATCTCTTGCTTACAAACTTTAGAAATCTTTACAGAAATTTATTTTAACTGGAAAGAATATTGTTAATAACGATTGGTAGTGTTCTTGCGATGGATTCAATTGTAAGAGGAATTCCTTTTTCACGGATGATATCTTTAACTTTATCCCAAACAGATTCATTTCTGATTTTGTCAATATAATTATTTCCTTCTGCAGTAAGAGAGCCGACGCAAAAATTTACAATATGATTATCGCCATACAATGCTTTATAGTCAGAAATTAAGTTTGCGTCTTTGAGTATCTTGCAGTGATATGCAATTTGTTCGATGGAGTAACCTTCAATTTTCAGATTGTATATAGGAGTATCTACGTAAAGTTCTTCTATGGCAAGGAGAATTTTGCGACATAATTCCATATCTCGTTTCATATTTTTCCACCATAAGATTAAGTAATAAAACATTCATTCTTTTATATGGGTAAAAACCAGATCAAAAAGAGAATCGGAAATTTCTCCCTTTTAAACTTTATTATAACACAAATTTTCCATTCGTAAATTTGAGCGCTACAAATTTTTTTAGTCGATTAATCGCGTTGTGATACGGCTTTAATCCACTTATCCGCAGGATAAGTGTTAAGTGAACTTCGTATGACACAGGGGAGGATTTACTGGTAGTTTTCTGGCACAATCTTACAACTCCCGAACAATTTTCTTTTGGATAAGTTTCTCCTTATCGATTTCGCTCATCAACTCCCAATCCTTTTCCATTTAAAGAAATTTACCATCCAAACGAGCGACGAGCGGGACAGCGCACGGTTCAGCAAGTAGCACATCAGCTATA
>JAFRRH010000036.1 GCA_017428215.1 Selenomonadaceae bacterium
ATATCTTGGCGCTGCTGATTGAGTTCTTTAAAAGCCAAATCAATTTTTTCCATAGCGGCATTAAACTTTTCGTCTTGGAGAGAGAAACGCGCTTGCACTTCCATTTGAAATTTTTCCTGTTCAGTCATTTAAATCACCTCATTTAAGGACGGCGACGAGGAAAGCCCCGAGCGCAACCATCATGCCACCGACGCCAATTAACATAGTGTGAATTTGTTCGGAGAGCTTATCGAACTTGTCATCAATCTTTTTGTTAAGGTCGCGAATATCTTGGCGTTGCTGTTTAAGTTCTTCCAATGCGGCGTCAATTCTTTTGCCCTGCGCGTCAATTCTTTCGTTCTGCAATTCAATTCGGGCGTTCTGCGCGGCAATTTGGACTTGAACGGCGTTATTAATATTTTCTTGGTCAGTCATTTTAATCACCTCAAGACGGCGATGATAAGCCCACCGACGGCAACGACAATTGCGCCAAAACCAACGACGGCGGCAACGGTCATAGAATGAATTTGCTCGCTTAACTTATCGAACTTGTCATCAATTTTTTTGTTAAGGTCGCGAATATCTTGCCGCTGTTCTTTAAGTTCGTTGACGAGCATATTAAATTTGGCTTCCTGCAAATTAGTTTTCATCTGCAATTCGGCGTTGAATTTTTCTTGGTCAGTCATTTTTAACACCTCCGAAAAATATTCCACGCCAAAAAAAAAAATCCCCCCGCGCAGGAGGGAAAAAATTTCGTTATGTTTTTTTGTAGCTAGCAAGAATTTTGTCTTCTAGCCGGTCAATGCGCTGTTCAAACTTTTCCATAGTCTGAATCAATTTTTCAATGGAGCGGTTGACTTGAAAGAGAGTGTAGAAACAAAGCGCGGCAGGCACGCCGATATTGCCAAGCATGTGAGCGAAAAATTCTTCAGTCATTTTGTTTACCTCCTTAAGACCAATTAACTTTGTCGAAACGGTCGGAGAACACAGCGTACATCTGCCCGTGCGAAGACCACAGATTCGGACCGTTAACGACAAGATTTTTAAGCGAGCCGATAAAATCCCTGCCGACGAAAAGAGAATCGTTGCGCCAATGAATGTCGGGGTCGGAGCCGGAACCGATTAAGGAATCGTCGCAAAAAAGTCGAACAGAGGAAGAATAACCACAGTCAGCGGCACCGTCGAATTCAACGCGAGCATGATGCCAAGCCCCGTCATTAACGGTATCGGGCGTAGTGATGATGATGTCGTAATCATCGTCGTACAAATTGAGTTCCAAGTAACCTTGCGCGGTGATGTAGAGATAAAATTTATAAGTGGTGTCGATAAAATTCATCTGGCGATTTTTGGTAGAAGTTTTAAAGTCAATGTCGAGCGTGAAAGGTTCGCTGAGCCATTGCCACGTATAATACTGCAGATTAGAACGCAAGTAGCTAGATTGATTCAAATAAAGTGCACCGTCTTGAATAGTAGGAGAGCCGTAAGCTGTCCAGAAAGAACTATCAACAGTAGTAGAAATGCCCGCCCCGCCGCCCAATTTAAAAGGTAACCACTCGCCAACGTTGGCGTCGAAGAGATAAAATTTCTGTTCGTCGTAGCGATAAATTAAAGAGCCGTGAGAATAGTCCACGTCATATTCCGTAGGGAAGGAATCATAAGAACCAATATAATCGACGCCAATGCCAATACCGGAGCCTGAGCCGCCGTGCAGAGTGGAATTTTCCATGTGAGCTTTGATTTCATTCATATCGGCGGCAGTGACGGGAGTGCCAACGGGCGAATATCCAACGCTAACACGCTTGCCGTTGTCAGCAGAATTGAAATAAATTTTGCGTGAAGCCTCGCGGTATTCGCCATTTGCGTCGAAATAATCTACGCGAAATTTTCCAGCGTCAACCACAAGCGAGGTAGTCTCGATAAAGCCGGAAATGGTGACTGAACCTTGACGCGGAATATTTCTAAGCTGAACTTGCCCGCCCGAAATCGTGAGAGTTTCAGAAACGCTTTGCGTGCTCTCGACGTTGTAATTATAGTAAGTGTTCATGGCGTTTGCTCCTTAGCTTCAAGCTCGTTTAGCCGTAATAAAATATTTAGAAACAAAGCGTCCTGCGCGGCGGCTTGGTCTTCTTGCGAGGGCTTAGATTTATTTTCGATAATTTTTTTTTCCTCTAAAGTTAAGGGACGTTGATAAATTAATGACGACATAAAAATTCCTCCTTAAGCTAAAGTCCAAGCCGCTGACCACGAACGAACGCGGATTTCTTCGCCAATCCAGTTGTAAGTAATAATTAAATCCGTATTGCGAGGAGCCACTACCCTTAAAATCTCCGAATCCTCATTGTAATCAAATTGCACAGCGGAGTTGGTAAATTTAATCGTCGACATTTTCGGAATATGCGCAAGCGCAAAAAGTTGAACTTTACCGGTGGCTTTCCCTAGATTTTGATTGGTAACTTTGCCCGTCGGACGCTTCATCACGATTTTAATATTGCTGATGGTTTTTCCGGTAGCTTCGTCGTCGGGCAAAAGATATTCATAGCGGCTAATCCAAGTCTCGTCGTCGGTGTAGGGTTCAGTGGAAACTTTAGTCATCTTGCGCCAAACTTCGAGGGCGTGATTATAATCGTAGGAAGCGTAAATCGTGGCGTTTTTCTTAGCCGACATGACAACCGTACCTGCAGCGCTGTTTGCGTCAAAGTCAGTAGTAATTTCGCCGTCAACGTAAATTACAATGCTGGAGACGTCGATATTTAAATCCGGCACGCCCCCGACGCCCAAAACGAGTTCTTGCCTCTGCCCGTTGCCAACGCCAATTTGAATCAGTTCACGGCTCGACGGCGGTCGCATATAGTTAACGTAAACATCGATAGTAGAATCTCTAAGTTCTTCGTGACGAACGGTAGCTATGCACATTTGAAGCGGCACGGTATAATTTATAACTGTGCTATAAAGTTCGGCGTCGTCGCCAGAAACTACAGTTTTGCCCAGCGTGTGTTCGACGACAATTTCTTTAACCTGCGCGGTGTCAACTCCGTCAGTTCTGGTAACGGAATAAGCCATTTGGAATTGAACGGCACCGGCTTCCAAATCGGCGGCGTCGGCAAGTTTCATCCAGTCGGACCAATTTTCGTCCTTATCACGAACTTTAACTTTAATGTCGACTGCGCCCGAACCGGTAGTTGCAGTTTCGGCGGTGATGGACACGATACGCGGAATGTAAGCGTCGTTAGCCAGCTCAAAAACGGGGCTTTCTTGCGTGTCAGTTAAATTGTTCGTGGTAGTTTGAGTTTTGAGCGACATTTTAATAGTCGGAAATTCTGTAGCGTCGGCGGGAGCACGTAGCGCGATAATCGGATAAACTTTTTTGCCAACGAAGCCCGGAATGCTGGTTAAGTCGTCGAGGTCGTCAGGATTTTGCCCGTACTTTATGACATTTTCGGCGGTGATGTCGTCTGTGTATTCAACCAAATTGCCGGCGGTGTTTAGCGTGTAATTTTTATTATCAATGCGCCACATGAGCCGCCGTTTAGTATTAGCGGGCACTGCACCGGAAAAAACCAAACCCGTGACGGCAGATTTATTAGCGCAGTTGAGCGGCGTCTTGCTGATAAGTAGCGCGTATTTTGGCGTGGGAGTTGCAACCACAGTCGGCTTGCTTACAACTTCGGGCTCTTCGGTTTGAGTATCGTCGGCTTCTGGCACGACAACTTCCTCTACCGGTTTTGGCAAACCGAAAATATCTGTGCAAAAACGCATGGAATGACTAACTAACATAAAAACCTCTCCTTGCAAAAAATTTTGGGAGTGAATATAATTTTCTAGGGGTGATTGCAATGACTGACCAAGAAAAAATTAATTTGGAAACGAAGTTGCGCTTTGAATTGTTTGACGAAAAATTTGCTACGCAGAATGCGCGAATCGAAGAGCAAGGACGAAGAATCGACGCCACGCTTGCCGAATTAAAAGAACAACGCCAAGACATTCGCGACCTTAACAAAAAGATTGACGACAATTTTAAACAAATGATGATAGGCGTTGGTGGCATGATGATTGCGCTCGGTGCGTTCCTCGTCGCAGTCTTGAGGTGATTGCAATGACAACGGAAGATAGAGTAAACAGTTTGGAACGGCAAGTGGCAACGGTCGCCGCTAAAGTCGACGCGCTGATAAACGAAGCAAATCAACAGCGCGAGGACATACGCCGCGCCCGCGAAAAACACAACGCCGATATTCACGAACTCAACGAAAAGATTGATTCCAAGTTCGATAAACTCTCCGAACAAATGCACAACATGTTAATTGGCGTCGGCGGCATGATGATTGCGCTCGGTGCGTTCCTCGTCGCAGTCTTGAGGTGATTGCAATGACAGATTTTGAAAGAGACACGGAAAGGCGCATAACAGCCTTAGAATCAAACGTGAACAATATTATCTCGGAGTTGCGCGACTTCAAAACGGAACTGCGCGACCGCGATAATCGACGTGCACAAGAAATCAGTCAACTGCGCCAAAAACACGACGCCGATATTCACGAACTCAACAAAAAGATTGATGACAAGTTCGATAAATTGTCCGCGCAGATACAAAACTTAACGATAGCGGCAATTGTCGGAATCGGCGCAATAGTTTTGGGCGGCGGCGCGATTGTCTGGTCAGCTATTACGACTTTAAGTAGGTGATTGCAATGACAACGGAAGATAGAGTAAATAGTTTGGAGCGGCAAGTGGCAACGACAATGGCAAAAGTCGACATGATAATAGGGGAACTGCGCGACCGCGATAATCAGCGTGCACAAGAAATCAGCCAACTGCGCCAAAAACACGACGCCGATATTCACGAACTCAACAAAAAGATTGATGACAAGTTCGATAAATTGTCCGCGCAGATACAAAACTTAACGATAGCGGCCATTGTCGGAATCGGCGCAATAGTTTTGGGCGGCGGCGCGATTGTCTGGTCAGCTATTACGACACTTAAATAAAAAAAATTTAGCTCCTGCGGGAGCTTTTTTTACGACCTTTTAAGAGATTGCACTGGGATTTTTATTAACTGGGATTAATTGTGATTAACTTTAAGCGGGTGTGATGTCGAGTTTAGTGGTAGTTTGATTGACGAGATGAGCACTTTTGAGGCCTTTGGAATCGGCACCGGTTTTGTCGCCGAGCAAAATATTATGCTCCTTGACGTAAGAGCCGATAGAAGCGGCCGCCGCGCCCAAATTGATACTCGTCTTGGGGTTGTCGATAGAAACGGTGCGGGTGTCTCCGTCGACGAAAGAAAATTCAAGTTGCATGGAGCTGGTGCTTTTTACAGTGTCAGCCATTTAGAACACCTCCTTAAGCCGTAAGCGTAATATCAACGGAGCAAGCTTTGTAGTTAGCAGTCTCAGTGAAACCAACTTTGAAAGTGACAGTCTCGGTTAAAGTCGGTGCGGAGCCAATGTAGAAAGGTTTAACGGCAATACTAGCACCGTTCTTGAATGCCTTAAAGCGCAAGCCGACGTCAATCGGAGCTTTGCCAATAAAAATGTCGCCGTCGCCGTTATAGGTTAAGTTGCAAGTAGAACCAATCATTTCGCCGTTGTCGCTTTCAAAAGAAGCCAGCGAATAATTCGTGACGGTGGCGGTTAAAGTCGGGGTTGGTTTGGCCGGCGCGTCTGATTCAAGGTCGCAGTTAATTTTGTTAATGCGAAAAGTTTCGACGTAAGTGTTATTGGAAGCGGCGGTAATCATCTGTCCAAGCGCGGCAAGCTGAGCGTTCGTGGCGTCGGGATTGACGCACGTCATAGCTTTTTGAGCGCTTTTGCCGCTGGTGTCAGTAGAATTAACGATAATGGAAGTGGTAGCCATGATTAATCACCCTCCTCTTGTGCGCCAATGTCAAGCTCGGTAATTTCCTTCTCGACAATGGTGACGTCGTTAATGTGATTGAAGGCGCCAATGCTCTCTGCGGCATCGTAATCATCTGCGCGGAACATGGTAGAAAGTCCGCCGTCGGTGCCAGCCGCAAGAGACGCATTGATTGCCTTAACGTTGGTGCGAATTGCCTCTTTAGCTGCCGAGCTGGAGACAATGGAATCGGCGACGTTGTTAATGGTGTATTGGCGGGTGAAATCGGTATTAGTGTAGCCGAAGCCGAGTTTAATACTATTGGCCATCGTCAATCACTCCTTTTTTCATTTCGACGGTCATATCCAAATCAGCGACGATAGCTTTGCCGCCGACCGCCAAAATTTTATTAACCTGCGCGGGGTAGTTGACGGGATTAGTTTCGTCAGGAGTTACGCCCGGCACGTTGATGAAGTTGCCTTCGGTGCTTTTTGCGCGAAGTGTGGCAACATTGCGGTTTTGAAAAACCAAAGCCATAAAAAATCCCTCCTAAGAGATATTTTCCCAGTGCAATCTCCTAAAAGGTCGCAATAAAAAAACCGCCTAAGCGGTCCAGAAAAATTTACTTAATCAGAGAATAGATAACGGCAACGGCAATGGCGATAGTGGAAATGGTAGCAATCTGCCCGTGATTGGAAGACGAATCCATTTTGCTTGCCAAACGGTCGATGCGTTCGTTGAGTTCCTTGCGCGTGTCGTTCATTTCTTTACGCATATCAGCCATTTCGCGGCGAATGTCTTTAATCTCCGATTTCAAGTCGCGCTGCCCTTCTTTTAAATCGCGCAACTGAATCATAATCAAATCATTGGTAGAAAAATTTACAACGGGTTTTTCCTCCTGAATCATAAAAATCACTCCTCAAGAAGATTATAGCAGAAAATTATTCAGGCGTGAAATTTTCGCTGTGGACAGCAACGCCGTCATAAATTTGGAAATGGGAAATGGTGCCGACAATGCTAGCACTGAGAGTATAATTATTGGTGCCAAGAAAAATATACCGCGCCAATCGCTCAATGGAGCAAGTTTGAGTTGCTTTAAGTTCGCCGTCGATAAAATATTTGAGTGCTGAATCGTCGTGAGAATAATTTAATTCGAAATGATGAAGAGCCCCAATCAAATTACTAAGTGTTACAGAACCAAGAAAAGAGCCACTGCCGTTAAATACTTCAGTGGAAAAAGAGGAGGCGGCATTGTCCCTGCGCAAATCAATTTCCCCTAAACGCGCATTGCTCAAGGAAGCCGCCGCCGAAAAAGGCGCACAGTAACCCGCAGAAGAAGAATCCATATTGGCATAAAAAGAAATAGTGAAATCTTGCCCGCCGAAAGTGACTGGCTCATTAGAACGCAGGTAAGTTTTATTGAAATTAGCGGCCCCATCAGAAACGGAGACAGTGCCGGCCGGGTTCCACACGACGGAGCAGTTATCGGTTAAATCTTCGTTAAAGGGGCTATCGACGATTAAATATTGGCTGTAGTCGGGCGGGTCGCAAAGAGATTTAGTCACGCGGTAGGTTGCCTGATAAATGTTAGGCGTGGTTGCCACGATAGATTTGCCAAATGCGACGAGTTGCGCGTTGGTTGATTCGGGATTAACGTAATGAATAGGCTTCTCGATAAGGTTGCCGCCGGCGTCTTTGGAGTAAATCAAAATGCCGGCGGATTCGTATTTTCTCACGTCGAAATCCGAATCGGAGCTACTACCTGCCGAGAAGCCTTCCACAAAAGGGACGACACGCACCGAAGAATTTTTATTGCCGATTGTGCGAACATAAATATCGGTGTCATTAAAAGACAGCGAATCGCCGGGCTTTAAAATAATTCCGCTGTCGGTTGTGGCCTCGTCTGAAACTTCGATTGAATTGCCGCTCGAGGCGTTCTGAATAATGCCTTGCGTCTCGTCGATTTTAACGAAAGAGCTTGCCACATTATAGAGCATAGTTAAAACTCCTTTCAATCTTTTTAGGAGGTAATCGTAATGGAAATTAAAAATCTCGCGCCGTTGGAGTATGCTGGCAAGCGAGTACTGTTGAGCAAACAGCTCGGCGAAGCCTACGGAATAAGTTCGAACGCCGTCAAAGACAATTTCGGACGCGCCAAAGAAAAATTCGTCGAGGAGCGTGACTTCTTCCGCGCGGTCGGCGACGGTCTGCGCCAGCTTAAAAGCCAAGTGAAAGATTGCGAGCCGGCACTCATCGGCAAGTTCGCCACAATCGTTTATCTGTGGACGAAAGACGGAGCCGCTAAAGTGTGCGACTTGGTTAACACGCCCCAAGCCCCTTTTGCCGCATTGGAGCGCGACTATTTCAATACCGTCGATACCATCGTTGGTGCCCGTCGACTACTCTAGAGCGTGTTGGTAAACTCTAAAGTTGAATCAAAAGAGCAGATATAATAACAAAATTGAGAAAGCAGACAGCTAATTTGTCATAACGAGTTGCGATATGGCGACGAGTCTTTATCCGCAAGAAAAAGCGTTCAACGAC
>JAFRRH010000037.1 GCA_017428215.1 Selenomonadaceae bacterium
CGCCTTAACCATTTCATAGTGCAAGAAATTCGGGGTGGCAATGTCAACGACTTCGACGCCGTCTTCGCGCTTAGCCTCTTCTGCAATCATTGTTTTGTAGTCGGGATAGAGACGATCTTTATCGACGCCGAGATTAACGCCAAACTCAACATTGCGAGCAGGATCCACGTCGAAAGCACCGCAGACGAGTTTGAACGCCGTATTGTCATACAACGCGCCACGACGATGTTTCGGACCCACGTTAGCCGTTCTGCCGCCGCCAATCATGCCCCAACGAAGAGGACGCTCGATTTTCTTTTCACCGATCAACATTTTGAAAAACTCCTTTCTTTTTGAAACGCCGTTAATATTTTTGATGGCTGAATCATACTCGACGAGAGGGTTTTCAACAATTAGCCAAACTGTTCAAAAGTTAACCAATCCTGCTCAAATGCGACGGATGTACTTTTTAAAAATACCGCTTGCTATATTAGGGCAATTCTAATAAAATCTGCGCGGAAATTAAATTCCTTAAAAGGCGTGAGGTTCTAATATGGAAGAAAAAAATTCAAGGGCAGATAAAAAAGGTAGACGAACAATTTCAGTGGCGATTGTCGGCGGCGCGATAATTGCTGTGCTTTTAATTTTTTCGACGCTGTGGATAAATCAGCGAACGCAGAGTGACACGAAAGCAACAGTTCATTCCGTTAGTAGAATTTATTTGCGCGAGCTAACTGACCGCCGCGAACAAGTCATTCAAGCTTGGCTGAAACGAACAGTCGATAAAATAAATTCCGCGCCAAAACTTTTGGTTGCTACAGACTTGCAAAGTGTAGAAACTTTAAGCGCGTTTCTCGACAAAGTTAAGTTAGCCAATAACGTAGACCAAGTTGCTTTTGTCAACGTTAACGGCGCAATTTTCACGCCGGAGGGAGCTGTCGACGCGGAAAAATATTCTTTTGCTAAGGAAAACGTTAAAGAGCCGAAAATTTTTACCGGCGAGGAAATCGTTTCAATAATCGTGCCTGTCGAGGGCGTGACTTTTCAAGGCGTGCCGATTAAAAGTTGTTTTGCGCAGGTTAACGTTGTAACTTTGCTGGACGGAATTTTGATTGAGACGACGCCCGTTGAGAGGACTTTTTTTAATCTGTACAAAGCTGATGGCGAATCGTTGACGGGTTGGGTGCTTGCCGATAAAGACAGCGGGACAAATCTTTTTACCGCGCTAGACGAGGCAACTTTTGATGAAGGCTATTCTAAGGAGCAAGTAATTGATGACTTTGAAAACTCGCAACAGGGCATAGTGTCGTTCAATCATAACGGCGACAGAGAATCATTATTTTATCAACCGGTCAAAGGTACGGGCTGGATGCTTTCCTATTTGATTCGCGAGGAAAAATTAGCAGAAGAAATTTCAGCTGTAACATCGGGCATTCGCAACCGTTCAACATTGCAAACATTTTTAACAGTCGTAGCATTACTTATACTATTCGCGCTGATAATTTCACAGACGCGCAAAAATACACAACTTTTGCACCAGAAAAATTTAGCCGAGACGGAAAGCCGAATCAAGCAGGAAAGTATGGAAGAAAAACTCCGCTTGCAGACGCAATTACTTGACGAGGAACGGCGGCGGCTAAGACAAAGCGGAATGATTCAGGCGTTAACGGTGGATTATCGAATAGTCTATCATTTAAATCTTGATTCGGATGAGGCAGTTTGTTATCGCGTCGCGCCGGAGATAACTGCTTTATTAAAACGCAAGCAAAGTGACGTTGTAAACTTCCAGGCGGCAATGAAAGATTATGTTCGCGAATACGTTGCACCGAATGACCGCGAAGAACTTTTGAACTTTATTAAGCCGGAAAATATTCGTGCCCGCCTTGCCAACGAGGAAATTATTTCGCATCGCTACGTTATGTTTAGATTTAGCGAAGAACATTTTATGATGTTGCGCATTGCGCGTATTGACGAGGGACTTAAAGAAGTTTGCATTGGTTTTGCCAACGTTGACGAAGAAACGCGGGAAACTTTAGCGCGTAATCAGGAATTGGCAGAGGCTCTTGCGCAAGCTCAACACGCTAATGCCTCCAAGACAACTTTCCTTTCCAACATGAGCCACGACATACGAACGCCCATGAACGCGATTATTGGCTTTACGTCAATGGCATTGCGCCACTTTGAAAATCGCACGCAGGTTAAAGATTCGTTGGAAAAAGTTTTGTCGTCAAGTAATCATTTGCTCGGCTTGATTAATGATATTCTCGACATGAGCCGCATTGAAAGCGGGCGCGTTGAAGTCGCTGAACAAGAGTGCAACCTTTCCGACCTTATCCACAATCTAATACATATTATCCAGCCGCAAGTCACCGCTAAGCAACAGAAATTTCATATTGACGCCTTTAAAGTTAAAAACGAAGATGTTTACGCCGACCAACTCAAGATTAATCAAGTGCTGATAAATATTTTGAGCAATGCCGTTAAATACACGCCGTCAACTGGTTCGATTTTCTTCCGCATTTCTCAATACGAATCCGAAATTCCCGGTTGTGCAAAATACGAATTCCGAATTAAAGACAACGGTTTAGGCATGAGCAAGGAATTTTTAAAGCACGTGTTCGACGCCTTTGAACGCGAGGAGACTTCAACGAAGAGCGGCATTCAAGGCACGGGGCTTGGCATGTCGATAACTAAAAAAATGGTTGAGCTTATGGGCGGCGACATTTACGTTGAGAGCGAAAAAGATAAAGGCTCCGAATTCACCGTAACTTTGGATTTGAAGTTGCAACATAAAGTTAAACAAATCCCTATTCAAGAACTCAATAATCTGCGTGCTTTGATTGTAGACGACGACTTTAATACTTGCGAATCCGTGACGACTATGCTTAAGCAAATGGGTATGCGTTCAGAGTGGACGACTTCGCCGCGTGAAGCTGTCTTCCGCGCAGGCAGGGCACTTGACGACGACCCGTTCAGCGCGTATATCGTCGATTGGCTAATGCCCGACCAAAACGGCATTGAAACTGTTCGCCAAATTCGCCGCGTCGTCGGAAATACTGCGCCTGTAATTATCTTGACGGCTTACGATTATTCCGACATAGAGCAGGAAGCTAAAGCGGCAGGCGTTACGACTTTTTGCACTAAGCCGTTGTTCATGTCCGATTTGAAAAATGCACTGTCACGGGCGATAAGCGGGCGCGAGGAAAATAATAAACACGACGACTTATCCTCGACGAATTTTGACGGCAAGCGCGTTTTGTTGGTTGAGGATATTGAAGTTAATCGCGAAATTGCAAAGGCGATTCTTACCGAGATTGGGCTTGACGTTGAGGACGCGGGCGACGGCTCCGACGCGGTTAAAATGTTCAATGATTCGCCGCCGAATCACTACGATATAATTTTAATGGATGTGCAAATGCCGGTTATGAACGGCTACGACGCCACGAAAAATATCCGCGCCCTAAATCGCATGGACGCACATACCGTTCCGATTGTCGCGATGACAGCAAACGCTTTCGAGGAAGATAAAGAAAACGCTCTTAAATGCGGTATGAACGACCACCTTGCCAAGCCGCTTGATATTCCGAAATTACTTGAGACGCTTAATAAATATCTAAAGTGAGGCGAAAAATTTGTATATCCCGCGAATACTCCTTTGCGGCAACGTGAAAAAATTTTTGAGCTTAAATGTTGAAGTCATCGGCTTGATAAAATTCAGAGGCGCGGCGGAACGCGGAGAATTTATCGTACCAAATAATGCGGCAGTTGCTAATAGTTTCAGGCTTAACGAGACGGACTTTAAAATTTTTATTAACGGTGTGGAAATTTCTGCCGACAATCTGCGCGGACTGCTGGAAACTTCAGCGGATTACATTGTCTTTGAAAATCACGACGAATATCTTTTGCGTTTCCGTGAACTTTACGCGCTCAAGCTAATTGACAGAGTTATCACGGCGACGACGCTTCTAAATTACGCGACGGATAATTTTTTTTCGCTTAATAATGCTATACAAATTTTTAAGCTGATTAATAAGCAACGGGTGCTTGACGTTGACGGCTACTTTATCAAGAACGATTACTACATGTTCCCCGACCTGAATCACAAAATCGCGGGTGTTATCGGCGTCGAGTATCATTTCTACAAAGAAACTTATCCTACGCTTGCCGACGCTCGCTTTAAATTTTTTGACGCGCTTTTACTTACTAAAGAACGCTCGCCCGCTGAATTTATCGACATTTTAATTGATACCGACGCTTTGACGGAAAATATATGGGCTTTTGTAAGGAAAAATTCCGCGCTTGAAAGTTTTTTAGCCGCTAATGAATCTGCCTTTGAAAAAATTTCGCGTTTTCCTGCCGTCAATGGCAACTGGGTTTTACTTAAAAAATTTGTCCGCGCAGATTTTAAAATTTACGTCGTAACACACAAAGACGTTAAACTTTCCAAGCTACCCAAAGGCTACGAAATTATTCACGCCGGTCACGCGCAAGCTAAAGAAAATTTTGGTTATATCGGCGACGATACGGGCGACAATATTAGCCACTTAAATCTTTATCTGAACGAAATCACCGCGCTTTATTGGCTTTGGAAGAATACGCGCCAAGATTTTATTGGGTTCGTGCATTACCGCAGATTTTTTACGACGGACGGGAAAAATTTTCTGTCGATGGACGAGGCTAAAAAAATCCTACGCGAATCTGATATAATTGTTAACGGTTGCGAATACGGATACATTGCTTTGCGCGACTGGAAAGCCGTTTTAAGCACGCGACAACTTGCCGAACACGTCATCAACACGATAAGAAAATATATCGCGCTCCGCCAGCCCGATTATCTTGCCACTTTTGACAGAGTTAATAATAGTTTTGGCGTCTTTTGCTACGAAATTTTTATTACGCGACGCGAAATTTTTAATGCTTATTGCGAATGGCTTTTTTCATTTATAATCGACGCGACAGAAGAAATTTTATCGACAACTGATATTGCAAGCTCTGACGACCCGCGTATTTATCGGGCGATTAGTTTTACTGCTGAACATTTAATGACCGTTTGGCTGATTAAAAACCGTCTGCGCATTAAAACTTTGCCGATTATTTTCCGAAATGATGTTTAAGGGGGTGATAAATTTGTATATTCCACGAATACTTTTATGCGGCGATTTGAAAAAATTTTTAGCGGCGACGCAAGGGCGCACGATTGATATTTTAGGACAAATTTCTTTCAATGGCGCGGCAGAACGCGGAGAATTTCGGATATTTAAATGGATTAGCGATTTAGATAAATTGCCTTTCAATGAAGCGGATTTCCATATTTTTTTAGACGGCAAAGAAATTTCTTGCAATGCACTAAAAAAAATTATGGACACGGCGGCAGATTATATCGTATTTGAAACCGATGAGGAAATTACTTGCCGGTTTAACGAACTTTATCAGCTCGGTTTGTTTGATAGATTTATTACCCAAGAAACTTTAATGAAATACGCGGCGGATAATTTTTACTCGCTAAAAAATAATTCAAACTTAATTAATCTTCTTTGCGAACAAAAAATTTCTCGTCTGCTTGACTTTGATAATTTTCTTGCCAAAAACGATTTTTTTTATGACGAATTCAACATTGAAGCTGAAGCCGTAGATAAAAATTATTTCGCTAAAAAATTTCCCGTCGTCGAAAATATTTATAAAAAAATTTACTCGTCCCTCGATGAATGCCGTTTTAAAAATTATGATGCGCTACTTTTAACTAAAGAACGAACACCAGCTGAATTTATCGACATTTTAATTGACACCGACGCCTTATCAGAAAAAATTTTTGCGTTCGTAAGGAAAAATTCCGCACTTGAAAGTTTTTTAGCAGATAATGAACGCGCCTTTGAAAAAATTTCGCGCTTTCCTGCCGTCAACGGCAACTGGATTTTTATAAAAAAATTTGTCCGCGCAGATTTTAAAATTTATGTCGTTACACACAAAGAAGTTAAATTGCCGACGCTCCCCAACGGCTACGAAATTATTCACGCGGGGCACGCGCAAGCTAAAAAAGATTTTGGCTATCTCGGCGATGATTCCGGCGATAATATCAGCAATTTAAATCTCTATTTGAACGAAATAACCGCGCTTTATTGGATTTGGAAAAATACTTCGCACGAAATTATTGGGCTTTGTCATTATAGGCGATTTTTTACCACCGACGGAAAAAATATTTTGACCGAAGCTAAAGCGAGGGAAATCCTGCGCGGCTATGACGTGATTGTTGTTAAGGGGAAATTTTTTCCTTTAACGCAACACTCCTTGAAATCTGCCGTTTGTGGCGACGAACTTAATAATTTTGTCGAAAAAATTTTCCGTGAGCATATTAGTCGCAAACAACCTGATTATCTCGATGCTTTTGATTACGTTTCTAGCAGTTATGCCGAATTTATGTACGAAATGTTCATTACGCGCCGCAAAATTTTTAATTCCTATTGCGAATGGCTCTTTTCTTTTATTGTTGACGTTACGAAGGAAGTTCTTACTAAAACAAATATCGCCGAAATTAATAATTCAAGAAAAAAACGTGTCGTCGGACTTATTTCCGAACGTTTGATGACAGTTTGGCTGATTAAAAACTGCCTTAAGATTAAAACTTTGACAATTATCTTCCGAAATAATATCTAGGAGGTGATTTTTATGGCTAAAGTTCAGAAACGCGAACTTAATCAAGGCGATAAGAAAAAATTTTGGACAAATGACATGGAAGCAATTATCGCGATAACGCTCGTGCTGATAATTCTTGGTACTATTAATGTTTTCAGCTCAAGTTTTATATTCGCGGAGGCTGAATTCGATACGCCATATTTTTTTCTTAAACGACACGTAATAAACGTTTTTATCGGGCTAATTGCGTTCGGCGTGTGTTTTCACTTTGATTATCACGTTTGGCGGCGGTGGATTGTTGTAGTTTTAGGCTTTACAATTCTCGCATTAATAGCCGTTTTAATCGTCGGTCCCGTCGTAAATGGCGCAAAGCGTTGGTTGCCATTAGTTTTCGTGCAATTTCAACCGGCGGAATTGGCAAAACTCGTTTCGATAATGATTGCGGCGGCTTACATCGCTAACAAAATAAAATTACAGCGAAAACTCGAACTTATATCTGTACAAGCCGGTATCATTGGTATTTTATTCGCGTTGACGGAGCTTGAACCTGATATGGGCACCGCTTCCATAATTTTGGGTATTCCTGTAATAATGATGATAATTTCAGGGCTTGAAAAGCGCGGAGTTTTAACCGTATGTGGCTTAGGTTTTGCTGCAATAGCCGCGTTGATTCTTAAAGAACCTTATCGCCTTGAACGATTGAAAATTACTTACGACCCGTGGTCAGATGCGCAGAATTACGGCTATCAAACTGTTCAATCGCTTTCGGCTATCGGTTCGGGCGAATTAACCGGCATGGGGCTTGGCGTCGGCGTTTCCAAATACGATTATTTGCCTGAAGCTCACACGGACTTTGCTTTTGCGATTTTTTGTCAAGAAAATGGATTTTTGGGAGCGATTTTCGTATTTTTATTGTTCTCCGCGTTTGCAGTTTATGCTGCTCGCATTGCCAATAAAGCTAAGGACGAATACGGGCAAATTCTTTCAATGGGCATTATGATTCTTATCGTCGGTCAAGCAATAGCAAATTTGCTCATGGTCGGCGGATTAATTCCCGTTGTTGGCGTTCCGTTGCCTTTTATTAGTTATGGCGGCACTTCGCTTATTATAACTATGGCGGCGATTGGAATTTTGGTAAATATCGGCAAGCAAGGCGAGAAAAGTGGCTAAAATCATGTATAAAATTCGCGAAATGAATCCCGAAGAATACGACGAACTTGAAAATTTTTTGTACGAGGCGATTTACATTCCCGAAGATACGCCAAAACCTCCGCGAAAAATTCTTGAACGTCCCGAACTGCAAGTTTACATAGAAAATTTCGGAACGCGGGCGGCGGATACTTGTTTTGTCTTCGAGATTGACGGAAAAATTGTCGGGGCGTGCTGGGCGCGAATAATGAACGACTACGGGCACATTGATAATCAAACTCCGTCGCTGGCACTGTCCGTTTTGAAAAATTTTCGGCGCAAAGGAATTGCACCCGCGCTGATGAATAAACTCTGTTCACGTCTTGCCGAAAAAAATTTTAATCGCGTGTCGCTTGCTGTTCAAAAAGAAAATTTAGCGGCAGTTAAACTTTATCGCAGGTTGAATTTTGAAATAATTGACGAGCGCGGCGAAGAATTTCTTATGATTAAAGGATTGGAGGTTTAATCTTGCTTGACGATAAAAAAGTTACATTTATAACGTGCGTAAACAACGATTATTGGTATTCGGAGTGCCGACTTTATCTTGAACATTTAAAAATTCCAGACGGCATGACGGCGGAGTACATTGATATTCGCGACGCAAAATCTATGACTTCGGGCTACAATCGCGCTATGAAAAGTTCCGACGCCAAATATAAAATTTATCTGCACCAAGATACTTTCGTCGTAAATAAGAATTTAATCGCCGATTTGCTGAAAATTTTTGCTGATAAATCTATTGGCGTCGTTGGAATGATTGGTTGCGTAAATTTGCCGTCAACGGGCGTTTGGTGGGACGCTATGAGACCTTATGGACGAGTACTGCACGCTTGCGAGCCGGAAAGCGTCGTTGATTCGCATTGCAACGAGCCGGAAGGCGATTATCAAGTTGTTGAATCAGTTGACGGGCTTTTTTTGGCGACGCAATACGATTTGGAGTGGCGCGAGGATTTATTTGACGGCTGGCACCTTTACGACACGTCACTTTGTAAGGAAATGAGCCGCGCAGGCTATAAAGTGGCGATTCCGAATCAAGAAAAAGATTTTTGGTGCATACATTGCCCAAAAGAAAAGCCGCTTGACCCCAAATATCGCCGCTATCAGAAAATTTTTCTAAAAGAATACGGCGACGAATTAAATCCGGAGGTATAACGTGGAAGAAATTAAACCGAGCTTAACAGAATTTATATCGGGCGAAGATTTTTTTGAGAAAATTTTAGTCGTGGAGAGCGAATTTTATATAAACGAGCTTAAAAAACGTTTTCCGGCGGCTGAAATTTTTTTTGTGACTTCAAACGAAGATTTAAATTATCCGAACACAATTTATTTGGATTATCGGGAAGAACGCTTGCCATTTGCGAGAGAATTTTTCGATTTAATAATTGGCGATTTAACTTTGGAAGTCGTAACAAATCCCCAAGACATAGCGGCGGGATTTTCGACATTTTTAAAGCAAACGGGCTGTTGGTTGACGAGTTTTAGAAATATACGGCATTGGAAAGTTTTAGAACGGCTAATGCGCGGCGCGTTCGGCGGAATCGTGTCGAGATTGTACACGCGAACGGAATTTGAGCGGCTTTTATACGCTTCGTTTTACAAAGAGGTGCAAGTTTTGCCATTGAAAAAAAATTCGCCGCCCGAACTCTTGGAGCGGCTGATAAATTGCGGCTTCGACAATTTCGACGACGATTTACAGACGGAATTTTGGTTAGTAAGGGCGTCGCGGTCAATGCCGGAACTCGCGCTGTTAAAATCAATGTTCACGCCCGAAATCCGCGCAGATTTATCGAGAATTTTGCACCGAATCGAATATGACGTAGCGACAAAAGAAAACGTAGAAAATTTTTGGCGGCTATTCGACGCGGAAGGAATTTTTTCTGATTATGCGGCGGCGTTCATACGTTCAGTCGTGATTCACAGGGAAAATTTCTGGCGCAACATGCAAAAATATTCTGCACGGCGGGAATTAGAAGAAATAATCGACGAGGCAGAATCTCTTTACGACTTCGACAATGGAAATCGTCTGCTGTAAGAAAATTTTCAGCCATTGTAGCCGAGCTGTTTAGCTTTTGCGAAATCTGCTTGCGCTTTTTCCATATCGCCGAGTTCTTGATAAAAAACTCCACGCAAATAATAACTTTCGGCAGAATTCGGATTAAGTTGAATAGCTTTGTTAGCGTCATCAATCGCATATTGTAAATTTCCCGCCAATGCGTAGTTAAGCCCGCGATTTAGATACGCCGCGAAAAAATTCGGATTAAATTCAATGGCTTTGGAATAATTTTGAATCGCTAATTCGTATTTTTTCTGATTGTAGTAAATAATTCCGAGATTATAATAGGCTTGATAAAAATTCGGATTGAGTTTAATCGTATTATTGTAATCAGAAATCGCCAAATCTAATTGATTTTGATTAATATAAGCATTTCCTCGATTGTAATAGGCGGCGGCGTAATTCGGATTTAGCTGAATCGCTCTGTTATAGTCGGAAATTGCCCTATCGTACTGCTTAAAACCGTCCATATAAGTAATTCCGCGATTATTATACGCCTCTGCAAAGTTCGGATTAAGTTTAAGCGCATTATTGTAATCGGCAATCGCAGAATCGAATTTATTTAAGTAACGATAAGCCTCGCCGCGATTATTATAAAGCTTTGCATCGTTAGAATTTAGCTGAATCGCCTTGTTGTAGTAAGAAATTGCCTGCTCATATTGTTGCAAATATAGATAAGAATTTCCAATATTATTATAAACCTCCGAATTATTCGGATTTAATTCTATTGCCTTGTTTAAATCTTGAATTGCCAGTTGATATTTTCCGATTTCATTATAAGCGGCACCGCGATTATTATACGCCCAATCCCAATTCGGTTTTAATCCGAGAGCTTCACCGTAAAATTTTGTCGCGCCGTCATAATTTTGGGCGTAATAAAGCTTATTTCCTTCTTCGAGTTTCTGATTAGCTAAAAAATCTCGGTCGGATTCTTCCATTTGTTTGCGAAGGGAATTCTTCTCCGCTTGAGTGGTTGCGTCCTTGTATTTTTCTTTTAAATTTTCGTCGAGAGCGTCATTTTTTTGAATTTCTTCCTGCAAATTATTATTTTGTTTAATGATAGTAATTTTTTCGTTGTCGTTGCGATTTAGCCAAGCATAAATTCCGTCGGTGTCGATTGTCGCCTTTAAAGTAGCTTTGTACATAAGACCGGCTTCGCCTTGCGTTTCAAAGGGCACCGGCACAATTTTAACGTCGGAAACTTTAATAATATTGTTCGTGACGGCAGAAATTTCGTCATCGGTGAGAATTGCATTAACCGAGCGCGAAAAAGTCGTTAAATAAACGCCGGCTTTCTTTTGAGCGTCACGTTCAGCGCGTTGTTGCGCTCTTTTTTTGCCGAATTCGTGATTACCGTCGTCGCTCATTATGTATTGTCCGGTTCCGTCAAACATTTGGACAGCCGCGCCGACAAAACTCGCACCGAGCAAAAAAAATACGGCTGAAATGATAATTAAGCCGCGTTGAAAAAATTTTTTCCACTTCATAAGCTATTCCTCCTAACTTAATTGATTAAATATGCCCTTCGATATAATTAACAGGCAAATCGCCGAGATCATTATCAACTTTGCGGATAAATTTTGCGGGAATGCCGCCGACGACCGTATAAGGCTCAACGTCTTTTGTGACGACCGCGCCCGCCGCAATAACTGCCCATTCGCCGACCGTGACACCTTGCAAAATTACCGAATTTGAACCAATCCAGACATTATCGCCAATGATAATCGGTTTGTAATGGAGCTTACGACTTTTTGAAGGCGCAAGATCATGCGTAGCCGTCGCCAAAACAACATTATGACCAATTAACACGCCGTCGCCGATTGTAATGCCGCCTTGATCTTGGAAGTGGCAATTTGAATTGATAAAAACATTTTTGCCAAAAGAAATATTCTTCCCGAAATCTGCATAGAACGGCGGGAAAAGACGGAATGTCGAATCAATTTTTCTACACGTGAGGCGCGACATAATTTCGACAATTTCTTCCGGCGTGTGGTAAGTTGTGTTTAATTCCATTTCAATACGGCGACTATCTTGGCAAAGTTCGCGGAAAAAATCTAAGCGTTCGGGATTTTTATTTGCGGGGTGATTTTCGTCGGCAAAACTGGCTCGAAGTTCTTCAAGTGTCATTTTTATTAACCTCCAGAAAAATTTTTTTTAATTATATTAATCGATTTGCACAGCGTCAAGGCAAAAATTCTTCGATTGACTTATGAATAGTATTTGCGTATACTTTGTTTAAAGAAAATTCATTATATAAGGGGAGAATTTAATGGGAATGATAGACACTAGACCAAAAGACCGTACGTGTCCTTGTTATGAAGTAGCTTTGCGGGGCAATTTAAAAGTTGTTGACAGAGCACCGAAACCTACTTCGCCGAAAAGTATTTCTCTGGACGAATTTGAAAGTTACGTTACGTTTGCAATCGACGAGCTGGAACAATTCAGAGATGCGCCTTACGTTATGATGGAAAATAAAAAAGTTTGGTTCGACAGAGAGACGGGCGGCATTTTCCCGCGTTTCGAGGCGGTTGAACTTCCGAGTTTTGCGACGGTTGGGCGTCCGCTTTACAATTATGCAGGCTGGACTTTTGAAGGATTTACTTTTCTGCCCATGACGCCTGAAGAGTGCTTGAGGAGTTTTGTCGTCGGTATGGACAATCCCTATTTGGACGAGGACGGCAATTTTAAATATTTTCCTACTGCGCTCAAGAAAATTATTTTAGTTTCAGGTTGGAAAGGCAATAAATCTTATTGCATAACTTCCAGCGGTCAAACAAATATTTATTCGGACTCCGATAAAATTACAATGGTGCCGATTTACCGATTGAACGGCGTAAATGCTAGAAGTGTGCAATATGGCAAAATAATAAGTGCTTGGTTGACGTATGAGCTTATTCCGGAAGGTTTATCGCCGGAAGCTAAGAAAGCTTATACTTTTTTGATGAAAATTTTCCCGAATATTCAACGCTACGTAAGAATGATTACGCGGAAGTTGACGCTGGATTTCAATCTTTTTAAGCATGAGGCGCAACGCGGCATAATTGATTTTGAAAGTCTTGTCGCTAAAGGTTTGGGTAAAATTAAAAATGATTTGCCGAACGTCAAAGCTAAAAAAGATGACGCTCAAAATCCGATTAACCAAGTTCGCGCGGAGCTTTGTCAATGCGATTACATTCGGGCGAATATTGAACCTTACGACGCGAAAATTTTGACGGATCCGAAAGGCGGACACTGGGAACTTTTCGAGGAACCGCCACAAGACGCCGAAATTATAGAATTACCAGAAGGCGAACCATTTTTCGGACGTCCGCCGCAAATGGACGTTACAGACGGCATAGTTGCCATTGATTTTGGTACAAAGGCAACGGTTGTCGTTAGGCAAGTTGGCGTTGATGAAAAACTTTTGCGCATTGGCGAGGGCAATTATTCCAAAGCTCCCGAAAAGAAAGATTACGAAAATCCGACTGTCATAGAGTTGCGCGATTATGAATCATTTAAGGCGGCTTATTTATCTCGTGACGGACGCCCTTTTACGCAATGGGACGATGCGACGTTTTCGCACACCGCCGCCGCCGTATTAAATGACGCGGAAAAAGATACCAGCATTGACAGTTCGGTTTTTTACTCTGTATTTGGCGAGCTTAAGCAGTGGGCTAACGATAAAGATTTGCGCATGTATTTGCAGGACAGAAAAAAGAAACTCGTTGAGCTTAATCCTTATTTGCAACTGGAAGATGACGACTTCGACCCGATTGAACTTTACGCCTATTATCTCGGACTTTATATTAACAATATGCATACGGGCATTTGTCTTGAGTATATGTTTTCGTTCCCCGTCACCTATGAAAAGGCTGTTCGCGAAAAAATTCTGGAAAGTTTTGAGCGCGGAATAAAAAAATCGCTTCCTCCCGCGATTTTAAACGATGATGAGTTAATGGAAAATTTTACTATTTATGCTGGTGCAAGTGAACCGGCTGCTTATGCGAGTTGTGCACTTGGCGAATTAAAATTACAACCTAAAGGCGACGGCAAAACCGCTTATGCTGTGTTTGACTTCGGCGGTGGCACCACTGATTTTGATTTCGGGATTGAAAGCGTTGATCCAAGAAGGCGTTTCAAATTCGTAATCAATCAATACACTGATACCGGGAGCGGCGACCCTTATCTCGGCGGCGAAAATCTTTTAAACATTATTGCATACGAAGTTTATAAAAATAACCTGTCGATTATTCGCGAAAAACAAATTCCCTTTGCTTTGCCCTATGAATGCATTGCTTTCGACGGCTCTGAGACGCTTCTTCTCAAGACAAAAGAGGCTTATGTTAACCGGAAGCGTATTGCGGAGTTTTTGCGTCCTTTCTGGGAAGAAAATATCGAAGAGAGCAACGAACTTTTTGATACGCCGCGAAAATTGAAACTCTATTCCAAGACGGAAAATAAAATTATTCCGGTTGAGTTGAAGCTGAACAAACAACGGCTTGAAGAATGTTTGACAGAAAGAATTCGTCGTGGTGTTGATAACTTTTTTGAAGCTTTGCTTGGTGCGTTTAAAAAGCCGGAAGTTTTACCGATTCATATTTTATTGGCAGGCAATTCTTGCAAGTCCTCAATCGTACGAAATCTTTTCGAGGAAAAAATCCGTGAGAACGAACAAAAACTTGAGGAAATAATTTCGCGCAACACCGGCGAGGATAAAAAAGTTTCAAACATTTTTGTATTGCACATGCCGCTTGGATTTGACCCCGACGAGGCAGATAAAAAAGCCGCCGAAATTCACGACGCTGACGAAGATAATCAAGAGCCGAATCAAAGTTACGAACGACTTCGCACGGGCAAGACGGGTGTAGCGTTCGGACTTTTGCGCAGTCGCGAGGGCGGGCGTGATGTTAAAATCGTCGGCGGCGACAAGCAAGCTCCGTTCCCGTTCTATATGGGCGAAATTGATGATGACGATTGTTTTCAAGTCAAAGTCAAGCTCGATATTCCTTACAAGCAATGGACGCAGTTTACTTTTGCTGACGTGCAAACTTTTGAGGTTTACTTTACAAAGGAAGCCAGAGCCATTAGCGGCAAGTTAAAAAGAAATGAAGTGAACGTTATTCGTTGCAAGCTCGACAAAAAAGATTTGAGCGACGAAGACGATGTTTTTGTTTACATTAGGAAAGCCACGCCCGATACAATCGAATATGCCGTTGGCAGAGCGGAAGATTTTGAGGACGCGGATTTTGGCGGAACAATTTATTCAAAGAAATTTCCTAATTAAAGGGGAAATATTATGCGGGAAATAGACGAGGCAATAAAAAATGGTCAAGCCGTAGTGAACGGGCTTTCCGAAGTTGCAAAGGAAAATTTTTTTCTCCACGAGCGCGAATGGCTTGGCACGGAACGAGAAATTATTTTGCGCGAATGTTGTTTCTTTCAAATTGAGGAATTGACATTCGAGGAAAAGGCACCGCGTCGCGAGGCTATGGAAAATGTTTTGAGTACCTTCCGCGACCTTGAGGGCATGAGTTTTATTTATTTGATATTGGGCAATGGGCAGGACGTGAAATTTTATTTCGGCATAGCTAAAGATTTTGCTCATGAAAAAGCGGAAAATCTCTCTGCACCGACAATCGGCGGCGACTTACTTAAACCGAGCATTCAAGGAAATTTTCGTGGCTGTCAAATTCGCGAGCTGACTAACGAAGATAAGCGCGAAGTTCTTAAACGCTTGAAAAATGTTTCCTGCGCGGGGATTTTGACAGGCGTACCCGGCACCGAAAAAGACAACGAAAACTTTCAAGGCGTCGATAGATTGATTAACGTTATGGCGGGCGACGAATTCGGATTTATGGTTATTGCTCGTCCGTTTATTGGCGCGGAACTTCATAAGTTAGAAGATGTGCTGATTGAAATTGCCGACGCGCTGTCGCCGATTGCTCGTCATTCTTTTCAGCGCACGAAGTCAACGGGAACGGCTAGCAATTCCAGCGTAAATACCAGCAACGGCAAGCAAATAACCGAATCAACGCAGGAAAGTAAAAATTCTTCTAACAACAAAATAGAGACGACTGGTCACACTAACCAAAAAAATATTTCTAATCAGCAACAAGCGACGGCGGGACAAACTTCCGGTAAACAGCATAGCATAAGTAGCAGTTCTAATCGCAGTGAACGCAAAGCCGAGACTAAAAATCGTGTAACGGAAAAAGATAATAATAACGTCGTCAAAAAGTCAGAAGACGAAAACAAATCAACGGAGCAGAGCGGCGGAAATTCTTCAGGGGCAAGTTATTCCGCACAAAATCAAACTTCGTATCTTTTCGGCTATCAAGTTTCCGCGACTGATAACACGAGCAAAAGTACGCAGAACAGCGAAAGCGCAAGCCAAAGTTCGTCGGAAAATGTTTCGTCAACGACAATGGAAAATACCTCGAACTCAACCACAGAATCCAAATCGGATAATACGACGCAGATTGAGCAAATGGAAGTTGATACTAAAACTGCCGCGCAGTGGATTAAATATATTGACGAGATTTTATTTCCGCGCCTCGATTGTGGCAAGGGTAAAGGTCTTTTTTTATGTTGTGCGTATTTATTCGCGGCGCAACCGGCAATGCTCCACCGCCTCGCCAATACGGCAATTTCACTTTACAGCGGCACGAAGGGCAATAAACGACCGTTAAGTTTTCACGAGTTTTCAAAGTCGGAGGCGAATTGTCTGCACGCTCTACAGAATATGCAAATTCCCTCGTTTCTTGAGCCTAACGAAAAAAAATATTCGGCAATGCTTTCAAACTGGACAGGCAATCGCGTCGGCTGGTGCGGGAATTGGTTTTCTGTCGAAGAATTAAGCGTTATTGCGGCGTTGCCCAAAAAAGAAATTCCTGGTCTTGCCCTGCGCGAGGAAGTTGAATTTGGTTTGAACTTTAAGCCCGTCGATGACGAATATAAATTGCCGCTCGGAAATTTGGTACAAGACGGCACCGAACGCAATTTGCCTGTGGCTTTGGATAGACGCGACCTCAACAAGCATACTTTTATTACGGGCGTGACTGGGAGCGGTAAAACTACAACTTGCCAAAACATTTTGATTAATAGCGGCTTGCCATTTTTAGTAATTGAGCCGGCGAAAACTGAATATCGCATATTAAAAGAACGTTGCCCCGAATTAATTTTCTTTACGCCGGGCAAGCAAAATATCGCGCCGTTTTTCTTGAATCCCTTTGAATTGTTTCCGGACGAGGCGATAACCGGACGCGCCGATATGATTAAGGCGACGTTGGAGGCGTCTTTTGACATGGAGGCGGCTATTCCGCAAATTTTGGAGACGGCAGTTTACCGCGCTTACGAGGAAAAGGGCTGGGATATTCGCACAAATGAATGGCGACCGTTAATAAACGGCAACGACGAACCGCAAAATCCTTTCGACGCGGGAGTTTATCCTTTTCCAACGATGTCGGACTTTTGGGAGGCAGTAAAAAAAGTTACTAAGGAAGAGGGTTTCGGCGAACGTCTGCAAGATGAATATATGGGTTCGCTGAAGGCGCGGATAGAAAGCCTTTTAGTCGGCGCAAAGGGCATGATGTTTGATACGGCGCGTTCGATAAATTTTTTTGATTTGGTTGAGCGTAAAGTTGTAATTGAGCTGGAGGAAATTAAAAACGGCTCGGAAAAATCGTTGCTCATGGGATTTATTCTTACGAATCTTTTGCAAGCGGTGCAGTATCGTCACAGAAAAAATCCTGCCTTCCAACACATAACGTTGATAGAAGAGGCGCATAGATTGTTAAGTCGCTATGTGCCAGGTGACAGCATGAATAAAAAACAGGGAGTCGAAGTTTTTTCCGACATGTTAGCGGAGGTTCGCAAATACGGCGAGTCGCTGATTATTGTTGACCAAATTCCCGACAAGATGACACCCGAAGTTTTAAAGAATACCAATACAAAAATCGTGCACAAATTATTTGCCCGCGACGATAAAGACGCGATAGGCGACACGATTGCCCTTTCCGACGAACAGAAAACTTTTTTGTCTAAACTTCCGACGGGCAGGGCGATTATTTTTTCGCAAGGACAAGTTAAGGCTATGCAAGTTAAGATTAAACAGGAAGTCTCTACGACGGAGCAACGGGAAATTGAGCCGGAAGAAATTCGCGACATTGCCGAAAACTATTACGCCGAGCAAAAAGTTATTGCAAGTGGCGTTCTGCGCGGCATTGAACATTTCCCGCAAGAAATTTCTAAAGAAATTATCCGCCAATATCTTTGGATTATGCGCGGCGGCTATTCGCTTAAGAAAAAATATCGTAGCCTGTTCGATAATGACACAACAGATAACGCGCTTAAAAATTTCAAACGCGAAGTTAATCACGTCGAAAAAACTGTTGAGCGTAATGTTTGGCAAACGTGGCTTTTCTGTAATCTGTACGAGCCGTATGACCAAAAAATTTTTGAAAAGTTTTGCGGCGTCGTCGAAGAAATTTTATCCGCTGACGATGAGGACTTTGATTTGGTAATCTTGAGGATTAAGCGTGAGATTATGGGCGTTCTGCGATTAAAAGGAGGAAATTAGGCATGGGATTTTTTAGCGCAATCGGCAGTGCCATAAGTAGCGTAGGAAGTTTTATAAGCAGTGGTATCAGAAGCGTTGCAAGCGGCATTGCGTCGGCAGTAACCGGAGCGATAAGCACGATTGGAAATTTGGCGAGTAAAGCGATTTCAGGTTTTTTAGGTTCGATTGCGGGTAAAGCGTTTGGACTTTTAAAAGGTCTTAGCGGAATTATGACAGGACCGTTGGGACCGATATTGGGTCCGATAATCGTCGATTTGCTCGTTAAGTTGGTGGTTAAAGTTATTTCCAAAATCGCTGAGGAAGCTGAAGTCGTCGAGAAAAACGAAAAGCCGGAGGAAATTGGTTATCGCTTAGAGGAAGCCGACAAGCACGAGGATTGGAAAAAGCGCGACGAGTTTAAGTCGTTTAAAGAGTATTACGCCTATTTGAAGGAACAAATTCCCGCTGAGGAAATTGATACACTTCAACTGCAAAAAAATATCGGCATGTATTCCGTACTCGGCATGCAGGCGGAAGTTAGTGCGCTTGAAGAAAAATTCGGCTTGCGCATTCCGAAAACGACGCTGATTGAAATTGGTCGCAGTGCAATGGAAGTTAAGGAAGTGCAAGCGTTTATTCGGGCGTTCGACGAGCTGGGCTATAAAAATTTGAACATCAGCGAATATTTAAAGGGAACATTGCCCGCTGGTGAATTGGAACGCATAACCGCCGCGCTTTTGGATTCGTTGAAATTTTATTTTCCGGAAAAAAGCGAGGGAGATTTACTTACACGGCTAAACGAAATGCGCAGAGCCTCCAGCGATGATAAAGTTTTGGTGTCTGTTTACAAAGACGATTTGCAAAAGGAATATGGCGCAGAATTTCAACAGGCACGACAAAACAAAGAACTTTCCGAAGACACGGTAAAAATTTTGGACGACGCTAAAGTTAACGATACGCCAAAAGTCGAGGCAACGTCATGAACGGCGGCAAGTTGGAAGAAATACGGCAAAAAATTATCTCAATGCAATTTGTCGAGAGAGAGTCCCAAGAGCCGATCAAAAAATTCAGTAAAAAAATAAGCGATGTCGAAACAAAAATAAAACGTGACAGTCAAGAAGTTGAACAGGAGCGGCAAAATATTAAACGCAATTTTGATGAGCTAAAGACGCCGACGGATACAGCGGTGGAAGTAATTTCTTTTCCCGACGGCTTGACAAAAGAGAGCGAAAAAATTCTCGCGGAACAAAAGGAAACATTAAATAGAATCTTAGCTGAACAAATGGTACTGGAAACAAATCTCAACGAAAGAAAATCCTCGTTCGCAAAAAAGAAAGCCGAATTGCACCAAAAATTTCTTCAGAAAAAAGGCGGGTGAATGCTTTGACGATTTACAAATACTTAATCGAATGTCTCGACGAGAAAATTGTTAAGACTTACTCCTTTGAAGCTGAAAATTTTATTGTCCTGCGCTTGCACGGCGGCGAAACTTATACATTGAACGGCACAAACGCCGAAAACTATTGGCGGCAATGGGAGCAAGAAACCGGACACACCTCCGAAGATTCAACAGATATTTGCGTTATTTGGCGCGAAGGTTTTAACGTTGAAAAATTTTTCATCGCAGGGAAAGACGCCAATGTTCAAACCGTATCGCCGACGACTTGGACGAACGAGGACATAGAAAAATTTTTTTCGTTTACAGAGCGTCGGCTCCAATCGAAATTGAAATTACCACTCAACAGAACTATTATTCGCGTTGAGACGGAAGGCGGACAAAGATTTTTAATCGGAACCCTCGATAAGCCTTATCCTTCAACAGACAAGCAAAAAATTCCGCCGACAAATTATAATTCAAATACTAAACCGCCTAAAACAGAAAAATCTGCGTCGTCGCCTACTCGCAAAAAAAATTCAGCGACTGCCGTAGATATTTTCGAGGCGTGGCGTGAATTAAGTCAAAAACATAATACAAATTAATAAGGAGGAACTCGGCTTGAGTACATTGAGCGAAGAGCAACAAAAATTCATCTCGAAGTTGGACGAAACCGACGGGATTTTTGATGAGATAATTCAAAAAGACCCCAACGGCATGGTTATTCCCTTCGGCGAAGAGCGCAACGAATTGGAACGCTTGAGGAAACGCAATCAAAAAGTTTTAACTAAGTTGCGCACGCGGGAATTTACTGTGGCTGTCGTCGGTTTGGAGAAGGCGGGCAAAAGTACGCTCGGTAATGCCCTTCTCAAAAGAAATATTTTGCCGGAATATACGGAACGTTGCACTTACACGACTACAAAAATCTGCGCGGGCAACGAGGATTGCGGGAAAATTTTTTTCTACAACAGGGAGCAATTCAAAAATAATTTCGCCGATACGCTGAAAAATGTTCTTCAATATCCGCAAACTGCCGACTTTGACACGCTGGATTTAGCTACCTTCAGCAGGTGGTGGGAGTCTATGGCAGATAAAAACCCCGACTTGTACGAAAAGCACAACACCAAAACCGCCGAAGATATTAAAACTATGTTGAAAGACAGAAATATAATTCGCGGCTTGCTCGGACAAAAGGCTCAAGAATTTTTCGGCGACGACCTCGAAAGTAAAGATTTTAAAACGTTTATAACGGGTATAGTTGGGAAAAATGCTGACGGCTCGGCAATACGTTCGGCGCACCCTTACGCAGTCGAGAAAGTTATAATCGAATCGGCTAATCTCGGCGCAATGAAAGATATTGTTCTCTACGACGTGCCAGGCTTTAATTCGCCAACCGAATTGCACGAAAAGCAAACTTTGGAAATGTTGCGCGAGGCGGACGCGATAATTTTGGTTACTAATGTCGGAGTAAATCCCAATTTAGATCGTTCGCAACTTGGCATATTGCGGAGTGGGCGCGATGAAGAAAATATTCCGTTGAGCGACAAGGCGTTTATCTTTGGTAATCAGATTGACCGCGCAACTAATTCTGAAATCGCTAAAAGAAATGCCGCCGTTTTGCGTAAAGAATCTGTAGAAAATCGCATTGCGAAGGACAATCACATTTTCGTTGGGGCGGCGAAGGCTTATCTGGAAAGCAACGGCATTGAATCTAGCGACGAATTACTTAAAGGCTCTACGGCGTCGCGCGACAAAATGGACGAATGGGGCATGCCTTATGGTATCGCTGAACTTTGGGATAGTATGACGGAGTATTATAACAACGACCGCTTTGAAGTTTTGAAACGCCGCGCAGAAAATACAATCGCTGACGCACGAAATTTCTTGGACGGCATTTTAAAGAAGTATGAGTCCGCGCAGTGGCAACCGATTGAGACGGGCGGCGAATATTATTTAGAGGCAATTCGGAATCTGCGGAAATTTAAAGTGGAAGCTTACGACATTGCTAAATCGTACAACGGTACAATCCTAGTAGATGAACCTTTTAGCACGATGATTCGCGATAATATCGAAACATTTTACCCTAATCAAGATGAGAACTCTGAACTGCTTGCGGAAATTAAACGCACTGGCAACCTTGAGGGCGGCGGACCTTTGCCACTAACTAGAATAGATACTTTATTTCGCGAGGAACTGCAACGGGAATTTTTGCGCAACCTCGTCCAAAGAACAGCAGAGGCTACCGAAAAAAAGGAACAGGAAATTTACGACAAAATCATTGCAAAATTCCTCGAAGTCATGGGCATGCCGGAAAATTCTCAATACAAAGAGGAACTCACAAAAAGCGTTACGGAATTATTCCACTCGCTGTGGATAAAGAATGCTGATAAATGCCGCTTCAATTCGCTGGTAGAAAGATTTACTTCGCGGCTGTTGGAAGTTTTAATTTGGAGACCGTTCGGCTCTTCGGAACGTTTTCAGCAAGTCACAGGCGAAAAATCTTTCCCCGAATTCCTCTCGTTGGCGACTTACTACGAAAATTCTCCCGACGCAGTTCACAGCGACGGCGAAGACCGTTACACAGATTTTTTTGCGAAAATTCTTTTGCACGATAATGTTTCGGCGAGCGCGGAAATTAAAAGCGGGCTGGAAAATTTCTTCAAAGCCAACAAAGAAGCTATATGCAATGGGCTATCTTTTGCCGTTGAATTGTTGCCTATGGGTAAATGGGCGAAAATGCTCATGCGTGCCGGCATTAAAGCTAACGAAGTTCCCACCGACTTAAAAGGCAAACTTCAGGGGACTTTTTACAAAAACGACTGGTCGAACTTGAACAAAGAAGATCGCATTAACCGCTTGAACGACACAATCGACACTTATTCAAAGAGCAAATCCGGTTTTTCGGGCAAGGTTACTGTGGACAAGTTAAAGAAAATGCACGAATTAAGCCGGCAAATGCAAATTTCTAACGAAGCAGATATGTTAAATGTATTGAACGAGGACATTGAAATTTTGCGGCAATTTACGCTTGAGGCGATTATCTACGCAATCGGGCTGGAGCAAGCGTTTGTTTCCGTTATGACGAAAAATATCAATATCATTCGCAAGGACGAGGAGACTGCTGAGGGCGCGAAACTTTTCGACAAGTGGATAACCGATAACATTCGCAAAGTAAAAGAGGACGAGTTCAGAGGGCTTGACCAGAGGAATCTTGAAAACCAAACTAAGAAAAATATCGTCGAGAGCGTCCGCAAAGTCGTCGATAAGCTGGAGAGAGTAGCATGAACCTTTGGGCTTGGAGCAATAAAAAATGCGTCGCCGTTCCAGAAGAATTTTTGCGCGCGGGTAAAGCGGAAATACTTGCATACATTAACGCCAATCCGAATAAAATTTATCTGTTGCCTGATGTCCAAGAGTTTTTTGACGCGGAAATTTCTGCTCGCATTGCTCAAGAGATTAAATTTCCCTGCGCGGCGAAGTTAATTTCTTCGACAGGGGAATTTGAGGTTGAAACTTTATCCGCTGTATTGGAAGCAATTTCATACGACGAAAACTTTATGGCGACGGGAAAAAATTTTTTGGTAGTGCCGCAAAGTTTTATCAACATGTCGGACGCAATCAAAAGGCAATGTTCATTTCTGCAAGTGCCGCTTGAAATTTGTTCGGCGGAAGAATTTTCAGCAATCGCCGTTGAACAAAAGTTAATGGACAATGCCGAGAATTTTTTGAGGGAACTTGACGGCGTGAAAAATTTGCAAGATAAAACCGCCGAATTAAAATTGCAGGAGAATATTTCTTACATTGAAGAATTTTTATCGGCAACGGAAGAGCTAAAAAAATATCTAAAAAGTTTCAACACGCTAATTAAGCTAATCCTTACAGGCGAACACGAGCATTTGACGGAAATTTTCAAGCGGCTGAATTTTGAGACGGAAATTTTATCGGACGCTGAAGTCTCTAAAAATTTGCCGAATTGTAATGTTTGCGTATTCGCTGTTAATGCTTTGAACAATGACTTTGCACGGACGGAAAAATTTTTAGAAACCATTGCCGCCGCGCAGGACAAAAATAAAATTATTTTCGTGTTGATTAATCCCGCCTTGCGCGAATCGGATATGGCGATAAATTCCGCGAAAATCTTTTTTGACTTTGCAAAAATCCTGGACGCAAGGGGATTTAACGACGCGCCGATATTTTTTCTCGACGCACCCGAAGTTTTTTTAACAATCTCGGCAAGTGGTGATGAATGGCTTACCGTCGCCGAAATCACGAATTCTCTTGGCTTAACCGGTCGCGAAGAATTTTTTACAACAAATTTCCTTGAAAAATTTTTTGAGGCGTTGCCAAATCCGTCAAGCAAATCACTCTTACAGAAAACCGGCGTGCCTTATCTTGAAAAATATCTTCGTCAATCGCTCAAAAAAAATCCGTCGATAACGGGAGAATTATTACGACAAGTTGAACGCGCCGTTGCGTTTATCGACGACGATACTTTAAAAAATATGCGATTGATTCAAACTAAAAAACTTTCTGCCGACGCCCGTCAAATAGAAATTCTTCGCGAAAAAATTTTGGTAATCGCTATGCAAGAAAAAACCGTTAGCGGAAATTCGGTTGCCAAAGCTCTGCTCTATGACGTAAACAACGCGATAAATAATTTTATTCAGGCGATTAAATCGGACGTTGATAATATTTTTGATGAATTAATTGCTAGCGAAGAATTTTCTGCGGAAAAAATGGTTGCTTTACATCAAGGGAAAATTTCTACGGAGCTTAAAAATTTTGTCGCCACTGTGGAAAATCAGTTGCAAAGCGAATACGACGAGCAATCAAAGCAATTAATTACTCTGACAAAAAAGATTATTGACGAGCATAAAACGCAAGCAAAAGAGTTTATCGATTGTGTTTCTTCGGTAGCAGAGAATTCTTCAAGTTTGGATACGACTTTACCGGAAATAAAAATTAACGTGCCGCCCTTTAACGTTGGCATATCAGAAAGTTTTTCACGCGATAACTTGTCGGAACTCGTCAAACGTTGTACACGAATTATTTGTACGCAGGAAGTAGCGGAAGATTGGACTTTCTTCAAAGCGAACCGCAAACAGTTGCTTGAAAATTTTTATCTGGCGGGAACATTTCGTAGAGAATTGCGGAATCATTTGGAAGAAATTTTTAATGATAAAATGAACGCGCTAGAAAAAAATTTGCGACAAAAATTTTTCGCCGCAACGATTGAATATTTTACGCAGGTATCGACAATTTGCCGTAATCAACGCGAACTTTGCACGAATATTTTTCGCCAGCATGCAGAAAACATTTACAATAAAATTGATTTCTTGAATCAAGATTTTGTTGTTATGGAAGAAATAAGCTCTGCATTGAAAAATTTTTATAATAATTGGCGATTAATTTGCCCTAAACAAAGTAGCAAAATCTTTAGTGATGAAAATTCTTCAGATAATTTGTTAGATGATATGCTCGAAAGAAAAAGTCGCCTACTCAATTTTAATGTCGATATTTCAAACGATTTATCGGCAGAAAAATTTTTGCCGCCTAAAATTGGCAAGCCACGTAAACATTCAACTGCAAATGATGATTTCTCTTTGGGTAAAGCGGCGTTTAACAAAAAGAAATATAAAAATGCCCTGGAAAGCTTTTCGCGTGCGGCGGCAACGGGACATGTTGAATCCATTAAATATTTGGCGTATATGTATCAGAATGGTTTAGGCATGCCGAAAAATATTCATGCGGCGATTGAAAGCTGTCTTGATGCAAGTGGTCTTGGCGATAATGATTCCGTCAGCGAACTCGGAGGAATTTTTTGGAATTTAAAATGTTATTCTCGTGCGCTTGAATGGTGGCAAACGGCGGCAGAGCGCGGAGATAAACGCAGTGTTGAAGTATTGGGCATTACTGGCAAATTCAAGTAAAGGAAAAGCCACGACAAATATTTTATAAGCAAGATTAAAATTTCGTCGAAAAGTTCGGCGGGATTTTTTTTTGCAACAGTTGATTTTGAAGTATCGACGTGTTAAACTTAAATAAATCGATTCAAGGATAATTATAATCGCTGATTATGCAAAGGAGGATTTAGATGATTGATATTACCGACAGAGTGCGCAACAAAGATTTGTTGAGCAAGATAGTTAGCGCGGAGGAAGTGGCAAATTGGATTCAGCCGGGCTGGACGATTGCTTGCAGTGGATTTACGGCTAGTGCTTATCCTAAAGCCGTTCCGCTTGCCCTTGCCGACCGCATGAAGAAAGACCCATTCCAAGTCAATATTTGGACAGGCGCGTCGACCGGTCCCGAACTTGACGGAGCACTTGCCGAAGTTCGCGGCATTAAACAGCGTCTGCCCTATCAGACGGACAGCAAACTCCGCCCGCTTATCAACGACGGAACTGTTGATTATCTCGACTTGCACCTCTCCGAAAGCGCACAGCTCACACGAACCGGATTTATTAAAAAGAAACCCGATTTCGCGTTGGTTGAAGCTTGCGCCATAACGGAAGAGGGCAATTTAATTCCGACAACTTCTCTTGGCAATGCGGCAAGCTACGTTCAAAGTGCGGATACTGTCGTTGTCGAAGTCAACACGACGCAACCGCTTGAGCTTGAGGGTATGCACGACGTTTATGTTCCGGTTGACCCGCCGAATCGTTTGGAAATTCCTATTCGCAAAGCCGACGATAGAATTGGTACGACGTTTATTCCCTGCACGCCCGACAAGATTAAGTACATCGTTCCCTGCGACATCAAAGATCATACGCGCGATTTGACGCCCGTTGATGAAAATTCTAAAAAAATGGCGGAGTTCACGCTCGAACTTATCAAAGCCGAAATTAAAGCCGGTCGTATGCCTAAGGGACTTTTGCCGCTTCAATCTGGCGTCGGCAACGTTGCCAATGCAGTGCTTGAAGGTTTTGTCGAAGGCGATTTCAGCGACCTCGTTGTCTACACGGAAGTTATTCAGGACGCAATGCTTGACCTTATCGACGCGGGCAAACTCAAATTCGCAAGTGGCACGGCATTTAGTCCCTCGCCAGCCGGCATGGAAAGATTCTACAAGGGAATCGACAAATATCGCAAATATATCTTGCTTCGTCCCGAAGAAATTTCCAACTCGCCCGAAGTTGTTCACCGTCTCGGCGTTATCGCAATGAACACCGCGCTTGAGGTTGACATTTACGGCAACATTAACTCGACACACGTAACCGGTACCAAAATGATGAACGGTATCGGCGGCAGTGGCGACTTTGCTCGCAACGCTTACTTGACAATTTTCTACACGCCGTCAACAGCTAAGGGCGGCAAGATTAGTTCAATCGTTCCCATGTGCTCGCATATTGACCATACCGAACACGACGTTGACATTATCATCAGCGAATACGGTATTGCCGACCTGCGCGGACTGGAGCCGAGAACACGTGCTTTGGAAGTTATCAACAAGTGCGCACACCCGGATTATCGTCCGTTGTTGCTTGATTATTACGAACGCGCTCTTGCCGCAACTAAGAAAGCCGCGACGCCGCACCTTTTGCACGAGGCATTGAGTTTCCATACGCGCTTCCTTGAGACAGGCGACATGCATAAATAAAAATTTTTAGGGGTTAGTGGTTAAGGAGAAGTTAAAATGAAAAGCTATCAAGAGGCAGTTAAAAATCGCCGTTCCATTTATAAGCTCGGCAGAGAAATTCCCGTACTTCAAACGGAGATTATCGCGGCAGTCGAACGCATGACTAAAGACATTCCGACGCCTTTCAATATGCAATCGGCTCGTATCGTCGTGACAATGCTTGATCATCACGAAAACGTTTGGGATATTACCCGCTCCGCGCTTCAATCAATTGACAAACTCTCGCCGGAAACTGATGCCAAAATCGACGGTTTCTCGGACGCTTACGGTACGATTCTTTTCTTTGAATCCAGCAATATGATTAAGGCTATGCAGGATCAATTCCCGCTTTACAAAGACAATTTCCCCGGCTGGGCTATGCAGGCAAATGGCATGTTGCAATTCGCAATCTGGACGGCACTTGAGGATATGGGGCTTGGCGTCAACATTCAGCATTATAACCCGCTGATTGACGAGGACATCAGAAAAATTTTCGACCTGCCCGATAGTTGGGATTTGGTTGCGCAAATGGTTTTCGGCGAGAAATTGGAAGATCCGGCACCTGTTCCCAAAATCCCAACTGGTTCCCGCGTGAAAATTTTTAGGGAAATTTAACAGATAATATTTTAGGAGGTTTTAATGAAATGTTCAAAGTTCTTGGCGTAGACCACATTGGCATTGCGGCAAAAGATTTGGCAGAAGTCGGTGCGTTCTGGGAATTGCTCGGCTTGAAGTCCACCGGCGAAGAAACCGTTGCTGAGCAGAAAGTTACGACGGGTTTTTATCCTACGCCCAATGGCAGCGAAATTGAATTGCTCGTTGCAACCGAAGAATCCAGCCCGATTGCAAAGTTTATGGAAAAACAAGGCGGACGCGGCGGCATTCAACATATCGCTTTGCTCGTTGACGATTTGGAAGCGGCTCTTGCCGACCTCAAGGAAAAAGGCGTTAAGCTTATCGACGAAAAACCGCGCAAGGGCGCAGGCAACAAGATGATTGCGTTCATTCACCCGAAAGCAACTCACGGCGTCCTTTTGGAGCTTTGCCAACCGATATAATGAAGACACGCTATGCAAAAATTTTTAAAATCGCTTGTCGTTGGTTCGGGATTAATCATCGGTAGTCAGTTCATGGCAATTCCGACCGTTGCCGCGCAGGACGTTTACATCCAATCCGATTCAGGGCGCGACATTTACATCGTCACCGAATCGATTGATACCAACGGCGTCGATTATGTACATGTGACACTCAAGTATATTAAAAACGCTCGACTCACTTACACCGAACATCGCATTTATGGCAAAGCCAGCGACGGTATGTGGTGGCTTAGTAGCGAAGAAGCAAAACGCGACAACCTCAGAGCTACAAGAGTTTGGGAACCAAATAAAGACAAAATTTTACAATACTGCCTATCTTATTGAAATAAAAGGGGCGAATTTAATGGCGACAGTTCAAGAAAAAATTGCCTTAATGCACTCCAAGAAGGAACATATTCTTCAAGGCGGCGGTAAGGCAAGAATTGATAAACAGCACGAAAAAGGCAAGATGACTGCTCGCGAACGTATTGAAATGTTTTTTGACGAGGGTACCTTTGTTGAACTCGATATGTTCGTTAAGCACCGTTGCACCAATTTTGGACAAGACAAAAAAGAATTACCCGGCGAAGGCGTCGTTACTGGTTACGGTACTGTTGACGGACGTTTGGTTTATGCGTTCGCGCAAGACTTCACAGTTGAGGGCGGCTCTCTCGGTGAAAAACACGCGCATAAAATTTGGAAAGTCATGGATTTGGCAATGAAGATGGGCGCACCGCTTATCGGCATTAACGATTCGGGCGGCGCACGTATTCAAGAGGCTGTCGACGCACTCAGCGGTTATGCAGGAATTTTCTTCCGCAATACGGCGGCTTCAGGTGTCATTCCGCAAATTTCCGTAATTATGGGACCTTGCGCGGGCGGCGCGGTTTATTCCCCTGCAATCACCGATTTTATTTACATGGTTAAAAATACCAGCCAAATGTTTATCACGGGACCGGCGGTTATTAAATCCGTTACGGCGGAAGAAGTCACTGCAGAGGAACTCGGCGGCGCAATGACACATAACACTCGTTCGGGCGTTGCACACTTCGCGGCAGAAGACGAAAAAGATTGCATTGAGCAAATCCGTTATTTGCTTAGTTTTCTGCCCAGCAACAATTTAGAGGACGCGCCCCTTGTCTACAATGACGATGATCCCGACCGTCAAGACGAGGAACTCAACACGATTATTCCCGACAATCCCAACGCGCCTTACGACATGAAAGACGTTATCCGCATGATTGTTGACAACGGCGAATTCTACGAAGTTCATCAGCACTTTGCAACGAACATTATCACATGCTTTGCGCGTTTCGGCGGACGTAGCGTCGGAATTATCGCCAATCAGCCGGCGGTTATGGCGGGTTGCTTAGACGTTGACGCATCTGATAAATCTGCGCGGTTTATTCGTTTCTGCGACGCATTTAATCTGCCACTCGTGAATTTGGTTGACGTGCCTGGATTCTTGCCTGGCGTTGATCAAGAATATAACGGCATTATCCGTCACGGCGCGAAGATGCTTTACGCTTATTCTGAAGCGACGGTTCCTAAAGTTACGGTTATCACTCGCAAGGCTTATGGCGGCTCGTATATCGCGATGTGCTGTCGTGAATTGGGCGCGGATCAAGTTATGGCGTGGCCTTCAGCAGAAATCGCGGTTATGGGTCCTGCAGGCGCGGCGAATATTATTTTCCGCAAAGACCCCGAAAAGGACAAGAAGACTGCCGAATACGTCGAAGAGTTTGCGACACCTTACAAGGCGGCTGAACGCGGTTATGCTGACATGGTTATTGAGCCGAAAGAAACTCGTCCGCTCGTCATCACGGCGTTAAATGCCCTCGCAAGCAAGCGCGAAGTCGGTCCCGCTAAAAAACACGGCAACATTCCGCTTTAAGGAGGAGTTACTGTGGCTGAAAAAATTAAACCGGAAATTATCGCGGCAATTACAGCGGCGGTTCAAGCAATGTGCGGCGGCGGAAAAGTCGTCTCTGTTAAAATTAAACGCAACGACAACTGGGCTCTCGCGAGCAAAATTAATCGCTGATATATCGGAGGTAAAATTTCAATGGCAACAAAAAAATTCAATGTCACTGTAAACGGCACTACCTATGAAGTTGAGGTCGAGGAAGTAAAAGCGGCGGGCGGCGCACCGAAAGTAGCGGCTCCTGCTCCTAAAGCGGCGGCACCTGCTCCCGCACCGAAAGCAGCTGCTCCTGCGGCGGCTCCCAAAGTTGCGGCGGGCGCAGGCGAACATTCGATTGATGCCCCAATGCCTGGCAAAATTATTAAACTCGTTGCGGCAGAAGGTGCGGCAGTCAAAGCGGGCGATGTCCTCTTGATTCTTGAAGCTATGAAAATGCAGAACGAAATTACCGCAGACGCTGACGGCACCGTTAAAAAATTCAATGTCGCGGCGGGTCAAAGCGTCAAAGCTCACGAGTCGCTCGTTATTCTCGGATAAAATTTTTTCGTAAACTAAAGAGCACGTTTCCAAATGCGGGGACGCGCTCTATTTTTTTGTCTGTAAGGTAAACAATCAAAATTATTGACGTTAACCATAGGCTAATATATAATCGGCGCGTTAACAATGTGTAAAAAATTTTTGGAGAGGCGATAACTTTGATTGCAGAAAAAATTATTAACGGCGAACGCCTTAAACCCGATGATGATTTAGAATTTCTGTTAACGACGCCGCTAGAAAAAATTCAGACGGGCGCGGCTTTGATTCAGAAAAATTTTTGCGGTAACCACATTGACCTTTGCACGATTATAAATGGAAAAAGCGGACGTTGTAGCGAGGATTGCAAATACTGCGCTCAATCTGCGCGGCACAAAACCGGCGTTGCTGAATATGACTTTCTTCCGACCGAAAAAATTTTAGAAGTCGCGCTGGCTAATGAAAAGGCGGGCGTCAATAGATTTTCTATCGTGACGAGTGGACGCGCTCTTGACGATAAAAATTTCGAGCGTGCGATTGAAGCTTATAAAGTTCTGAAAAATAATTTGAATATTGAACTGTGCGCCTCGCATGGCATTTTAAACGCCGAACAGCTTAAAAGACTTCGAGCGACGGGAGTAACGAGCTATCATCATAACTTGGAGACTTCGCGCAGATATTTTTCAAAGATTTGTACAACGCACACTTACGACGACCGAATCAAGACGATTAAGCTTGCGCAGGCGGCAGGTTTTTGCGTATGTTCGGGCGGAATAATCGGTATGGGCGAAACTTGGCAGGACAGGATTGATTTGGCGTTTGAACTCGCCGCGCTTGGGATTGAATCAATTCCCGTTAACGTTTTAATGGCGATTCCTGGCACGGCTCTTGAAAAGCTTAAGCCGCTACCCGTCGAAGATATTTTACGCACGATTGCAATTTTTCGCTATATAAATCCGACTGCAAATATCAGATTAGCCGCCGGCAGAAAATTTTTGCCCGACTGCGGAGCCTCTGCGCTTTTACACGGAGCGTCCGCCTCGATTACAGGAAATATGCTCACCACGTCGAATACGAATATCAAAAGTGATTTAAAACTCTTAGACGAACTCGGATTAACGAACAAATTTTAGGAGGAATGATTTATGAGCAGACTTTTGATTTCGGACGACAAAAAATCTATTATCATGCTGATTAGCGGCGGTGGAGCGGATATTTCTTGCGGCGGAAAGCCCATGAATTTTTTGACAGCTAACACAACCGACGCCGCGCAGGAAAAGCACGTTCCTCAAGTGACTGTCGACGGCAAAAAAGTTAGCGTTAAAGTCGGTAGCGTTGCGCACCCCATGACCGAAGCCCATTTGATTCAGTGGATTTATTTGCAGACTAAAAAGGGCGGGCAATACGTCCACTTAACCGCCGCTGACAAGCCCGAAGCCGAATTTATCGTTGCGGACGGCGACGAACCCATTGCCGCTTACGAGTACTGCAACCTGCATGGTTTGTGGATGGCTAAAATTAGCTAGCAGGAAGTGATTGTAATGTCAAACAACAGCGGAGCAAACCTTGATGAGCGTATCACGAGCTTGGAAAGACAAGTGGCTGTAGTTGCGGCGAAGGTTGACGCCCTGTCTGATAAAATTGACTTGGTCGTAACTGAAATGCAAGCCAACCGTGCGCGGCAAGATGAGGACATTCGTGAGATTCGTGCTCGGCAAGATACCGATATGAAAGAGATTCGCGAAATTTTGAATAACAACGTACGAAATATGTTCATTACAGTAATAATCGGCGTCGGAGCAATGGTTGTTGCCGTTCTCATGAAGTAAAATTTTCTTGCAACAAAAAATCCCCTGCAACTTAATCGCAGAGGATTTTTTTATTATCAAATATTAATTAACATGTATGACAAATTTCGTAAATGCCAGCGCGTTTAAGTGTGTCAACGACAGTATCGCCGATATGAGCAACAGTATCTGCAACTTCAATTCCGACTGCGTTAAGAGCTTTAATCTTATCTGCCGCCGTGCCCTTGCCGCCGCTGATAATTGCGCCCGCGTGCCCCATACGTTTACCCGGAGGAGCTTGACGCCCTGCGATAAATGCAGTAACGGGCTTTTCGGGCATATTCTCTGCTATCCAACGAGCCGCGTCCTCTTCAGCATTGCCGCCAATTTCGCCGATTAAAAGTACCGCCTTAGTATCGTCGTCTTCTTTGAAAAGTTGCAAAATGTCAATGAAGTCCGAACCTTTGACGGGGTCGCCGCCTATGCCAACAGAAGTCGTAATGCCAATGCCCGCGTTCATGAGCTGAAACGCCGCTTCGTAAGTCAAAGTTCCGGAGCGCGAAACTAATCCGACGTGCCCTTTCTTTTGGACATTGCCGGGAATAATTCCAAGTTTCGTTTCGTCCGTCGTCATAATGCCGGGGCAATTCGGTCCGATAAGGCGCGTTTTTTTGCCGACCATGTAGCGACGAACTTTTACCATATCCAAAACTGGAATGTGTTCGGTAATGCAGACAACGAGGTCAAGTCCCGCGTCAATCGCCTCTAAAATAGAATCAGCCGCAAAGGGGGCGGGAACGTAGATAACCGACGCCGTCGCACCAGTCGCCTTAACAGCGTCCTCCACCGTGTTGAAAACGGGAATGCCTTCGACGGTCTGTCCTGCCTTGCCAGGTGTCACGCCGCCAACAATCTTTGTGCCATAGGCGAGCATTTGTTTTGTATGGAAAGTCGCCGCCTTGCCCGTGATACCCTGCACGATAACTTTTGTATTTTTATCAGCTAAAATCACTTTACCAACTCCTTAAAAGTAGTCTCTATCAATAATTTTGTCGTAGATATAACCTTCGCGGACGCCCGAATCACTGTAAATTATATGAAGACTTCCGAAACGTTTAGCGAGCACGTCAGCTATTACCAGCCCTGGCATAAACGTATGTATTCGTTCGGGAACGGTTTTCATCAGCAAAATTTTATCGGGAACAATCAATTCGTGGTCGCGGCGGAATCGGTGTAAAATGTCTTGAATACGCCTTACTTCCATACGCATATTTTTTCGCGTCATACCGTACATTGCGTTGTAAAGAGCCATTGCGCCCTTAAACGTGCCGCCGATACCGCAAATTTGCGCATGGCTTACAGCTTGAAATTCCTGCACCGCGCTAACAGTGGCTTCCGCTTCAGCGTACATTTCAGCAATCTCCACAGCACTCGGCAAAATGTGCACGCCCGTATATCGTGTATGAAAACTTAGCGAACCGATTGGCAGACTGGCTTTAACTCTTATCTCGCGGTCTTTAAAGTAAACAATTTCCGTTGAGCCGCCGCCTATATCAATCAGCAAGCCTTTCTCGTCAATTAGGTCGTGCGTTGCGCCGATAAAGTCGTAGGTTGCCTCGTCGTCGCCGCTCATCAGCAAAATATTTATCCCCGTGCGGAAAGAAATTTCGTCGACAGCTTGCGAACCGTTAACTGCATTTCGGAGGGCGGCGGTCGTAAAAGCGGTTACTTGCGTTATTCCAAAGTCGTCAAGAAAATGGCGGTATTCGCCGATAATCTCAACAACCTTGTCAATGCCTTGCCGTTGCATCACGCCGTCGCGCACATATGACGCAAGCCCGACGGTGTGTTTCCTTTTCATTAGCATTTCGACGCGGTCGCCGTCAATTTCGTAAATTGCCATGCGTATTGTATTTGAGCCGACGTCAATCATTGCATAGAGCATTGCGCCCACCTCCTTGCCGAAAAATTATTCGGCGTAAATGCAGATTAACCTGCTTTAATTTTGAATTTCGCTTGGAGCTTTACTAATAATTTTTCCGTCGCGGTCAAGGTAGACAACTTTAGCAATTCTCGCGTTAATAATCATACGTCGGCAGAGCTTGCACGGTTCACCCGAAGCATTGGAGCCGTCCGCGCAGTTCACACCCGCAATATAAATCGTCGCGCCTTCCATTTTATTTGGGTCGGCGTTGATAATCGCGTTTTGCTCGGCATGCACTGCAACGCACAATTCATAGCGTTCACCTTTAGGCACGTGCAGACGTTCACGCTCGCAAATGCCGCTGTCTATGCAATTAACCTCGCCGCGTGGTGCCCCGTTATAACCTGTGCTGATTATAATTTTTTCTTTAACGATAATCGCTCCGTAGCGTCGACGCAGACAAGTTGCTCGCTTGCCGACTTCGCGGGCTATGTTCAAAAAATATTCGTCCCAATCAGGGCGCGTGTGTTTTTCGTTCATAATTCACTCTCCTAAAAATTTTTCCGCCATTATACAACAAAGACTGCTACCTTGAATAGCTGAAAATTAAGTTGACGTTAAAACTTGACAAAATAGGGGGGGGTGATATAATATATATATATCATAATTTTTGCGAATGTCCTGGCAGGACACCAATAGGCAAGTTCATTTTGGTATAATAAATTTTATTTAAGGAGGAGTTTTTCAAATGAGTTTATGGAAAAGAATCACGCCCGACGACGAGAAAAAAGCGGAAGCCGAAGTTCACGCGACTAAGAAAAGCAAAGAGCCGCCGATTGAGTTTTACCCTGAAGAGCCGAAATATTCGTTCGACGAAATAATTTTGCCGCAAGCGGTCAAGGATAAAATCTTGGACGTTGCCAACTACGCGGAGAACAGCAAGAAAGTTTTTGAGGATTGGGGCTTGCAAGCGGTTTATAAACAGTCCCGCCGAATCGGAATCAACCTTTACGGCGAACCTGGCACCGGCAAAACTATGGCGGCGCACGCAATCGCTAAACATCTCGGCAGAAAAATCCTTGCCGTCAACTACGCCGATATTGAGTCCAAATACGTCGGTGAAACACCAAAAAATATTCGTAAGGCGTTCGAGGCGGCGGCGGCGACTAACAGTATTTTATTTTTCGACGAAGCCGACGCAATCCTTAGCAAGCGTGTAACTAACATGTCCAGCGCAACGGACGTTAGCGTTAACCAAACGCGCTCGGTTATGCTCATGGTTATGAACGATTATCAAGATTTTGTAATTTTCGCGACGAATTTTATTTCCAACTTCGATCCGGCGTTCATGCGCAGAATTTCCACGCACATTGAATTTAAACTTCCCGACCTCGAATGCCGTAAAAAAATTTGGCAACATTATATCTTGCCGACCATGCCCAATAACATTAATATTGATGAGCTTGCCGAAAAATACGAGGGGCTTTCCGGCTCCGACATTTCCAACGCGGTGTTAATGGCGGCGTTTAAGGCGGCGCGTCAAAATGCTGAAATCGTCGATAAAAGTTTGGTATTTGAGGCGGTTGAAGAAACTTTAGCCAGCAAGAACGCTAACAAAGGTGTCACCGTTGAAAAGCGCGTCGTCAGCGAAGAATATGTTAAGGAGCAAGTTGCCAAAGGTAAAGGCGTGATTCGGGAGTGAAGGCGACTTTTAATTCTATCCTGAACCGGATTTGCAACGCGCTTTTCGGCGACAGCTGGGATAAAGTTTTGTATTTTATTGAGCGGCTTGACAATGCTTTACGCGAGAAATATTCTGAAGCGGGCATTTTGTACTTTTCTATTGTGACGTTGGAAAATAGCGGCGGCGGCGTGGCAACCGTTAATCACAGTCACTTTTATCAAGAGAACGGCGAGTGGCTCAAAGAAAATGCTAAGCTTGATTTGCCGAAAGACGAGTTACCAAATTATTTGCGCGAAAAACTTGCGGCGGCGTTCGGCGAAGTCGATATTACTGCTGACGTTGAACGCGAGATTGCGGCGCGAAAATCTACAGAGTAAAATTTGGAGGTGATAAAATGATTCCAGTGATTATCGGGGCGGCATTGGCGGCGGGCGCGGGCGTAGGATTTGCACTCGGCAAAAACGATAAACCGAAGAAAGTTGTTGTCAACAATGTCATCCAAAAAGCCGAAGTCTCGGAGGATTACGTTAAGTGGCAACTCGACCGCGCTGGAAAAGATTTGCGTGAAACTCCTACTCAATCTTCGGAAATGAGATTTGTAAAAGGCAACGATTTCAACGAAGACTTTGAGCGGATTGATAATATGCTTTCAAAAGGCTGTGCACTCTACAGCATAAAGAACGAGTTGCAATTAATCGAGCTTCGAGCTAAAAATCGACGCGACGTCACGGCAATGAACACCATTGCAGATTATTACGACCAAATCGGCAATTATCAAAAGGCGTGGTATTGTCGTGAAGCGTTGAAGACATTTTAAGAGGGTGATTGAATGATTCCGTTCGTAGCGGGCGTGTTGAGCGGCATGGCGGCACAAAAAATTATCGACGGCGCGGCAGAACAGCCGGTATTTGAACCTGTCGAAATGCGCGAAGTCTCCGAAGAACACGTTAAAGAAGTTCTCTCACAGGCGAAAAAAACAATTCGCTTGGAACAAATCCCTGCGCGGGAAGTCACAGACGACGAACTCCCGCAATATATTCGTGACAAATTGGCGGCGCGAGCAAACGTCGCTGATTGATAAAAATTTTTAGGAGTGATTAATTTATGATACCTGTTTTAGTAGCTGCTGCAGTCGCGGCGGCGGGCGGTGCGGCTTATTACGTCTACAAACATTGGGACGAAGTCAAAGCGTTCTTTTCCGATTTCCTTACGAACTTGAAAGCCTCTATTCAAAAAGCTATGCGTGGTATCGCACATGCGGCGGTTATCGTCGGCGAGAAAATCAAGGACGGTATTGCGCAACTCAAGCACAAGCTCTTCTATAAAGAGGAAGGCAAATGGATGGAAGAAACTACCAAACGCGAAGTCACCGAAGACGAAGTTCCGCCGTATATCCGCGCCAAAATCGCCAAACAAGAAGCCGACATTACGCAAGAAATGGAAATGGAGCTTGGCATGTCGATTTAATTTGGCAGGTGATAAATCGTGGACAAGGACGGAGTTATTGAGACCGTCAAGGCGATGATAGCTAATGTACTCATGGCTGTAGGTTTAATTCCGCGCGTCTACCACTGGGAAGAATTTAAAGAATTTCTTGCCAACTTCCTGACGAATCTCAAGAAATCCATTGCGGAGAAAATGCGCGGTATTGCAAATGCGGCGGTTATCGTCGGCGAAAAAGTTAGAGAAGGTATCGTGGCAATCAAGCATAGACTTTTCTACAAAGAAGACGGCAAATGGATGGAAGAAATTACCACATTTGAAGTTGTCGAAGACGAAGTTCCGGCGTATATCCGCGCCAAAATCGCCAAACAAGAAGCTGACATTACGCAAGAAATGGAAATGGAGCTTGGCATGTCGATTTAATTTTTAGGAGATGATAAATCGTGGGCAAAGAAGGAATCACGGTCGGCGAAGCGATTACCGCCGGCAAAGAAGTTTTAATGGAAATGCTTAACGAGTTGATTGAGGAATTTCGCCCGACAATGACGCTTGAAGACCTTCAGCGCGTTTACACCAAGACGGTTGACGAGGTTATTTTCAAGGAAGAGGACAAGAGCAATAGCCGTTACGTTGGCGGCGAGTTCAATCTCGATTACGTCAGCGAAAAAGGCTACACGGTCAGTTATAAGCTTTTCTTCCAAAACGAGCAGAAGAAAATTTTTGAGCTTGAGGCGAAGAGTCGCGAATTGAGCATTTCAAAGTTGTCTGCTAAAGTTCGTGAACAACTTGCGGCGGAGAAAAATATTAAATTTGAAATTCCTGAACCGAGCCAAAGCGCACGGGATAAACATAATCGCGAAAGTTTTAACCGCGTGCAGTAAATCTGCGCGGAAGTTTTAATGGGGGCGGAGAATTTTCTTCGCTCCCGAATTTTTGAAAGGGGAAATTAAAATGGTACCAGCAGCATGGCTTATCGGCGCGGGACTTGTCGGAATTTTGGGAGTTGCGGCAGTCGTTTATAATTGGGACGGAATAATGGAGTGGCTTCACGACTTTATACCGCGAATTTCGCAAATGCTCCGTGCGGCGTCAGTAGAATTTGGTCCAGAGTTCAAAGCGGCGGCAATGATGGTCGGCGGACTTCTCGACAGCGTTCACGCCAAGATTGAGCATAAACTTTATCATAAAGTCGGGCAAGGCAAATGGCTTGAGGAAACGACGCGGCGCACATTGCCCGAAAGTGAATTGCCACCCGCCATACGCAAAAAAATTCGCCGCAATAGTCAAGACGCCGATATTACCGACGAAATGGAAATGGAACTCGGCATGAGCATTTAACGGAGGGATAAACTTTGTTTAACGAAAAAACTTTTGAAGCCGTGCAAGATATTTTTCAAGAGGTCGGCAAGCATTTAAATCGCGTCGGATTTTACGTTAGTCTTGAGGAATTGCAAGGCAGGTACGATGACGCGCTCCAGAAAATTATCCTCGACGAGGAACGGGAAAAAAATTGTCATTATATCAGCGGCGAGTTCAAAGTTTCTGCTATCGACGAAAAAAATTATCAATGTTCCTACGCGCTGTATTTTGAGGATTCGGACGGAAGTTATCACGTGTTGGAGGCGCAAACTAAGCCACTGGATTTGGATTGCTTAACGGAAGATTTTCGCGGCGAACTTAAAAAAGGCGTCATGTCATTTGAGATTGCGGAGCCGAAAAGAAATGTTTCCGTGTGAACGTTGCGGCTGTTGCTGTCGGAGAGTTGGCGCAGTTTTTTTTGCGCGGCATATGGCTAAACCCGACGGCGTTTGTAAATATTTGGACGAGGCAACGAACCTTTGCACGATTTACGAGGAGCGTCCGATATTTTGTCGCGTCGATGAACTTTACGAAAAAAATTTGTCGGACAAGATGAGCCGCGCAGATTTTTACCGTATCAACAAGGAAGTTTGCAAAAAGTTTCAAGCGGAATTGCGGAGGTAATTAAAATGTTGAATATGATTTTGCGTACCATTATTGAAATTGTTTTGGCGATATGCGGCACGATTATTTACGCTATCGGCTCCATTATCAGTTCCATTTTTAGTTGACTTAGGAGGTTGAGTGCATGCTGAAATTTTGTCCTTACTGCGGCGCGGAAATTCTTCGTCAAGACGTAAAGTTTTGTATGAGTTGCGGTAAATCTTTGGCGGAATTTATGAATATATCGACGAAGCCTGAACCGCCCGCGCAGAAGCAAATGCCAAATGTTTCTGCGAAAAAATCTGCGCCCGTTCGCAAGCCGAGTGATACCACAATCGAGCGGGAGCTTACCAAATGTCGCGAATCAGCCGAAGAAGGCTATAGACTTGCCGCCGAAAATTACAACAAAATTAAAGATACGCTGGTTGAAGCGGCGCATAAACTTAACGCCGCTGACACCGAGCAAAATCAATTCACGCGCATTAAAAATACTGAACTTGTCGATACGCAAAAGGGCGAGCTTAAAAAATTAACAGACAGCGTTAAGCGGATTCGTGACGATTTAAAAAAGTTGCATGAACGCTCAAAAGATTTTTCAATCGTGGTTTACGGGCGTACAATGGCGGGCAAGTCAACGCTTATGGAAATTTTGACGCACGGCAACGGCGAATCAATCGGAAAGGGCGCGTCGCGAACAACTCTTGATGTGCGCGATTATTTTTGGAACGGACTAAAAATTACAGACGTTCCAGGCATTTCCGCATTCGGCGGAGCAAAAGACGAGCAACTTGCTTTGGAGGCGGCTAAAGCGGCGGATTTAATTTTATTCCTGTTAAGCGACGACGCACCGCAAGCCGACGAGGCAGAAAAACTTGCTCAACTGAAAAGTTTAGGCAAACCGATTCTCGGCGTCATCAATGTCAAAATGGCGTTTAACATTTCGCGCAGAAATTTGGCGTTGAGAAATTTGCAACGGAAATTGGAAGAGACGGAAAAAATTAACGCGATTATCCAGCAGTTCAAAGAGCACGATAAAAGTTATAACCAAGACTGGAGCGGGATAAAATTTGTCACGACGCATTTGCTCGCCGCCTATCAAGCGCACCCGTGCAGAGGTAACGACGCTGAAATTTTCGCGGCAAGTCAATTCGCTGAAGTCGAAGATTTTATTCTGGACAAAGTGCGCGACGACGGCAGATTCTTGCGGATAAAAAATTTTGCCGACAGGATTTCCGTCCCCATGAGCAATATCATTGTAAAAATTTACGAACACAGCGGCGGCGCATTGCTTGAAAGTCAAATTTGGCTCGAAAAGCGTTATCAAATTATGAACTGGCGTGAAGATTTCTTGCAACGTTCGCAAAAGAAAATGGACGGGCTTTATGATGAACTCTCGGAGATTTTGAACAACGAGATTTATAATTTTGCCGCCCGTCACTACGAAGACGAAAAAATTAACCAGACGTGGCCGGCGCATATTAAAAGTTTGGGCTTCGATACGCGCTATCAAAATCTTTTACAGGAAATGGCTGGCGAATGTGAACGCAAGCGCAAGGAACTTAGCGACGAATTGACGCAAGAGTTATCGTTTACATTTAGCGGCAATACAAAGACTAATATTGAGTTGGAAGGCACGACGGCTTGGGGCGAATATGGTTCTGCGCTACTTGGCGGCTTAGGCGGCGTCGGCGGTTTCTTTGCGGCGCGAGCAATCGGCGTTGCTTTCCCGCCAATCGGAATTGCACTTGCCGCCGTCAGTCTTTTGGGTTGGATTTTTTCCGACAGCAAGGAAGAAAAAATTCGCAAGGCTAAAGCAAAGCTCCGCAAAGATTTAACCGCTCCTAGTTTTGAAATGCTTGATAAAATGCACAGCCAAATTATTGATATTTTCAACAAAGAAATTTTGGATAAGGGCGTCGACGAATTTGCGGACTTGCTTGGCGATTATGCTCACATGTTGGCGCGGCTCGGTCAATCGCAAACTTTCATGTCGGCAACTTTGTTTGATAAATTTAGCGACCTCAACGCAAAACTTTTGGAAGAGGCGATTGCTTACAAAGGCGCGGGCTTTATATCTTCCGTCGATGAAATTGCGCGTGTGCCCGGCGAAACTATGGTTGCCTTCGCTGATCATTCAAATTTGAATACGGTTGAGCTTTCCAATCTTTTAGGAGAAAAAATTTTGGTCATGCAGGCGGCAGAAAATGTTTCTGACACCGTTAAAAATATTTTGAACAGCGACTTTGAAGTTGATGTTTATCCGCTTGACTATGACACCGACGACAAAGAGGCTGAACGCGCCGTTGCTGTCTTCCCGCAGAAAAAAGTTAACGCGACGACATTTAAAATTGCGCAACAAATCGCGGGCGTTCCAATTATTACTAATGCTCCCGCGCCTAAGCCTGTAAAAAAATCTGCGCCAACCGAACCTGAATTTGTTCCGAGCGGCAACTTGAGTGCGGACTTTGTAGAGATTGAACATATGATTGCAAGTCCCCGACATAGTTTTGGAAGTGTCAAGCGAGCTTTAGAAAAATTAGAGGCAGAGGTTAAAAATCGTCGTGACGCCGTAGCAATGAATAGAGTTGCCATTTACTATTTAAAAATTCACGAACAAAGAGCCTCCGACCGTTGCTTTGAATTGGCTAAAAGATTAGCGAGGTGAATTTTTATGGAAGAATTTCAGCTTAGCAAATTTACAAAGGAAGGCGCACAACTTTTGCGCGAAGTCACGGAGGAATTTAATCGGCTCGGCATTGACGCCGCTAACCTGCCGAAAAATTTCCCCGACGACGACGGCAAGATTAAGTTGGTATTCGTCGGACAATACAGCGCGGGCAAGTCGAGTATTATTAAAATGCTCACCGGCGAGGACGTTGCAATCGGCGCGGCAATTACTACGCAAGATTCGACGCCTTACGAATGGAACGGTTTAGAAATTATCGACACGCCCGGAATCCATACGGAATTGCGCCCCGACCACGACGAGATAACTTACGACCAAATTAATCATGCCGCGCTGTTGATTTTTGTCATCACGAACGAGGGCTTTAGTCAACGTATGGGCGACCATTTCCGCGAATTGGCTATTGACCAGAAACGCGCCGCCAATATGGTTTTAGTCGTCAACAAAATGGACAGAACCGCGCTTGGCAACGTTCCCGAACAGCAGGAAGTTATTTACGAAGACTTAAAAAAAGTTACTGCGCCTCACGACCCGAAAGAACTTTATCTATCGTTTTTAGATACGACTTCCTGGTTTGACAGCTTAGAGGAAAGCGACGCCGAACTTAAAGCGGAGTTGTTTGAACTTAGCGGGCATGATATTTTTGTTGCTAACTTAAATCGTTTTGTTGCGGAGAAAGGCGTCCTTCAGAAAATTAATCTGCCGCTTAACACAATCGCCGCCGAAATTCGCAAGGCTTCAGGCGGAATGTCCGACGACGAGAAAAAAACATTGGCGGCTTTAGTTGAAACTCTTCGCGAACGCAAAAATATTTTTCTCGACGGTCAAGACAACTGCAAAAAAGAAGTCGCAATGATTATCACCCGATTTAAGGGCGAAATTAATAACTACGGACTCACTGTCGCCGAAAATATTTTAAAACAAAGTAGCAAAGAGGACGCCGAAAAAATTATTGGCATTGCGCAGAGACGCATTGAAAAAATTGCCGCCAGTTACGCGACGCAAATTGATGATTGCACGAAAAATTTTGTCGCTAAAGTCGAAGATGACCTCAAAGATTACGAGAAGCGAAATTTTTTCCAGAAAGTCAACTTGAATTTGCAAAGTCTTTCCGCGCAGGGAGTCGGCTCTTCGAGCAACGGTGGCGCACTTGCTTTGGGCGGCGGAGGTTTGGCGGCAGGTGCACTTCTCGCGCAATACGGCGGGCAACTTGCGCAGTTCGCTATCCCCGCGATAACTCCTCTTGGAAATTTTGTTGGCAATGCAGTTAAAATTGGAGTTGGCGGATTTTTGGCAGAGGACGCGGGAATTTTTTCAGGATTTATCGCCAATCAAGCCGGAAATTTTGTTAAGGCGTTGCCGTTCTTCCAAGCCGAATTGACAACCACGCAACGTATTGCGGCATTTATTGCGGGCAATGCTAGACTTCTCGGCGCGGGCTTAGCGGTAGCCGGTGCAGTACTTTCAATGTACATGACTTATCGCGACGGCGAAAAAGCTAAGGAACGCGAACGGGAATATCAAAAGGCAATGGAAGAAATCAGAGAAAATTTCAGCACTGTTGCCGATAACGTCGGCGAGCAAATGCAAACTAGCGTTAATCAATGGCTGGAGCAGAATAGTTCCCCCGTTATTGCGACCTTCGACGAAAAAATAAAAGCCGTCGATAATCAAACGGCTAGCGAAAAAATTAAGAGCGAAAAACTTGCCGAACTTTTAACACGGACGGAAAATCTTATCGGCGAAATTCAAGCTTGCAAATAATTATGCATGTTTCAAAATTTTGTCACACAGTCGGTATTATTACTTTTTACCTTTGACACATATTCTTAAATCTTAACGTAGCCCGCGCCGAGTTCCAAAACTTTAATCGCGAAGACCTCAAGAATCTGCGCAAAGTCAGCGGCTGTTCCGTCAAAGTCAATGTCAAGTTCAAGGCTCGTGTTCATGTTACGGGCAAAAGCATCGTTCACGCCCGAAATATTTTTAATGCGTTCGCGTACAGCGGTTAACGTGCCGCCCAATCGCTCGAACGTATTTTTTGTTATCAGCAAAGTTAAATGACGCTCGACCTGCGCGGCGGATTTGAGAGCGGCTAAAGAAATTTCATTGCCTGCACGCCGCCCCGCCAATTTGAGTGCGTCGCCGCCATTTAAAAATCCTCCGCCGCCCGTCGCCGTGCCAGCAAAAATAATTTCGCCCGTGTTAAGCTCAATCATGCGGCTTGCAACGCTAGCCTCGTTGGCTGATAAAATTTTTATTTCAGCAACAACCAGATAATCCACATGAAAATCATTCGCCAAAGTTTTACAAAGTTCCTCGTCGTCCGCCGCAGAAATCATTCGTAATTGAACGGCACGACTAACTTGCGCAAGGTCAACCGTTCGTGTAAAGCCTTGACGTTTAAGCGCGGAAATAATTTCGTTTTCAATCTCGACATAACGCCGCCCGCCCGAATCAAGCGAAACGACTGCCACGCGAGGATTATCTGCGTTGAAGTCGACGATAGCTTTTTTATTAATGGCAGAAATTTTTTTGTCGTCAAGCTCCGCTCTAATCTCTACAACAAAAATTCCGTTCTCGACGCGGCTAGAAATAATTTCCCAGCTTGAGATAAGCCCCGAACTGTCAACGGAATTATCGTCAGAAACGAGCATTGAATTTTGCACGCGGGTTTTAGAGTGGACAGTTGCGCCGAATTTGTGTTCGATAGCCGCCCGCATTGCATTATGAATCGCCATTCGCTCGGTATTGCCGCGTCCAATCGCATGAACATTTTCCGCTGAACATGTTCCGAAATTTATAAGGACAATCAAACTTAACAGTGTAAAAAATTTCTTCATAACCAACCCTCCGAACACATTATAAAAAAATTTTCCATACTGTCAAAAAAAAATCGCCTCGACCGTAGCCGAAGCTTTTATTAAGGAGTAAATTGAACTTTAACTGTAGTACCTCTGTCGACGATTTCGCCCGCGCCAATGCTTTGACTGACTGCAAAGCCGGATCCTTCCGCCGCAAAGGAAATACCCGCCTCATTTGCAAGCCGCGCCGCCTCACGAATACTTTTGCCGTAAAAATTCGGGACGCGAGCCGCCTCCGGTGCAAGCTGTTCTTTTGGCGTCTCAACTTTAGGTTCAATCTCTTTAGGCGTCTCTCTGCGCGGCAAATCTCCAATCGCGGCGTCGCCTTCTCCGACATCTGCGCTAACTTCGTCCGAATCTAAACCTAATGGCGCGTCGCTTGGCTCAATCCTCAAATAGCGGAAGACTTGAGAAAAAATTCTGCTGGCAACTGGTGCGGCAATTTGTCCTCCGTAAAAACTGCCATAAGGATCATCAATCACGACGAGCAAAGCAATCTGCGGACTTTCAACCGGCGCGAATCCACAAAACGACGCGATATATCTGCCCTCGTCATAGCCCAAACCTGACTCGTTGACTTTCTGCGCGGTGCCCGTCTTACCTGCTACACGATAGCCACGAACAGAAGCCTTGCCGCCGCCGCCCGCCGCAACAACTTGCTCTAATAAGCCAACCAAAGTTTTATCCGTCGCAGAATCAATCGTGCGTCGCACTTCCTCAACATGCGTCTCTGAATATGTCGTGCCGTTCGCGTTCTTAATCATCTTGACGATATGCGGCTTGAGTAAAATTCCGTCGTTGGCAATGGCGCAAAAAGCAGTTATAAGTTGAAGCGGAGTAACGGCAATACTTTGCCCGATTGACATTGTGGCAATATCCGAGTCAACCATATCTTGCGGCGCGTATAAAATTCCAGCCTCTTCGCCTGGCAACTCGATTCCCGTCGGCTCGCCAAAACCAAAAAGTCTAGCGTATTCGATTAATTTATTTGCTCCCAAATCGTAGCCGAAAATCGCAAAGCCCGTATTCAACGACTGCTTAACAACGTCAGCAAAAGTTACAGTGCCAAAGCTCGCGCCGTTCCAGTTTTGAATTTTTTTGCCCGAAAAGATAACATAACCGGGGTCGACGAAAACTTGATTGGGCGCAACGATACCTTCCTGCAACAAAGCTCCAGCAACTACAGCTTTAAAAGTGGAGCCTGGCTCGTAGATTGAGGAAACAGATTTATTCTTCCAAACTTCTTGATCGTAATCCCAGAAACGATTTGGATTGTAGGAGGGACGATTTGCCATAGCTAAAATTTCGCCCGTGCGAGGATCCATTGCAATGCAAGTTATCGAAAGCGGATCATTTTCCGCCATAGCCCTATCAAGTTCCTGTTCGACGATAAATTGAATCGCGCTATCAATCGTCAGTTGAATAGTTTTGCAACGGTCGCCTTGATAGCCGTGCGGCGTGAAAATTGATTCGAGAATCGGGCGTTCCTGCGTGTCAGCGTAGATAAATGATTCAGTGACTTCGCCCTTAATGTACTTGTCCAATGCCTGTTCAATGCCGTCAAGCCCTTTGTCGTCCGTGCCCACGAAGCCCAAAACATTAGCCGCAAGCACATCATTTGGATAATAACGCTTAGCCTCGTCGCGAAAACCTAAACATACGGCGTAACCTTTTTCGCGAATCAATGCCCGAATCGCCTCGTACTCGGATTGCTCCAATCGCCGCTTAACCCAAGAAAAACCGCCGCCAACTGCTATGTCGTCTAAAATTTCCTGTTCAGTCTTGCCAACGAGCGGTGCTAAATCTTGCGCAAGTTGTGTAGGATTTTCAACGTGATTCGGGTCGACGAACAGCGATTTAGTCATTGTGCTAACGGCAAGTTCGCGTCCGTTTCTATCAACGATTGAGCCTCGCGGCGATTGAACCGAATAATCATGCCCGACTTGATAACGCATTCTCTCTGCAAGTTCACTGCCCTGAACGAGTTGCAACCACGCATATCTTAAAACGATTATGCTCATTAAAAACAGCAACAGCATTACGAGCTTTATGATTCGCCTTTGAACAAATTCCCTATCCTTTTTTACTTTCGCCATAATTTAAGCTCTGGTGGCATTTTTAAGCAGTGCGTCCTTTAGCCGCCCTTCAATCGCGACGAGTTCTTTTTCTGCAGCTTGACGTTTCTGCCGCCCTTCCTGCTGAATTCGGAGCGTCTCTTGAATCGTAGAAATTAAATCCTCGTTAACTTTTTTGACGGTTTCAATATCGACAACGCCGCGTTCATTAGCCTTAGCCGTGTCGATTGAATTTTGTTTAAGCATTTCGGCGTTGCGTCTCAAAAGGTCGTTGGTGGCGTCGGTTACTGCACGTTGCATTTCGATAACTTCTTTTTGGCGGGTCAAGCCGAGCGCGATAACCATTTGATTTTTCCAAAGCGGTATCGTGTGATAAATCGCGGACTGCACGCGGTCGATTAAAACTCTATCGTTATTTTGAATCAAACGGATTTGCGGCGCGGTTTGGATAGCGAGCGTCTTGCTAAGTTTAAGGTCGTGGATTTTTTTCTCGAAACGGTCAACGCTCTGTTCAAAATCGCTGACGACTTGCACTGCCATTGGGTCGCCCGACGCCGTAGCTTGTTCGCGGAGTTTAGGTAAAGTTGTCGTGCGCATTTCGTCAAGTTTTTCCTCGCCGGCGCGGATATAAAGTTGCAAGTCCTTAAAGTAGTCGAGATTTTTTTGATAAAGCGTATCGAACATAACGACATCTTCAAGCATTTTGACTTTGGAATTTTCCAAGCCCGCTTGAATCTTTTCAACTTGCGTGGAAAGTTTTTCGTAGCCTTGCATCATGTCATCAGCCTTGTTGACGAGCGAGCCGATAATCGGGAGGTTGCTCAAAAAGCCGCCGCTCTTTTTAGTCACGTCGAAGCCCTTAACTTTAGAAACTAAATCGTTTAAAAGCGTGCCGACTTCGCCCGCGTCTTTACTGCGAACTTTAGCGAGAATACTGTCGGAGAATTGCGCGATTTCCTTCTGCGCGGGCGCACCGAAACTTAGCGGCGTGCTTGAATCAGTTAAATCAATCTCATCTTTTATCGCCTGGACTTTAGCTTTTTCTTCGGGCGAAAGCGTTTCGATTTGTTGAGTGACTTTTTCGATTTCTTTGGCGGGTTCCACAGGCACGACGGCTTGACTTTCCGACGCGCTGGATTTTTTCTTTGCCATTAAGTCATTAAGGTTTATATCTGCCATTTTTAATCTCTCCTCTAAAAATTATCTGCGACGATTTTTTTTATCGCGCTTCGGTTTTATGTATTGAGTGTAAAAATCTTCGACGGGCATAAACAGATAGCGAATTCCCTCGACAAGACTAATCAACATCGGCAACGTTGTCCACGACAGCAGGAAATAAATTATCCCTTGAATCGTTTTGCCCTGATAAAATTTGTGCGCCCCGAATGAGCCGAGAAAAATTGCCAACGCCGATTGTATCAGCTTAGTTTGAACGATTTGCGGGCGGTCTTCTTCCGGAAATGGTAAATCCGGCGGCAAGGCGTCAACTTCACCGCGCCGACGACGTTGCATACCTTGCGGGAAAAATTTTCGCGGCGTCGCATTCTCAATCGGGCGGTCAAGCAAATCCGTATCAATCCGAACATTGCCGTATTTGTCGACAGCTCCAACGTCGATTGTTTTGGTGTCAATGCCCTCTGCGTTTAGTTGTTGCTCCATAACCGTCAATTCGGCGTCGGCGGAAATAATTTGGTCGTTTAGTATGTGCTCGAATTGGTCTTGATAGGCTTCGTCAAGTGCGGCAAGCGTCCGTTTCATGCGCTGTTTCAAGTCTTGAACCTTATCGGTTGACAAATGCGTCTCCTCAAGCTCCTGATACTGCTTGACGATTTTAACTGCGCGGTCTTGATAATAATCAATAAACTTGTACGCCAACGCAATTCGTTCGGGATTTTTCTCAAGGTGCGTCAACAAATTTTTAGCCGTCCGCTGAAGCAGTCGCAACTGATTGACAAGTTCACGGTCGGAAATATTTCCCATTGACGTTTCCAAGTAATTATAATCGTTGGTCGCCTTGTCGAAGTTCTCTTGCAAGTATTGCGCCCGCTCCGACTCCAATTCCTTTAAGTCAAGTCGTGGCGTCCGATTTTTTTTCCAATCCCAAAACGCCTTCCCGCCGAAGATTACGCCCGTCGTCATCAAAATTACTATCAAATAGTTCAGCAAATTTTCCACGTCTATCACTCCCTGCCGAGTCGAAAAAATTTTCTTCGCAGATTGTACCATAAATTTTTCAGCTGTGCACTGTTAAGCCTTAAAATTTGCATAAAAAAATCCCCGTGCTTTGTCGGGGAAAAATTTTTTACGGTAAGGAAATGTTTTTACTGTCTATAACTTCGTGGAGACGCGGCAAATTGGTCAAGAAAGTTTCAATCAATCGTTCGTGATCCGGATTTTGAATTTTTGTTTGATAATGTGAGGCTTTAAGTTCGTTTGCCGAATAAAACGGCTTTTCGCAAATAACTTGCCCGTCCTTAACATCGAACAGTGCGTAAACCGGTATGATATGGAGATTTTCGTCCCAATCGCCCAATTCGTCGTCAAGTTGTCCGTGTTCTGATTGAGGAAGTAGCATTGCGAAAATTACCGGCGGATAACCTCCGCTCTGGTCTTTGTTCATATAAAAATTGTAAATTTCGTGGGAGTATGGAATAAGCCCGATAGGGTCCAAACCTTTTGCTACCGCTATAAAAGCATACTCGCCGCTTGATTTCATCTGAATCAATCCAACTGCTTCGTTCTCGTCTGCGGAATATGCCCTCGCCAATGTCTCGAACGGCAAACTATATTCTTCTTCCGCCGCCTCAACGTTCATTGCCACCGTTAACAATATCAGCGCGAGGAGTAAAAATATTTTCTTCGCCAAACTCATCACCGCCTTAGATTTTATTTTGAAAATGCATTGATTCTTCCAGCATAAGCAAGAAATCGCACGTTTAAGGTCTGACTTTCCGAGAAAATTAATTTGATGACGAATCTTACTTTTATTTAAAGAATCTGTATATGGGAATAATAAACCACATAATTCCCGATAAGATAATGGCAAGAAAAGAAAGAAATGTCATAGCCGCAAAGACAACTATACCAAAAAAATGCCCCAATAGAAATGTTAAAATTTCCAGTGACAAAGTAAATATGATAAATAAAACAAAGACCATACTTTCATTGTTAGCTATTCTTTTACCACAAACTAAAGCGACACAAAAGCTCGCCACTGGAATTATTGCATATGTCCCGCTCTCGCCCTTCAAATTGCATATATAATCTATAGCATGTCCAATAAGAATTTCAAATTTCATAAATAAAAATACTATACCGGCAAGTACAATGCAAGCACCTATAAATTCAAGTATCTTTTTAACAGAATCTGACATTATAAAAATCTTCCTTAAAATTTATTTTCGTTGCCCGCTTTGAGACGTTTGATGTTGTCTTTGTGACGAAAGACGATAATAACTGCCGCGATAAGTGCGAACAAGAAATAAATAACCGGCTCGTTGTAAATCACCGCAAGAATCGGAGTTAAGACAGCCGCGATTATTGACGCAACCGAAACATAGCGCGTAATTAAAAACAGTACGAGCCAAACGACAAAAACAATCGCGGTAATTTTAGGCATAAGCGCGGCGATAACACCAAGACCAGTCGCGACGCCCTTGCCGCCTCTAAAAAAGAGGAAAATCGGGAACATATGACCGAGCATAGCGAACAGACCGCCTAAAACCATTGCGCCGGGCGAGGCAAATAGACACGCGCCGAGCATAACACCGAGCTGACCTTTAAGAAAGTCGAAGATAAAAACTAAAAGACCTGCTTTCCTGCCGAGAATCCGCCAGGCGTTAGTCGCGCCAATGTTGCGCGAGCCGAAACGTCGCAAGTCTTTTTTCCAAATGAGTTTGCCGAAAATTAATCCCATCGGTATCGAGCCGATAAGATACGACGCGATTATAAGCTCTGCCCAGTTCATAAAATTTTCCCCCAATCACTAACAGCTAAAAGCTAACAACTAACAGCTAAGTTGGTGCGGATGGAGGGGGTCGAACCCTCACGCCCGAAAGCAACGGATCCTAAGTCCGGCGCGTCTGCCAATTCCGCCACATCCGCTTGTTGGTGATTAAATCATATTTATTTTTCAGTGTCAATACCGCACTTTAGCTGTAAAAAATTTTGGGCAGGAATAAGCTTTAGTTCGCAGAATATATTTTAAAACTTTATGGGAGGGAAAAAATTGCAGACTAAAGATAAAATAGCGGCAGTCGTAAAGGCGGCAGTAGAGGCGGCAATGAATGACGGCGCATTAAAATTTTCGGACGCCTTGCCCGAAGTCGCATTGGAAGTTCCGCCTAAAAAAGAATTCGGAGACTTCGCGACGAACTTCGCCATGCAAACCGCTAAAATTTTCCGCACGTCGCCGCGCAAAATCGCCGAAGAAATTAAAGCGCGAATCACTTCCGACTTATTCGAGCGCATTGAAATTGCGGGCGCGGGTTTCATGAATTTTTATTTGAAACCCGACGTAATTTATCGCGAACTTAAGGACATTTACGACGCAGGGGAAAATTTCGGTTGCCTGCCGAATAAAAACAACGTCACGATTCAAATTGAATACGTTAGCGCGAATCCGACGGGACTATTGCACGTTGGGCACGGACGCGGCGCGGCGGCAGGTTCAGCTATCGTCAACATTATGCGGGCGGCTGGCTACAACGTCGAGAGCGAATACTATATCAACGACGCCGGCAATCAAATGGATAAGCTTACAATTTCCGTTAATGCTCGTTATCTTGAGTTGCTCGGACAGAAAGTTGACTTCCCTGAAGACGGCTATCTTGGCGCGGACATTATCGACACGGCTAAAAGAATTATTGCTCGTCACGGCGATAAATTTTTAAACTTACCTGAAGACGAACGCTTGAAAACTTTAGGCGAACTTGCCTATGCTGACAAAATGCTGGAGCTTCAAGACGACTTGGAAAAATTCCGCGTGCACTTCGACGTTTGGTTTAGTGAAAGAACTTTGCACCCCGACAAGATTAACGCGGCGATTGAAGTGCTCAAGGAGAAGGGCGGCATTTACGAAAAGGACGGTGCACTTTGGCTGGCGAGTTCAAAATACGGCGACGATAAAGATCGCGTGGTTGTTCGTGCAAATGGTGAGGCAACTTATCTTGCCGCTGACATTGCCTATCATAAAAATAAATTTGAGCGCGGTTTTGGCGAGCTGATAAATCTTTGGGGCGCGGATCATCATGGCTACGTTGCGCGTGTCAAGGCGGCAATGTCTATGCTTGGCTACGACGCCGATAAGCTTAAAATTATTTTCTTGCAAATGGTTTCGCTGTTCAGAAGTGGCGAGGCTGTTAAAATGTCTAAGCGTATGGGCACGGCGATTCCGTTGCGTGAACTTATGGAGGAAGTCGGCACGGATGCGGCGAGATATTTTTTCCTCATGCGTTCGACGGAAAGCCAACTGGATTTTGATTTGGATTTGGCGAAGTCACAGAGCGCGGACAATCCCGTTTACTACATTCAATATGCCCACGCTAGGATTTGTTCAATTTTCCGTCAAACAAAAGAGGCGGGCTTGGAGCTTGACGGCGAGCCGAAATTTTCGCTGATGAATTCGACGTCGGAGATTGACTTAATAAATAAAATTTTCGAGTACCCCGACGAGATTGAGAAGGCGGCAACTGAATACGCACCGCAACGCATTGCCCGCTACGTTTATGATTTAGCGTCGACATTCAGCGCATTTTATCGCGATTGCAGGATTTTGGGCGTCGAAAAAGATTTGGCGATTGCGCGGCTCGCTTTGCTTAAAATTACTCAACATACAATTCAACACGCATTAAGTTTGTTAGGCGTTTCCGCTCCCGAAAGGATGTAATGTCATGCGAGATTTTACTGAATTCAAAGATAGGAACGGCAACGCCATTGAGGAAGGTGACGTTCTTGAGTTTATAGAGCGTGATGGCACATATAATTTGCTCCGCGTTCATTGGGATTGGCGGCGCGAAGAACCTGGCGTAATATCGTATTTTGACAAAAAGCATCCTTGTAGCCGCTGGCTGGCAGAAGTCGAAAAAAAAGCACAGATTTTTTGCAAGCATGACAGTAACGCGCTGTTGCTGAAAGTTCCGTTGCCGAAGAAATATTTTTCATCTGGTGGTGTCCCTTTCGTTCCTCTCATCACACAAGCTCAAGCACAACAATTAGGAAATTTTTATGATACCTTTCCTATTGGAATGAGTGTTTATAAACGCAAATCTACTGCTCAAAAAATTCTTAGACAATTGGGCATTCTCGATTTTGGTGAAAGGATTTAACGTTATGCGTAAAATGTTTTTGGTATTGGTGGTGATGATTATGTTTGCTTTTCAAACCGCGCAGGCGACGCCTTCGCCACAATGGGTTAAAAATCTTCCAATCGCACGAAATCCGAATGTGAATGACTACGCTCAAGCTATTCTGTCTTTGGGCGAGCGTATAGCATTAGGTAGCAATTCGTCTGCGAACGTAAACAACAGCTTTGTCGAGCAAATGATTGTTGTCGCGGGCATTCAAGGCACGACGGCTTGGATTTCCATGCACGAAAAAAATTCTGCGGGCGAATGGGAACAAATCATGACGACGCCGGGTTTTATCGGTCAAAATGGACTTGGTAAAATTAAAGAAGGCGACCATAAAACTCCCGTCGGCACGTTTTATTTCGACTATGCGTTCGGCATTGCTCCAGATCCCGGTTGCGCGATGCCCTACGTCCAAATTAATGAAAATCACTACTGGTCGGGCGATTGGGATTACAAATACAATCAGTTCGTCGACGTGCGTGAGGCTCCCGCCAATTTTGACAGGATTAACAGCGAGCATTTGATTGATTATAATCCGCATTATGTCTATTGCTTGAATATGGGTTACAATGCCGAGTGCACGCCCGGCAAAGGCGCCGCGCTGTTCATGCACTGTTTCGGTCCCGCTAAGCCGTGGACGGGCGGTTGCGTTGCCTTGCCCGAACATAAAATGCTTTTCGTTATGCAACATATTCGTCCCGGTTGCGCTTGTGTTATTGATTCTTTAAAAAATTTAGGAGGTTCGTTATAAATGGAAGAAAATATTTCTGAAGTTGACCTTGCGTATCAAATCTTAAGCGAGGCGGGCAAGGACAATCCTATTTACTTTAAAAAGTTGATTCGCCAGATAATCGCCAAGAAAAATAAAGTCGTACAGAACGAGGCGGCGGCTATTTCCGAAATTTACACGATGATTAACATGGACAGCCGCTTTCAACACGCCGGCGACGGACTTTGGGGATTAACTGATTGGTATCCGCCCGAAACTAAGCGTCGCACTGCTACAAAAACTACTACCGCCAAGTAAATCAATTTTGTCATAAGAAAAACCCGCCGGATTGCGACGGGGCAACTTGTAAACAAAGCTCGTTTCGTAATAGCCGGAAACGGGCTTTTTGCTTTGAGTTTCTTTAATAAAGAGGAGAAAATAAGCGCGATTTGCATTTTGACTTTGGTTAATTATCGATATTATATTCCTGTTTTCAGCCCATCGTTAAAGTCATAATTGCTTTTTGAGTGTGCAAACGGTTTTCTGCCTCGTCGAAGATTACGTTGGCATTATCCTCGAAAACGTCATCGGTAATTTCTTCGCCGCGATAAGCTGGCAAACAGTGCAGAACAATAACATTTTTACTCGCGTAGCTCAAAAGTTTTTTGTTAACTTGATAGGGCGCAAAAATTTTCTTACGAGCATCGTGCTCCGCCTCTTGCCCCATGCTCGCCCAAGTATCGGTGGCAATAATATCAGCGTCTTTAACAGCCTCGACAGGGTTTTCCGTCCAAGAAAGTTTTGCTCCAGTCTCTTCGGCATCTATAAGAGCTTTATCGAAAACTTTTTGATCTGGACGATAATTTTCGGGCGTTGCAACCGTGAGCGTCATTCCAACTTTAGCCGCTCCGTAAAGATAAGAATTCGTCATGTTGTTGCCGTCGCCTACATAAGCCATTTTGAGCGCGCGGAAATTTTTACCTTTATGCTCGCGAATAGTCAGCAAATCAGTTAAAACTTGGCAGGGGTGAAGCAAATCTGTCAAGCCATTGATAACGGGAATATCCGCGTATTTGGCAAGCTCCTCAACTTTTTCTTGCTCAAATGTGCGAATCATTATTCCGTCCAGATAACGCGATAAAACTCTTGCCGTATCTTTAATCGGTTCGCCGCGCCCAAGTTGCAAATCTTTGCTAGATAAAAATAATCCCGTGCCGCCGAGTTGGAATATCCCCACTTCAAATGAAACCCGCGTCCGCGTCGAGGATTTTTCAAATATCATTCCGAGCGTTTTTCCAGTTAAATATTTGTGTTCTATACCAGCCTTTTGCATTACTTTAAGTTGCGCCGCGCAGTCAAGAATTTCTGCGACTTCGTCCGCGCTCAAATCGTGAATCGACAGTAAATCTTTTCCCTTTAACAAAGTATCAATCCTCCAAAAAGTTGTTAATCTGTTTATACCTTGCGCAGTTCTTCTACAACAGGATAGGGAAGTTTCAAAAGTTCAGGCAACTCTCTATCGAAAAGTTCTTTATCCGCTACACTCGGCGAATTTTCAAGAGCTTTAAGTATCGCTTTGAGGGAAGCCTCTTCAAAAAGCTTTACTTGCGTGTCGTCTGTAAGTTTCGTTTTTAGATAATTAGCAACTGCGCGGCACGTTAAAAAAGTTTCCATTTTACCCGCATAAAAGTTCAGCGGCGTATCTATTTTAAGAGTTGGGGACAAATTTCTTTCCAACGCACTCAATAATCTTTCGTCAGTGTGAGACTTGTCGGGCGGTTGATAAATTTCAGCCCGTGCGTCACGATAAAATAAAATGCCATCGTCGAATTCATCGTTATGATCGATTTTTTTAAATTGTTGATCCGTATAGGAACTACCGACATCTTTAGCATCGGCTCTTCCTCGTTCTCTCTTTACTCGATATTCTTCGCGAGACTTCGTAAGATAATGGTTAATGACAATTTTATCATAAGCTACAGGTTTATTAAAAGCATAAGATATGCTATGTTCTAAAACAACAGCTTGCTTGTTGCCGTTTGAATTTAAAGCATATTTTCCTTCAAAATATTTCGCATAGTGGGGATTAATAATATTAATTATTACACGTGGATTGGCAATGGTTTTGACATGAAGGTTACCTACCAAATCATACGGTGCACGGCGCGTGAAGCGTTCTAACACGCCGCGGGAGTAATCCGCTTTTTCATGCCCGTTTGAGCCGAAACATTGCCAATTAATCACCAGACCTGCCGCATTCGGGTCATGCGATAAAATTTCATCAACTAATCCGATAATCCCCCCCCCTACTATCGGGTGTAAATCTATCTTGTTGAATTTAGGGCAAATGAATTCGTCACCATCTAAGATGCCCATGTAGCGACTTTGAAATTTAAATCTTTTAACTGCGTCATTATAAGCAGGTATTTGCATAGCTTTGCCAGGAAAAGGAAAATAATCGATCAATCCAGCCTCAACATAAGGTTTGACAACCTCGGCTTGATTGTCGGGACTGTCATTGTCGTAAAGGTAGAAATGGTCGACGCCTGCCAATAAATGATAATCAAGCCACTCCTTGAGGTAAGGGCCTTCGCATTTAAGAATCGCGACGATTGACAAATCATGCAAAAATAAATCTTTGTCAACCAAATTTCTCACTCCCCTAAAACTGTATCCAAAATATTAATAACTTCGTCGACTTGCTCATTAGTAATAATAAGCGGCGGAATAAACCTAAGCACCGTGCCGACTGTGCAGTTGATAATCGCGCCACGCTTCATGCACTCGTTGACGATTTCCACACCTGATTTTTTAGGTTTATCAAGTTGTGCACCCAAAATCAGACCTTCGCCGCGAATCTCGCTTATCTGTGCGGGATATTTTTTTTGCAAGCCAATCAATTTGTCCTTGAAATATTTCCCAACTTCCTCGACGTGCGCTAAAAATTTTTCATCGGGTATCGTGTCAAGTACAACATTAGCCGCCGCACAAGCCAGAGGATTTCCGCCAAATGTCGTGCCGTGATCTCCAGGTTTAAAAGCTTGCGCAACTTTTTCTGTGCAGATAAACGCTCCAATCGGGACGCCGCCCGCCAAACCCTTCGCCAACGTGACAATATCTGGCTTAACTCCGTATTTCTCGTAAGCAAAAAATTTTCCGCTACGCCCAATGCCTGATTGAATCTCGTCGAAAATCAATAACGCGCCGTGTTTATCGCAAAGCTCGCGAACTTTCTTGAGATAATCATTTTTCGGAGGATAAACGCCGCCCTCGCCTTGAATCGTCTCCAACATTACCGCGCAGGTCTTATCGGAAATTTTTTCGGCTAATTCGTCAATGTCGTTGAAGTGCACGTAATCAAAACCTGCCGGCAATGGCTCTAAACCTTCTTGATAATGCGGCTGTCCCGTCGCCGTTAATGTCGCAAGCGTCCGTCCGTGAAAACTGTTCCATGCCGTGATTATCTGCGTCTTATCAGCGGAAATACTTTTGGCGAATTTACGGGCAATTTTAATCGCGCCCTCGTTAGCCTCCGCGCCTGAATTTCCAAAAAATGCTCTGTCTAAGCCACTAAGCTTAACCAATTTTGCGGCGGCGTCGGATTGCGCTTGCGTGTAGTAAAGATTGCTAACATGAATAACTTTCGACGCTTGCTCAGCGATTGCCTTAACCAGCGGAGGATAATTGTGCCCCAAAACATTTACAGCAATTCCGGCAAGAAAATCAATATATTTTTTGCCGTTGATGTCGTAGAGATATGCGCCCTCGCCACGCTCCAATACGATTTTATAACGTTTGAACACTGGCAAATAATTTTTCGCGTCTGTATCAAAAATTTTATCTTCCATCAAAGGAAACACCTCTTAAAAGCTCTTGTATGTAGTCTAAATCTGTAAATTCTTTCCAATGACCATTTAATCTGTAAAAATCTTTCATCTGCGAAATAATTTGCAATGCGGCACGATTAATTTCGGCGATGCCAGGATAAGGCAACATTAAAATATTCGGCAATTCACGGATAAAAATCATCGCCTCTAGCATATTTATACCATTTAAAGAGTTTAAAATCGCAGAAAGCGACGCTTCCTCGCAAATTTTCCAGTATTCGGCGTCGTGAGGGAATTTTTCGCGCAAATATGTGCTCAATGCTCGACAAGTTAACGCCGTCTCTATAGAAAACTTCTCGCCTGAAACATAAGCCGATAATTTTTCAGTTAATACCTCTGTTACGCGATTAATTCTCTCTGCGTTACTTTTTAAGGTAAAATTTTCTGCACGGGTAGCACGATATTTTAAAATACTGTCGTCGAAAACTTCATTGCGGTCATGAAGATAAAAATCTTCCAAACGGCGTTTCATTAATGTATTTGCTCTGCCGCGATCAACTTTTTTTGCATATTCTTCGCGAGATTTAACATAGTAATGATTTATAACTATTTTTTGAGCCGTAACGGGATTATTAAAAGCTCCTTGCACAATATTTCCGTTTTCATTGACGGGAAATTTCGTTTCAAAATAAATTCCAAAGTGAGGATTGAAAAAAATTTTTATTTTGCGAGGATTAGCTATCGTCTTGACGTGTTGATTTCCGATTGAAATATTCAAAAGTTGCCAATCACTCGGAGCACGGCACGTAAATCTTTCCAAAACCCCACGCGAATAATCAGCTTTTTCCTGTCCATTGGAACCAAAACACTGCCAATTAATTGCTAAACCTGCCGCATTAGGTACTTGTGATAAAATTTCATCTACTAATTCGACAATCCCACCACCCTCATGCCATTTCGGATAAATAAATTCGTCGCCATCTATAAACGCCATATATCTATTTAAAAATTTAAAGCGTTTAATGGCTTTATTATAAACGGGCATTTGCATAACTTTGCCGGGCGCAGAAAAATAATCTACAAGTCCAGCCTCAACATATGGTTTGGCAATTTCCGCTTGATTGTCAGGGCTATCATTATCGTAAAGATAAAAATGGTCAACGCCCGCCAATAAATGATAATCCAGCCACTCTTTGAGGTAGTGTCCCTCGTTTTTTAGAATTGCAACGACCGCTAAATCGTGCAGAAATAAATTTTTGTCTACCAAATCATTCAACCTCCGTGCCAATGCCCGAATCTGTGAAAAGTTCCAAAATAATCGAGTGCGGAAGGCGTCCGTCGATAATATAAGCTTTATTTGCGCCCCTGTCCAAAGCTCGCAAGCACGCTTCGACTTTCGGAATCATACCGCCGCTTATCACGCCGCCTTTGATAAATTCGCGAGCCTCATCAGCTTTGAGCGTAGAAATAAAGCTACTTTTATCCTCAAAATTTTTATAGACGCCTTCAGTATCAGTGAGCAATAAAAGTTTTTCCGCCTTGAGCGCACCCGCAATGTCAGCCGCTACATAATCAGCATTAATATTGTAACTTTTGCCGTCCTCGCCCACACCAATCGGCGCAATTACAGGTACATAGCCTTGACTTATTAAGTCGTTGACAATTTGAATATTAACTTGCTTAGATTTGCCGACGTAACCAATATCAACTTTGGTTTTCTCGCCCTGCTCGTAGACCGTCGCCAATTTTTTTTCTGCACGAATTAAATCCGCATCTTTTCCGCTCAAGCCAACTGCTCTTAGTCCTCGACGATTTAACAGAGTTACGATTTCCGAATTTATTTTGCCGTCAAGCACCATTTCCGCAATCTCGACAGTTTCTTCATCGGTTACACGCAAGCCGCTCACGAATGAACTTTCCTTGCCGATTTTTTTAAGAAAACCAGTAATCTCCGGTCCGCCGCCGTGCACAATCACAACGTTAATCCCGACGAACTTCATCAACGCCACATCTTGCATAACGCTGGACTTCAACTCGTCGTTTATCATTGCATTGCCGCCATATTTTATCACGATAGTTTTGCCGTGAAATTCTTGGATATACGGCAGAGCTTCAACTAAAATCGCCGCCCTGTCATTCGCGCTGAAAGTTTCTTCTATCATTTTTATCCTCCGATTTTCCTTGTGCTTGGAAACAAACTTATCAAAAATAAAAATATCTGTCAACTGCTTTGAAATTTTTATGGAAAAAATATTTTCAACGTCTCATCGTCGGATTTTTTGCCAAGATACGAGCCGATTAAAAATAAAATCAGCGAAACCGTTATTCCAATCGTTATCTGGTGCAAGTTTAGGATTTTAAAGCCCGTCGCTTGAGTTGCGCAGTAAATTATCGTGCCGCCCGTCATTGAGAGCATTGCGCCCATTTTATTTGCACGTTTCCAAAACAAACCCAAAAGCAATGTCCAGAAAAACGCCGTCTCCAATCCGCCGAATGCGAACATATTTATCAGCCAAATTAAACTCGGCGGCGTCAACGCTATCACGAAAACCGTTGCGCCGATTATCGCCGTCGTCGCCATTGATAAAAATTTTACCCGCGCAGGCGTCACAGTTCGATTTTTTTTCTCCGCCCAATGTAAATAAACGTCCTTTATTATCGCACTCGACGCCACGATTAAAAGTCCGGAGATTGTCGAGATTGATGCCGCTAATGGTCCGATTATCGCCAAGCCCACAAGCTCAATCGGCATTGCCATAACAATCGTTGTAGGGATAATGTTGTCGACGCCACCATAATCAGCCGCCGTTCCCGTTAAAACTCCGTGCGCCAAAATTCCCGTGAAATTTATTCCGATATTCATAAAGCCAACTACAACCGTGCCGATTAACATTGCTTGATGTAATCCTTGCGTGTTTTTATAACTTATGCCGCGAACGACCGACTGTGGCAAGGCGATTGTGCAAATGCCGACGAGTAGCCATTGCGTAAAGTAAATCGTCCAAGGCATGTTCCCAAAACTGAACGGCTCAAAAAGTTCCGGATTATTAGTTTCAAGCGTCGTCATAATGTTTTCGTAGCCGCCGCCCGCTTGCAAAACGTATTTTAGCAACAAGACAATTCCAATCATCATCATTATAGCGCAAAGTGTATCAGTCAACGCGACAGCGCGAAAACCGCCGATTGAAGTGTAAACGACGACGACCAACCCGAATAAAATTAAGCCCGCCTCGTAACTGTAGCCTGTGACTGCCGCGAATAATTTTGCGCCGCCGACGAATTGCGCCGTCATTGTGCCACAAAAGAATAAAACTATCACGAACGCCGCGACTGCAGCTAAAAAATCCGATTGAAATCTCGCGCGGATTATATCAACGACAGTAACGGCATTTAATTTTCTCGCCAAAAGTGCTACACGCTTGCCGAAAATGCCGAGCACCAAAAAAATTGCCGTCACTTGCACGACAGCCATATAAATCCAGCCAAATCCGACTTGAAACGCCATGCCCGGTCCGCCGACGAAACTTGATACCGAACTGTAAGTTGCGACGGTAGTCATTGCCAAGACGAAGCCGCCAAGTTCACGGTTGCCAACAAAATAACTGCTGACGAAATTTTTGCCCGCCTGTTTATGGCGCACGAAAATACTAATCGCAACCATTACCGCCATAAAAAAAAGCAACGGTAAAAGCAAAATCAAGGAACGGAGCGCGAAAAAATTACTTTCCATTGTCATCGCCCCCCAAGTCAATGTCCTTGAATAAAACTTTACTCAAGACCGCGCTAATTAAAATCGCGACGAACCAAACGCCGACGCTTCCGAGCAATGCCCATAGCGGCAAATGAAAAATTTTAATTTCACTCGACGCCGTGCCGAATCCCGCGATTAGCCAAAAAATAATCAGCCCGATTAGCGCAATTCCCGTGTAAATTGCCTCGCACCTTACCAGGCTGAACTTTTGCGCGTCGCTCATGGACGCACGATTAACTTTTCTCATTGTAAAACCTCCAAGTCTCGTCTCCCCTATGAGAGTACAAGCTTATTTGCGCGGGCATTTTATGCTAAAAAAATCTTCCTGTCAACGAAAAAAGTCCTCCGACGCGACGATGGTGTGAAAGGCTAACGTTTATAACGAATAAGGACTGCATACCCTAACAAATGCAGATTGTCCTATTGCTGATACTCCGACAAGCTAAGTTGCGAAATTTAGTTTGAAGCTCGGTGAAGTCGCGTTGAAAGTTCTTCACGATTCAGAACTGAAGTAACGCGGGTAGCGTGATTGAATATGGTTAGGCAACGAATGTGCGTTTTACGTATCGTAAACTCCATGTACTAAATCGTCTTGAAATGAGTACAGGGATAATTCCTTTCTGCAGGCAGGAAACATATCGTCGTGTGGATTCTGCCAACAGCTAATGGGTCGCTGTTTCAATGCAGACGGTACATAGCACAAACCTAAGTTCAATTATCAAGCTAGTTATAAATGGACCTTTGAGGTCTGAACGGTTAGGAAACTAACTTCGAGACGGGCTAAAGGGCGTTGTACTGCGCCTATAACCGTGACAGATAAAGTTCAGAAGTCAGAGACGCCATAGTACCTTAGAAACTGCTAATCACAGTGGAGGGAAGGGCGTTAGTCGTTATTCTTATTTCAACAGATAGGAGCTTCCGAAAGGAGGCGAGGCGTATGTTGAAGCTTTACAGTAAATGTTTTCAACCGGACAACATCAGACGAGCCATTAA
>JAFRRH010000038.1 GCA_017428215.1 Selenomonadaceae bacterium
ACCCGTCGAAGTTCAGCCGGTAATTCAGACGCAACCACAAGCTCAAGCACAACCCGTTGAAGTTCAACCAGTAATTCAGACGCAACCACAAGTTCAAGCGCAACCCGTTGACGTTCAACCGACAATTCAAACTCAACCGCAAATTCAAGCGCAATCTGTCGACGTTCAACCAGTAATCCAGACGCAACTACAAGTTCAATCGCAACCCGTCGAAGTTCAGCCGGTAATTCAGGCACAACCGCAAGTTCAATCGCAACCAGTTAACGTTCAACCAGTAATTCAGACGCAACCACAAACTCAAGCACAGCCCGTTGACGTTCAACCAGTAATCCAGACGCAACCACAAGTTCAAGCACAACCCGTTGACGCTCAACCAGTAATCCAGACGCAACCACAAGTTCAAGCACAACCCGTTGACGCTCAACCGGTAATCCAAACACAACCACAAACTCAAGCACAGCCCGTTGACGTCCAACCAGTAATTCAAACGCAACCACAAGTTCAATCGCAAATCGTCGAAAATCAGCCAATAGTGCAAGCACAAGCGCAAGCTCAATCCGTCGCTGTTCCACAGAGAGCCGACGAACGCCCCGCGCCACAAAACTTTTCTGAAATACTCGGCGTAAACGTGCAAGTCGAAGACGCCCCTACTGCCGCGCCCGTCACAGCTCCGCAATCGACGCCGCAACAATTTAATCAAGAACCTCAACAACGCGACGCACAACAAAATTTCCAAAGTCAAACTTTCCAGCCAACAGTTGAAGCACCTCAAACCCAACAAGTTTCAACAGGCGGAGAAGTTTTTACCGTTCCAGTGACGACGACGAACGACACGCCGCAAATACAAACGGCACCGACTCAATCACCCGACTCACCTCCGCCTACGCCGCAAAATGATTTCGACGTTCCCGCGCAGATTGTCCGTCAAGCGCGATTGATTCGGACGGCGGAAAATTCTCAAATGATTATCAAGCTCAACCCCGAACATCTCGGAGAATTGACGCTAAGAATTTCCGTTAGCCAAAACGGCGCAGTTAATGCCAGCTTTCACAGCGACAACGCGCAAGTTCGTACGATTATTGAAAATTCACTCGTTCAGCTCCGTCAAGAACTCAGCAACGCGGGACTTAAAGTCGATAATGTCGAAGTCTCTGCTAACTTGAGTGACGGCGGCTTGATGAACGGTCAAGGAGGACAGGCTTGGCAACAAAATCGTCAGCAACGTCAAGGTAATCGCCGAATTAATTTCGACGCCCTCGAACGCGACGTTGACAATGCTCAACCTGTCAATGAAAGTTCCGCCACGGATGGTGTTGATTATTCTGTTTAAAAAATTGGAGGAATTATTATGGCAAACTCACTTAACACAATCACCGTTGACGGCGTAACTTATAATGCCGCCGCTTATGAGGCATCGCAAACCAAAGAAACTAAAGCTAATGACGAGCTCGGCAAGCAAGATTTCCTGCAACTGCTCGTCACTCAACTCCAGAATCAAGACCCGCTCGATCCGCAGGACAACAGCAGTTATATCGCAGAGCTTGCGCAGTTTAGTGCTCTTGAGCAGATGACTAATGTCGCCACCAGCCTCGAAGATCTCGGCAAAGTCGTCAACAATATTGATACGTCGGTTCTTGTCGGTCAACTTAGTAGCATGATTGGCAAAAATATCGATTGGGTTGAGACGATAAACGAGGCAGACGAGGAAGGCAATCCGATCAGCCATAAAGAAAATATGTCGGGCACCGTCAGCGGCGTGACGATTGTCGAGGGCGTTCCAAGTATCGTTGTTGATAAAGACGGCGAAAAATATCAAGTCGACATTTCCAACGTTGCGCACGTCTACGAGTCCACTTCCGAAGTTGTCGAATAAAATTTCATTGCGCATAATAAAAACCGCTCCTCGCAATCGGGGAACGGTTTTTTTGTTGTATAAATTTTAATTGTTCAAATCTTCGCGTCTCATCAGCAGGAAACAATAATCCGACAGACGATTGAGGAAAATTTTATCTACCTCGTGAACTTCTTCAAATTTTGATAGCTCGCAAGCTAATCTTTCTGCGCGGCGCGTAATTGTTCTCGCTAAGTCCAAGAATGAGCCGCCTTTTGAGTTGCCAGGAATTAAAAATTCTTTCAGCGGCGGCAACAAACTTTCCAGCGTGTCCATTTCCGTTTCCAAAGTTTTAATGTAGTCAAATTTTATTGTCGGCTCACGGTTTAAACTCGCGAAATCTGCCATTAATCTCGGCAGAAGTTTTTGTACGGCGAAAATTTTTTCTCTGACTTCCTCGACTTCTACAAATGCCCGCGCAATTCCCAATGCAGAGTCCGCCTCATCAATCGCGCCGTAAACTTGCACGCGCAGAGAATTTTTTTCCACCCGCTCGCCCGTGTAGAGGCTCGTCAAGCCCTTGTCGCCCGTCTTCGTGTAAATTTTCATAAAAATCCCCTAACCAATTAAAGCTTGACCCAAGTAAACGACTGCGCCCATAAATATCACGAACGGAATATAAATCTTCACTGCGAACGCCAAAAGTTGTGAATCTGCTCCCTTGACGCCGATTGCCGCCGAGCCGATTGCTATTGACAACGGAGAAATCATTTTGCCCGCGCAGGCTCCCGTTGCATTTGCCGCCGCAACCCACGCTTGAACAGTTTCGTTTGCTCCGATTGCTTGGCTCGCTATAACTTGCAACTTTCCAAACAAAACACAGCTTGAAGTCGCCGAACCCGTTATATACGTTCCGACTGAACCCAAAAACGCCGCGATTAATGGATAAGCCGTGCCCGTCGCCGCAACTGCCGTATCTGCAATTTGTCCTGTCATGCCGCTATAGCCCATAACTTTTGCCGTCGCTATGACCGCGATTATCGTCACCATTGTAAATTTTAAGCCGTTAACTGTCTTTTTAAGCACGCCAAACATTTCGCCGAAACTCGCGCCTTGCTTTGAACCCGCGATAAACGCCGCCAACATTATCAAAACGCCCGGCGTATTTATCCAAACGAATGTATATGGCACGCCGCCTTCGCCATTGTAAATCGGGACTGCCGTTTTAAATTGCATTAAGAACGAATTTATCGGCGGAACTAATTTACTTGTGAACAGCAGGAAAATAAATATTAAAATGAATGGTAGACAAGCGTTTATTCCCTGCGCGGTAGTAATTTTCGCGTGAGCTTGATCACCCATTGCAAATTCGGGATCGTTTACGGGAAATTTTTTCGCAATGAAAACTATCGTGCCCATTGTGCAAATTGCGCCCGCTACAACCGCCAACTCCGGTCCTACAAACATTGATAACGCCAATTCCGGAATAAAAAATGCCAAGCCCGCGCCTAAGCAGAGCATTGTCATTCCGCGCAAACCTTTCATGCCGCCGCCCGTCACAATTACCATTAGCCAAGGACATAATAAAGTTAAAACTCCAAGCTGTAATGAAGTAAACGTCGCCAGCTGAACCGGATCAAAGCTCGTGACATTTGCCAAAGTTACAAGCGGAATTCCGATTGAGCCGTAAGCCGTCGGTACCGAGTTTGCGATTAAACAAACTGAAACTGATAATATCGGATTAATGCCAATGCCCGCTAACATGCCGGCAGGAACTGCGATTGCCGTACCGAATCCCGCCATGCCCTCTAAGAATCCACCGAAACCCCAGCCGATTAGCAAAATTAATACGCGCTTGTCGTGACTGACGCTCGTTAGCATGTCTTTTATCGTGTCCATAGCTTTTGTATGCAATGTTAAGTTATAAGTGAAAATCGCCGCCACGATAACTAGCAAAATCGGCCAACATGCCAACGCGACGCCTTCGAGCACGGATTCAATCGCTCGCACGCTTTCCATATTCCAGACGCCCATGCCCGCCGCTAACGAAATAATTAACGCGATTAAGCACGCCTTCCACGCCGGCATTTTTATTACGCTTAGCGCAAGCACTAGCCACAATATCGGCGATAACGCAAGTAGAAACATCAATTCCCCCGACCTCCTAACCAAATGCAAAGAAAATAATTCCAATGCCGCAAATTTCTATGAAAGCGGAAGAATTCCTGCCAATTAAAAATTTTCTGTCAAAATAGCGTTGACAATCAAAAATCCCCCGTCAAACTTCGACAGGAGACTTTCCTTATTTAAATTCCGTTTAAATCGTTATGTCTACAAAATTTGTATGAGCTTTTCTGTAAGTGTCATTATTTTTTTGGCGGAGTTCGTTTTCAATCTGTGAAAGTTGTTTCTGCAAGTCTTCAGTGGGATTTTGAGCGATTTGTTGTTCCAACTGCGCCTTTTTATTCTTGAGTTGCTTAATTCCGCGTCTACCTTATCCGTATTGGCTTTTGTAAGTTCTTTTTCAGGCAAGCGACCTGCCAAACGTGCTTTTTCGTCTTTGGAAAACGATTTTTCGCCCGATTGACTGATACTCCAGCCTCTAAGCCCGCCATCAGAGCCGATTATCACGCCTTGAGCCTTCAGACCTGGACGATTCGCATTTTCTTTGAGACCATTAGCGCAATCGTAGATTAAAGCCTCGTACTCCATGCGTTTTTCGGGGTCGTTAGCCATTTGACGGAGAATATTAGGCGCGATTGAGATATTGTTGGTGCCGCTACCGCTGAAAGGTTGAGTTCCGACGCCGAAATTGACATCTTTGAATTGTTTTTGCAAATCGCCGAGCACATTTTCTGATTTTTCGTCAATTCGGTTTTGCGCGTAACTAACGGCGGCTTCCGAGACGTATGAATTGCCGATTTTTACTGCCATGTTAATCAATCTCCTTTCCTTGAATATTCTGATATTTTAAGCGATGTTTAGGCTCGTGTCAACGAAAAGCACAGTTTCCCGCGACAAATCCCATTGACCACGCCGCTTGCAAATTAAAGCCGCCTGTAAAGCCGTCAATGTCTGCAACTTCGCCGACGATATATAAATTTTCCACGACTTTGGAACGCATAGTTCTCGGGTCAATCTCTTTTATCGAAATTCCGCCAGAAGTTACGATTGCCTCCGCTATTGGTCGCGTTTTCGTTATCGTTAACGGCAAGCCGCGCAGAATTTCTATCAATCGCCGCCGTTCAGCTAAAGTTATTTCGTCGACGCGCTTTTCTTCCGGAAGATATGACAAATCCAAGACTACCGGAATTAATTTCGACGGCAACAGCTCAATTAGCGCATTTTTTACAATTTTCCCTCTGAACTTTTCAAAGTCGCGTAAAATCCTCGCGTCAAGTTGTTCAGGCGTCAACGCCGGCTTTAAATTTATTTCAAGCTCCACAAATTTTTTCGCCGCTAAAAGTTTTGCCGCTTGCCCGCTCAAAGTTAAAATTATCGGTCCGGAAACTCCAAAGTGCGTGAATAACATTTCGCCGAATTGCTCATCAACTTTTTTGCCGTCAGATAAAAGTTTTACGCGAACATTTTTTAGCGGTAATCCTTGCAAATCGTGTACAAAATCTTCTTCCACCTCAAGCGGCACTAATGCCGGTAAAATTTCTGTGACCGTGTGACCTAATTGCCGCGCAAATTTAAATCCGTCGCCACTTGAACCCGTCGCAGGATAACTCGCGCCGCCCGTCGCCAAAATATAATTATTAGCTTTAAAAATTTTATCGCCGACTTTTACGCCGACGATTTTTTTATTTTCGGCAATGATTTCTTTAACGGGCGAATTATTTTTGACTTCAACGCCGAGAATTGCCAATTTTTTTGTCAGTGCGTCGATAACTTCTGTTGCGTCGTCGCTTGCAGGAAAAATTCTGCCGCCGCGTTCGACTTTGGTTTTAACGCCGAGACTTTCAAAAAAATTTACGGTATCGACGGGCGAAAAATTTTTTAACGCACTGTATAAAAACTTCCCGTTACCTGGAATATTCTTGACTACTTCGGAAATATCAGCCGCGTTTGTAAGGTTGCAACGACCTTTTCCAGTAATTCGGAGCTTGCGACCTATTTGCGGCATTTTCTCCAGCAACGTGACACTCGCGCCATTTTCCGCCGCTTTAATCGCCGCCATAATACCCGCCGCGCCGCCGCCTATCACAATTATTTTTCTCAAGTTAAATCTCCTTTTAATTCGGCGACTTCTTCAGCTGTTAATTCGCGCCATTTACCAACTTTTAAGCCGTTCAATGTTAAATTTGCAAATTTTATCCGCTTAAGACGTTTAACATCGCAACCAATCGCTGAAAACATTCGCCGAACTTGCCGATTGCGCCCCTCGTGTATCGTTATTTCGACTAAATCTTTATCAAGCATGTAAATTTCGGCGGGCGCAGTCAAGCCGTCGTCAAGTTCAATGCCTGCGCGGAGCAAGTCAAGTTTTTCCTCTGTTAATACGCCGGCAATTTTAGCGCGATACGTTTTTTTAACTTCAAAGCGCGGGTGAATTAAAGCATTAGTAAGTTCGCCGTCGTTAGTGAGCAAAATTAATCCTTCCGAATTTAAATCGAGCCGTCCAATCGGATAAATACGCTCCGATATGTCGACTAATTCTAAAATAGTTTTGCGCCCGCGCTCATCTCTAGCCGTCGATACATAGCCGCGAGGTTTGTTGAGCATTATATAAATTTTTTCCGCGCCTAAAGTTAAAAGTTTGCCGTCAACGCGAATTTTTTGATTTAATTCCGCTTTAGCTCCGAGTTCGGTGATAATTTTTCCGTCAACAGAAACTTTACCAGCTAAAATTAATTTTTCCGCCTCTCGACGTGAACAAATGCCTGCGCGGGCGATAATCTTCTGTAATCGTTCCAAACTTTTTTCCTCCAAGCATTTTGAACCGATTATAACAAAAAAAATCGCCTGTGAAAGGCGTTTGGGAAAAATTTATCACGTCAAACGAAAAACCCTCCGACACGCCGCCGAAGGGCTTTTTGTTACTGCCATGACGAATTTTAGCCTTTGTAATTTTTTATTATGTCCAAAACTTCAGCGTGACTCAAACTTTTGCCGGTAGCTTTGTCTGTGTATGAATCCGGATATGCCGTTGTGGAAAAAATCGAGTAGTCTATTTTCGCATTTATTCCCAATTTTTCCAGTTTTAACGTCGCCAGATATTTCCAACGCTCACCCGAACCAAAGAGATATTCGCCCTCGTCGAACCCAACGTTTTTATTATCGTGCATTGCCCGCACCAGTTCACCCAATTCCTCGGACGAGCCGCCAGCCACGCCGTCAAGTTCCGCTTCGCTCAAGATTTCGTCCTTCAAGATTTTTTCCTCTGCCATTGTTATCAGTCTCCTTTGATTAAATTTTTCTTTCTGCTTATTATACGCTCCGAATCCGTTTTCGTTACAAGTCTAGCAAAAAAATTTTTCTCCGTCAACGAAAAACCCTCCGACACTCGCCGAAGGGCTTTTTTTACGATTGCGACCGTCTGCCGCCTTTTTAATTAAAATTTATTCAATACCACATTTTAATCTCTCCTTTCTGTTTTCTGTCCTTTATACGTTTCAATTTCCTTTTCGTTACAAGTCTAGAGCGTGTTGGTAAACTCTAAAGTTGAATCAAAAGAGCAGATATAATAACAAAATTGAGAAAGCAGACAGCTAATTTGTCATAACGAGTTGCGATATGGCGACGAGTCTTTATCCGCAAGAAAAAGCGTTCAACGAC
>JAFRRH010000039.1 GCA_017428215.1 Selenomonadaceae bacterium
CGTTGCGCTTTTGTAAGGCAGTAGCGTTCGTGATAAAATGAATTTGACATAAGCACTTTCCTTTGGCTGATTTTTCAAATTCATTTTACCAAAGATTTTGCTTATGTTTTATTTTTCGACTTTACCAACACGCTCTAAGAAACTCAGACGCGAGCAGAGACGTTTGAGCCGAAAATACGAATCAAAGAAAAAGAGAGGTGAAAAAACTGCTGCTTACTCTGCAAACATAGAAAAACAAGTTGTCAAGATACAGCGACTTTATCAAACCTTGACGAACATTCGCGTAGACTACGAGAATAAAATTATTTCGGCGATTATGAAACGAGAACCAAGTTTCATAGTGCTGGAAAATTTAAACGTTCGGGCAATGATGAAGAATCGGCATTTATCAAGAGCGATAGCGGCACAACGATTTTCTTACTTCAGAATGAAATTAACGATAAAAGCGAAGCAACGCGGAATTGAAGTGAGAATCGTGGATAGATTTTATCCGAGTTCAAAGAAATGTTCACAATGCGGGCGAATTAAGTCTGATTTAAAACTCAAGGATAGGATTTATCGTTGTGAATGCGGTTTGGAACTGGATAGAGATTTGAATGCGGCAATCAACTTGAAAAACTACCGGTGGCTAGCCGGAAAGTAACGACTGTGGAGTGTTATACAAACGTTGGTAGCTTCGGCAAAGACGGACACGTTGAAACAGTAAGACAGAATCGCGAGGTCTGTCCGAATCATCTTGACATAGACACAACAGATATTTGTCTACAAGTGACTATGTTTTAGCAGCAGGCGAGCAATGGAACAGCGATTAAAAAAAATTTTCTCCGACATGGTAGTTTACAAAGATTTAAAGAATAGCAATTTTTTTTCTGCGCTAAGTTTGCCGTCGTTTATGCGCGATTGGCTTTTACGGAGATTCGAGGACGCGGATGGGAAATTTAACGCGGACGAGCTGTCAGATTTTATACGGCGATTTATTCCCAAAAAAGACGATTGGAAGACTATTAAAAGCCGCATTGTTATGGACAATGAACACGTTAAACTTTTGGCGAAGATTTCCATTGAAATTGACATTGCCAACGGCGCGGCGTCGTTTTCTCTACCAGATTTCGGACTTTCGGCTAAGGAAACGATGATTGACGAAAATATTTGGTATCTTTACAAAGATGAACTTGTCAACGGGCGCGAAGTTTGGGGTATGATTCAGCTTGGTTATCGTCCGCCTGATTACGATGCGCGACCGAAAATTCCCGGCAAAATTCGCTTGCTGAAGTTTAAAAATTTTTGTCCGTATAAAATCGATTTAGACTTTTACAAGGACGCAAGAAAAAATTTTTCCTTCGATGAGTGGCTAGAAATTCTTTTGGGCGCGATTGACTACAACGCGGCAGGTTACGAGCATGAGGAAGAAAAATTGACAATGCTCACGCGGCTTTTGCCTTTTGTCGAGAAGCGATTAAATTTGATTGAGCTTGCGCCAAAGGGTACGGGCAAATCTTACGTATTCGGGCAAGTCAGCCGTTTTGGTTGGCTCTCCAGCGGTGGAACTATGAGCCGCGCCAAAATGTTTTACGACATGCAAAAACGTCAAGAAGGTCTCGTTGCTTATAACGACTTTGTGACGCTTGACGAGGTGCAGACGATTTCTTTTAAGGATACGGACGAGGTTCGCGCCGCCTTGAAAGGTTTTTTGGAAAATGGCGTTTACACGGTCGGCAACCACTCCAACAACGCTGACGCCGGTGTAATTCTCTGCGGAAATATTGCAAAGGCGACAATGGATATGGACGGCGCGGCGAATATGTTTGACGAATTGCCGACGGTTTTTCACGAGTCCGCGCTGATTGAACGCTTTCACGGTTTTATTAAGGGTTGGAATATCCCGCGCATGAATGACGACATGAAAATTTGCGGCTGGGCTTTGAATTCCGAATATTTTTGTTCTATACTCCACGAACTGCGCGAAGATGTAAGTTATCGTGCAATCGTCGATAAACTCGTTAAGGTGCCCGAAAAAGCCGACACGCGAGACACCGCCGCGATTAAACGTATTGCAACGGCGTATTTGAAATTATTTTTCCCGAATGTCCGCCGCGCAGAAGAAATCGACAAAAAACTTTTCAGTCGATACTGTTTGGAGCGTGCCTGTCAAATGCGTGCGACGATTAGGAAACAACTTGCCCTGCTTGATATTGAGTACGCTGGTAAAACTATTCCAAAGTTCGAGGTAATTTAATTGGCGAAGAAAATTTTTAGTTGCGTTGCTTGCGGTAAGCGTCCACTTACAAAAAACGAAATCGGCATAACAAAAAAACTCTTGGGCATGCAGTCCAAGAATTTTTATTGCGTTAATTGCCTGGCAAATTTTTTGGAAGTCGAGCCGCAAGATATTCGTGATAAGATTGAGGATTTTAAAAATGACGGTTGCAAACTCTTTGAATAAAATTATCTACGTTGACAACGCCGCGACAACCAAAATTGATGATGACGCTTTGGCTTTGATGATTGACTTGCAGAAAAATTTTTTTGCTAATCCGTCGTCGGCTTATAAATTGTCGCGCCCGTTGAAAAAAATTCTGCGCGAGTCGCGTGAAAAAATTGCCGCCTGCATTAACGCTGAACCGCAGGAAATTTTTTTTACGTCGGGTGGCACGGAAAGCGACAACTGGGCGATAAAATCTTCCGTGCTTGCGTGTTTGAACGAACGCCCGAATATAATCACTTCTGCCATTGAGCACAAAGCCATTTTAAATTCCTGCGCGGCGATGAAAAATTTAGGTTGCACCGTTACGAAAATTCCCGTTGATAAATCCGGCGCAGTTAATCCCGTCAATTTACAAGAAAAAATTTCACAGCGAACGAAAATTATTTCTATCATGCTTGCCAATAATGAAGTCGGGACGATTCAGCCGATTAAGTCGCTGGCAGAAATTGCACATGCGGCAGGAAAAATTTTTCATACGGACGCGGTTCAGGCAATCGGGCACATTCCCGTTGACGTAAAACTTTTAGGCGTAGATATGCTTTCTGCTTCTGCGCATAAGTTTAACGGTCCAAAGGGCATGGGTTTTCTTTACGTTCGCGACGGGCTGAAACTTTTGCCTTACATTGACGGCGGCGCACAAGAATTTTCTAAGCGGGCGGGCACGGAAAATTTTCCTGCGATTGCGGCGATGGCTCTTGCGCTTGAAAAAAATTGTCGCGACATGGAAAATAACGCCGAAAAACTTTCTGCCTGCACTAAAATTTTACTCGACGACTTGAGAAATAATAATGTTGACTTCATAATAAACGGCGGCGAAAATCGTTTGCCTGGTCATTTAAATTTGTCGTTTAGAAATTGCGACGGCGAAACGCTTTTGCACAGGCTCGACTTGAAAAATATTTGCGTCTCCACCGGTTCGGCTTGCAATTCCAGACAAACAAAAATTTCTCACGTGTTGCAAGCTTTAGCCGTTCCAAAAGATTTTATTCGCGGAACAATCCGAATTACTTTTGGTAAAGAAAATTCCTGCGACGATTCTAAAATCATCAGCAAAAACTTAATAAATTTTATGCAAAGGGTTAATGATAATTATGAACGACGTTAAAAAATTTATAGCGCAATGGAGCGGGCACGGCTACGAAAAGGGCGAAACGCATGCCTTTTGGCTGTCTTTTCTGCGCGACGTGTTCGACATTTCAGAGCCGGAAAAATTTATAACTTTTGAAGTGCCGATTCCGCACGGCTTTATTGACGCGCTCCTTGACGATACGAAAACTTTAATCGAACAAAAAAGTTCGTCCGTTAATCTCGACGATATAGAAATTTTTAATCAAGCAAAACGCTACAACGACGCGCTGGAATATTCGCGCAAGGCTCGTTGGATTATAACTTGCAACTTTAAAGAATTTCGCGTTTACGACATGGATAAACGGCGTCCGGAACTTGATCCGATTAAAATTCTGCTTGACGAATTGCACGAAAAATTTCACGCGCTAGACTTCCTCGTTGACCAAAATAAAAATAAATTGCGCATCGAACTCGAATTATCGCTTAAAGCCGGCGAAATCGTCGGTAAACTTTATGACGCTCTGCACGCCCAATATCTCAATCCCGATAACGAAAACTCTTTGGCAAGCCTTAACAAACTTTGCGTGAGGCTTGTCTTTTGTTTATATGCCGAGAGCGCGGGCATTTTCGGTAAGCATAAAATTTTTCGCGACTATCTGCAGAAGGAAAATAATATTCGGCGCGGCTTGCTTGATTTGTTCGACGTGCTAAATACTCCCGTTGCTGAACGCGACCCTTACTTAGACGACACGTTGAAAAAATTTCCGTTCGTAAATGGCGGGCTGTTCAGCGGCGCAATCGAAATTCCCAACTTCACGCCCGAAATTAAAAATCTCCTGCTTGAAGAGGCGTCCAGTGGCTTTAATTGGGCGGGCATTTCTCCGACAATTTTTGGCGCGGTCTTTGAATCAACGCTTAATCCGCTAACACGTCGCGCCAGCGGCATGCACTACACCAGCATTGAAAATATCCACAAAGTAATTGACCCGTTGTTTTTGGAAGACCTGCGCGGCGAACTTCAATCAATCAAACAATCCGCCCGCAACCACAAGAAAAATCTGCTCGCCTTTCAAGAGAAACTCGCCACGATAAAAATTTTTGATCCCGCTTGCGGCTCCGGTAATTTCTTGACGGAAAGTTATCTTAGCTTGCGACGTTTGGAAAATGAAATCCTAAAAGAATTATTCGGCAGTCAAATTCAGCTCGGCGAATTCGTCAATCCTATCAAAGTTTCCATTGGACAATTTTACGGCGTGGAAATTAACGACTTCGCTGTTGCCGTCGCCCAAACTGCCCTGTGGATTGCTGAACTCCAAATGATTCAGGAGACGCAAGAAATTATTCATCACGACTTGGACTTTCTGCCGCTGAAAAGTTACGCTAACATTCACGAGGGCAACGCGCTACATCTCGACTGGAAAAATATTTGTCCGCAAACAGATTTTATTATCGGCAACCCGCCATTTGTCGGCAAAAGTTTTCAGACTGCCGCGCAGAAAGCTGACATGAAAAATATTTTCGCGGGCATTACCGGTTATGGCAACCTCGACTACGTGGCGTGTTGGTTCAAAAAAGCCGCCGATTTTATTCAAGGCACCAAAACTGCTTGCGCGTTCGTCGCGACAAATTCTATTGCGCAGGGAATTGCCGTGCCGCCGCTTTGGACTTATCTTTTCGGGCGCGGCGTCAAAGTTAATTTTGTTCATCAAACTTTTAAGTGGACAAGCGAGAGCCAAGATATTGCCGCCGTTCATTGCGTTATCGTCGGTTTTGCTAACTTCGACGCGCCCATTAAAAAAATTTTCGACGGGCAAAGCGTTCGTGTTGTGCCGTTTATTAATGCTTATCTGCTCGACGCGCCCGATGTCATTGTTCTGCCGCAAGCTAAACCACAGCGCGACGACGTGCCGCCTATGAATGTTGGAGCAAATCCCACTGACGGCGGAAATCTTATATTGACGATTAACGAACGCGACGAACTCATTGATAAAAATCCACTTACCGAAAAATATATTCATACGTTCTTAAGTGGCGAAGATTTTATCAATGGCAAAGTGCGTTATTGTTTATGGCTTAAAGATTGCCCGCCTAACGAATTGCGCAAAATGCCCCGCGTGATGAAACGTGTCGAAGCTGTTAGAGATTTTCGACTGGCAAGCAAAAGCGTAGAAATTCGCCGATATGCTAAAGTACCTACGCTTTTCGCCCGAACCAGATATGTTGACGCGCCAAAACTCGTTATACCGCGAACATCATCTGCAAATCGTCAATATATTCCAATGGGATTTGTTGAAGCTGAAGTTGTTATTAGTGACGGCGGTATTTTCATTCCGAACGCAGAAATTTATCATTTTGGAGTTTTAACTAGTTCGATTCATATGGCTTGGATGCGAGTTACTGCGGGAAGATTTGGAATCGGCTATCGATACGGACGAGATACAGTTTACAATACTTTTACGTGGTGCGAGCCGACGCCCGCGCAGAAAAAAAATATAGAGCAGACCGCGCAGAAAATTTTAGACGTGAGAAAAAATTATCCCGACGCGACATTAGCAGATTTATATGATGAACTTTCCATGCCAAAAGATTTACGGGACGCGCATAAAAAAAACGACCGCGCAGTTGCAATCGCCTATGGTTTGGAAAATTTTTTAGAAGATGAATCCGCCATTGTCGTTGCGCTGTTGAAACTTTATGCCGCCTCAAAAGTTTAATGTCGCCTCTGCAACTTGATATTTGTTTCACAACGTGTTAAGCTAAAAAAAATTTCTACGGAGTGATTGAGTTGGAAAAATATATCGGCGCGAAAAAAATTTTAGAAAAAAAGCGCGAATACATTATGCCCTGTCTTGGACATTTTTACAGCGACCCGCCGCAATTCGTGCGCGGTGAAATGCAATATCTCTTCGACACGACGGGCAAAAAATATCTTGATTGCTACGCGGGCGTCTCTGTAATTAATTGCGGACATTGCAACCCATTTATAACCGAACGCATGATTGAGCAGATTAAAACTCTTCAACACGTCTGCAACATTTACTTGACGGAGAATTTTGTTAATCTTGCCGAACGGCTCGCGGAAGTTGCGCCGGGCGATTTACAAAAAAGTTTTTTCTGTTCGACTGGCACGGAAGCTAACGAAGGCTCGCTTTTGCTTGCGTCGATTTATACAAAAAGTTCCGAGTTTATCGCCTTGCAAAGTGGCTTGCACGGACGGACAAAACTCACCATGAGCTTGACGGGTATTGGCATGTGGCGCACCGACCCGCAACCTGTCGGCGGAATAAATTTTGCTCCGAATCCGTATTGTTATCGTTGTCCGCTCGGAAAAAGTTATCCCGACTGCGATTTAGAGTGTGCAAATAAAATTGAAACGATAATTCAGACCGCGACTTCGGGAAAAATTGCCGCGTTAATCGCCGAACCGATTCAAGGCAACGCGGGAATTGTCGTGCCGCCCAAAAATTATTTCAAGCGTGTTAAAGAAATTCTTGCCAAATACGGCGCGTTGTTGATTGCTGACGAAGTTCAAACGGGATTTGCTCGTACAGGGAAAATGTTCGCGATAGAAAATTTCGACGTGACACCCGACATCATGAGCGTTGCAAAAGCTTTGGGCAATGGACAGCCAATCAGCGCGTTCATAAGCACAAAAAAAATCGCCGACACTTACACACGTCCTGGCGCGTCAACACTCGGCGGCAATCCCGTTTCCTCGACGGCAGGACTTGCAGTTCTCGACTACATTAAAGAAAAAAATCTTATGGACAATGCCAAAGCTCGCGGCGAACAACTCATGAACGGCTTAAAAACTTTGCAAAAAAAATTCCCGATAATCGGCGACGTGCGCGGTATCGGGCTTATGGTCGGCGCGGAGTTCGTTCACGCTGATAAATCGCCCGCCTTTAAAGAGCTTGACGAACTTTTAGAGGAGCTTAAAAATCGCGGCTTTATCGTCGGCAAAAATGGTGTCGGCAGAAATGTTTTGGCGTTCCAACCTCCGCTTGTCATCACGGAAAAAAATGTTGACGACATGTTAAACGCGATTGAAATTATTTTGGAGAGTAAACATGGACGAGGATAAAAAGCCAAAATCTTTTACGGAGCAAATCTCAAGCAGTTTTTTCAAGGGACTGCTAATCTTGGTACCGCCCGCGATAACAGTTTTCGTGATTAAGTGGCTGTTTGAGGTGACGGAGGAAACAATCGGGAGCTATTTGCCCGCAAAATTGCCTGGCGTGGGGCTTTTGATTGTCTTAGTTTCAATTTGGATTGTCGGCGTGCTCAGCGGCAATTTTTTATCGAAAAAAATTTTAGAGTTCTTCGACGGCATAATCAGCAAAATTCCCGTCGTGAAATTTATTTATAAATCGGTTAAGCAAGTGTCTAAGGCGGTTTTCGAGTCGGATTCGATGTTTAAAAGTGTCGTGCTCGTGCCCTATCAAAAATCCTATGTGCTGGCGTTCCAAATGTTGACGGTGCCCGAACCGATTAAAGAAAAACTCGGCGACGATTATGTTTGCGTCTATATGCCGTGGAGCATGAACATGACGGCGGGCATGAATTTCTTTGTAAAAAAATCCGACGTAATTAAGCTGGACATGTTGCCGCAAGACGCACTGCAATTTATTTTGACGGCAGGAACAATTTCAACGGCGGGGCTTATTCCAACAGATTTGGAGAAACTCAAAAACGTCGAGCAACGTAACGTTTCAGACATTGCTCGCGACGTGGTAAACAAAGAAAAATAATTTGGAGAAAAAATTTTTGGAAACTTTTACGGTTGAGGCTGTAGTTTTAAAGACGGACGATTTCGGCGACGCTAACAGAGTTGTAACTCTCTTTACCAAAGAATATGGCAAGCTTGAGGCGAATGCTTATGGCTGTCGTCGTTCACGCAGTCCACTTTCGGGCGCAATGCAAATGTTCAATCATATTTCGGCGCAACTAACACGCGGTGCAAAGGTTGATACGATTCGCGATGCGGACATTTTAAATTTCTATGACACATTGACTAAAGATTTAGAGCGATTAGCTTATGCGTCGTTGCTTTTTGAAATCGTGAACCGAATGACTTTTCCGCGCCAACAGGAGCTTGAGACGTTTGAATTATTGACGAAATCTTTACCGGTACTAAGCACACGCAATCCGCGAATTGCCGCGCTTATTGGGGCTTGTCAATTTATGGAGACTAGCGGCGTGCAGTTAAATTTTAGTCGGTGCGTCCATTGCGGCAAGGAAATTTTCGGCGACGCGGCGATTAGTTTGCTTGACGGCGGCGCAGTTTGCATGAATTGTATCGACGCCGCGCAGGACACTCGCCCTTATCCCGAAGCCCTCCGAAAAACTTTTGATACAATGCTCGGCTTTAATTGGCGCGAAGATACCAAATTGACTTTCAACACGCGGCAACTTAACGCGGCAGAAAAATTTTTTGTCGATTATGTTCAATCTGTTTTGGGCAACAGCTTAAAATCCATGCAATTTATTCGCGAGTTTATAAGTTAATGAAACCTAAAATCTCAAATGAATTTTTAAATGTTTTGCTCGCGGCAATGTCTGCGGGCGTTTTGTTTATGGAATATTTCCACCGCTCGCCGAAATTTTTAATTGGAACCTGCGCGGCTTTGATAATCGGCGGGATAATTTTCACGTGGCGACGAAAAAATTTAACGGCGTGGCTAATCTGCCCAATAATTTTTTTCGCGCTCGGCGGACTAAGATTTTCAGCCGTCGATAATTTACCGCCCAATGACATTTCCAAATTCGCGGGGCAATCCGTTCAAATATCCGGCGTGATTCGCGAGGAGCCGCAGATTAAAACTTTACCGAACGGATTAACTCAACTGCGCTTGGTCGTAGACGTTCAAGGGGAAATGCAAGGCGGATTGATTCTAACTTACTACCCAAAAGAAGATGAATTGCTCCCGACTGCGCGAATCGGCGACAAAATTTCTGCGAGCGGCAACTTAAAACTTTTACACAACTACAATAACCCCGGACAAATTGACAGCGTAACGCGCATGAAGGCAAACGGAATTACGGCGCGAATGTCGGCTGGCAAGCAGGGAATTTCGGTTGAGGCTGTTGACGGCGGACTTTGGATAAAATTTTTGCGAATCGTCGCGGCAATCCGTGAACATTATCGCGAATCAATGCAAGACGTTATGTCGGAAGATGACGCGGCGGCAATTTTCGCAATGCTATTTGGCGGCTACGCAGGACTTAATTCCGAATTAGTCGAGGACTTTCAAACGACGGGCATTGTACATATTTTATCAGTTAGCGGCTCGCATATGAGTATGTTGGCAATGGCGACGGCGTGGCTGTGTTTATTATTGCGCTTGCCGAAGAGTATAACTTTTGCGCTGGGATTATTTGTAATCGGAACCTACGCGATATTGAGCGGAATGTTGCCGCAAGTTTTGCGTTCAGCGTCAATGGGAATATTAATTTTTTTTGCCAAAACACTCGACGCGGAGGCAGAAGGCGCACGACTTTTAACATTGACGGCGTTGGCAATGCTAATCAATCAGCCGCTGCTGTTGTTCGATATAAGTTTCCAATTAAGTTTCACGGCGACGGCGGGGCTAATGTATTTATCGGAAGGCTTGCGCAAGTCAATGGAACGCTTGCCAAAATTTTTCGCAGAGCCAGCGTCAATGACAATCGCTGCGCAGTTGGCAAGCTTGCCGGTTATCGTGTGGTATTTCAATCAAATTTCGTTGAGTTCGGTTTTAGCAAATGTTTTCGTCATGCCGCTGTTGGAAGTCGTGATAATCGGCGGGCTTTTGGGCGGAATAATTGCGGCGGTAATTCCGATTGGTGGAAAAATATTTTTCGCGGGCGAAGCGTTAATTTTCGGAGCGGGCGCGGAGCTGAATAGAGTTTTTGCAAATTTGCCGTTCAGCGCGGTGCAAGTGCCGACGTTAGGAATTTTAGCGGGATTTTTTTATTATGCGGCATTGATTCTGCGTCGTCCGATAATTTTATCGCTGATAATTTTTTTGTTAGCGATAAATTTTTTCCGAGCTGGCGACGTTGAAGTTAATTTTGTAGACGTTGGACAGGGCGATTGCGCAGTTGTCGTCACGCCGCATGGAAAGTGTTTAATCTTTGATACGGGCGGCGTTCGTGAAAGAATGTTTGATATTGGCGGGCGCGTCGTCGTTCCTTATCTTAAGCATGAAAATATTCGCGAAGTCGATAAAATTTTTTTGACGCATGTCCACGAAGATCATTCGGGCGGCGCGGGAGCTGTAATAAAAAAATTGCCCGTTGGTGAGATTATCACTGCGGGCGAGCCACGTTCAGAATATGCGGCGGTTTTTGGCATTGCTGAAGAATATTTACCGCCGCTAAGAGCTGGTCACGCGGGAGAAATTTTTAATATTGACGGTGTAGAAGTTGAAATTTTATTTGCGCCGATCGTCGGGACGGGCAACGAAATTTCCAACGTCTATCGAATTCGCTATGGCGACGTGACTTTTTTAATCACGGGCGATTTAGTTAAAGAGATTGAAGCTGAAATTTTGCGTGAGGGCGTTGACGTTCAAAGTAGCGTTTTAAAAGTTGGTCATCACGGTAGCGCGACTTCCTCTAGCGAAGAATTTTTACGAGCTGTCAATCCGAAATGCGCAGTTATCTGCGTTGGCTACGGAAATAATTTTGGACATCCCCGCGCAGAAGTTTTAGAACGGCTTGAAAATTTACCGACAAAAATTTTCCGTACAGATCGCGACGGCTTAATAAAGTTTCGCACGAACGGAAAGGACTTGCGCGTTGAAACTTTCATACACAGCTAAATAATTTGCTAATCTTTAATGAGTTCTTGCAAGGCTTTATAAAGTTGTTCGGGGTCAGCGGGCTTTGTTAAGTGTGCATTCATGCCAGCTTTAAGCGAGCGTTGAACGTCCTCATCAAAGGCGTTGGCAGTCATTGCGATAATCGGCACGGTTTTAGCGTCGGGGTGGTCGAGTTTACGAATTTCCTCCGTTGCCTTAAGCCCGTCCATAACCGGCATACGAATATCCATTAACACTGCGTCATAGAATTTGGGCGGCGACGCGGCGAATTTTTCTACGGCAATTTTTCCGTTCTCCGCGTGGTCAGAAATCATGCCGCGCATTTCCAAAATCATCATCATAATTTCCGCGTTAACGGGCATATCTTCCACGACAAGAATTTTACGCCCCTCAAGTTCGACTTCTTTCTTTTCGGGAACGATTTGCCGCTTGCGATTAAATGCCTGTTGGAATTCGTAAAGAACATTCGTTGAGGCGAGCGGCTTAGACATGAACGTATCGACGCCCGCTTTAACTGCTCGCTCTTCGACCTCGTACCAATCGTAAGCCGTCAGCACGATAACCGTTGTGTCTTCGCCGAGAATTTTACGTATCTCATGAGTCAATTCTATGCCGTCCATTTCCGGCATAAGCCAATCAACCAGAATTAAATTATAATCTTCGCGGCGGGCGTGGCGCAGATTTATCAAATCCAAAGCCTCTTTACCGCTCGCGCAAGTCTCCGCTTTAATTCCAACTTCACCGAGCACCGATTTAGCATGTTCGCGAGCAAGTAATTCGTCGTCAACAATCAATACAGAAAAATCTTGCGGGCGCATTTCGTGAGCGGCGTCGCTTTCAGAACGGGCAGAATCTTTCAACGGAATATTTACTACAAAAGTTGTGCCGACGCCTTTGGCTGAATCAACAGTTATCGTGCCGTTCATCATCTGCACGATATTTTTTGTAATGGCAAGCCCCAATCCCGACCCGCCATAACGCGAAGTTGTAGTATCGTCCTCTTGACTAAACGGCTCAAAAATTCGCGGCAGATAATCTTTGCTCATGCCAATGCCCGTGTCGCTTATCGTAAATCGGAAATTAGATTGCCCGTCAAATTGCGCGGTGCATTCGATAATTAATTGAATCTTCCCGCCTGCGTCCGTAAATTTAACCGCATTGCTTAGAATATTTATCAGCACTTGCTCAAGCTTGGTGTCATCGCCGATATAATATTTTCCGATTTCGCCCTTGAGTTCGCATTCGTATTTCACGCCCTTATCATTACATTGCCCGTCAACAAGGCTGTTAATCTGATAAATAAACGACGTGAACGAAAATTCCTCGTTGCGAAAACTCATGCGTCCGCTCTCAATGCGGCTCATATCTAAAATATCGTTGATAATCGACAGGAGATAGCGGGCACTTGTCCCAATTTGCTCAAGATAACCTTTAAGCGTCGGGGTTAAATCTTTATCGTGCAAGGCAATGTTATCCAACCCGATAATCGCGTTCATCGGCGTGCGAATTTCATGGCTCATACGCGACAGAAAAGCCGTCTTAGCAACGTTCGCTTGCCGTGCCTGGTCAAGAGCGGCTCTAAGGCGAGTATTCTGTTCAATTTGTTTTTGCTGAATTTCGGTAGTGTCGCTTTTGAGCAAGATAAAAAAATCTGCGCGGGGGTCAATAGCATAAAAGTCGAACCGCTTATAAAAAATTTCTCCGCCGATATTGCACGCGATATTTACAACGTAAGGCTCTGAAATTTTTACTTTATCTTTAATCGTCGGGAGGCTTAGTGCGTCGCCGAGATTTTTAATTAAATCGTCGTCGCCTACTAAAACCGGGATAACTTGATTCTTTAAATATTCGTCGTATTGACCTTCGCGAGTTACCGGAAAGATTGAACCCTTAGTGATAAGCGAGGCATCTCCGACAACTACGCTATATTTATCATTGACGAGATAAGCAACCATATCGAATTGCCGCGCCAAAATTTTATTGAGCAATGCGCCTTCGACTTTCTCCTTGCCAGCCTCTTGCTCCGCGATAAAAATTATAATCTCGTTGCTAATGGGATGGCGCGTAAAAACTGCACGATAATTCACGTAGCAATAATGTCCGTCGCGCCGCCGCGAGAAAAGATACATCGACAGTTCCGTTTCGCCGCGCAGGAATCTCGCTTTAATGCTTTCCGCATTGAACGTAATAAGGAAAGTTTCGCGCTCCTCGTCGATAGGATAATTCGCCGAACGTAAATTAATCAGCTCGGAATAAGGACGAATTACCGAATCCGTGCCGAATAAATCTCTGCCTTGAACGTCTTCGACTTTGTTGCGCGTGATGTTTGCTCGGAACATAGAAAGCGTCCGTTCATTAGCACGATAGAAATTATCGCCAATCGTCATATACGTCGTCTGCAATCTCTGCGCGTAAACTTTAGCCGAAGTCACATCAAAGAACGTACAGTAAACATAATGCTCGTCGAAGTCGTCAATAAATGTGTAATTCACATTGCACCAAATAACTTTATTTTCGGCGGTTATTTGGCGAATAGTTAAATCCCGCGTGCTGTCTTCGGAAATGCGGCGGCGGAGCATTCTTTTAACTACAAGTCGGTCGTCGGGGTGAGTAAAAGCAATGACGCCGCGATTGTTTAAAAGTTTTAATGCATCGTCCACACTGCACGCCATAAGTTTAGCGAAATTTTTCGACACGAAGACGACTTCAAACCTCCCGTCGTTTTTTTCACGAATGAGGAGCGACGCACCCTCTATTTGGCGAATCGTCTGCAAAAAAAGACGCCGTGCAGTTTCTTTATCATAATCCGGTTTAGGAAAGTTTGAATCATTGAACGAATTGTTCATAATGCCTCCTCGCTCTCAAAAAAAATTTAGCAGTCAAGATTCGTCCTAAATCTCGCCGCCCATTATAGCAGGTATTATTCATTTGTGCGAATATTTTTTTGTCTTCATTAGCAAAAAAAAAATTGCCCCCCTCCGATTTGGAAGGGGATTTTTTTATCATTTTAATTTAGTCTAGGATATAAATGTCGATGAATTGGCGACCGAATTCGTAGCATTCAGCAACGGTATCAAATGCAACGTCGATTTTGTGACCGACAATCGCGCCGCCGGTATCTTCAGCTACTGCATAGCCGTAACCAGGAATAAAAACTCTCGTGCCAAGCGGAATAATGGAAGGATCCGTTGCTATGACGCCGCGTTGGCAAATTGTACCAAGTGCCGTGTAAGCACTCAAGCCAGGTTGCGCACTACTGTAAGCGGTTGCCTCTACGCGAATCACGCGAGTAAAATCGGGCACTTCGGCGGAAAATTCGTAATCGTTGAGGTTGGCAGGCTCATCTTGCGAATCAAGCGCAAAGTAAGTTTTGCGCCCGCAAATTCCGTCAGCTACCATACCGCGACTGCTTTGGAAATTTTTTAAAGCGTCAATAGTATCAGCGTCTGCAATGCCGTCAGCCTCGCCGTCATAAAATCCTTGTTCAGCCAATTTGTTTTGCATGTAAACAACGCCATCGCCTTCCATGCCGAGCTTGATAACGTCTCCAACGCCCGCATATTGAACGACTTCCTTAACGGTGTTGACCGCACTCAAAACGGTATTGATAGGACTCACGGAATTAACGCTCTGATTAACGGTTTTAGGCGGTTCGGGAACGTAATCGCCGGGTTTGTAAGTTGATATGTCAATTTCGTCGTAAGCCGCCGCCCGCAAAATTTTATAAGTTTCTTCGCCGCACACGCCGTCCACTTCCAGACCGAGCGCGGCTTGAAAATCCTTAATGGCATTGACCGTCGCTGTACCATAAACTCCGTCCGCCGCCACGTGCAAAAGATTTTGTGCTATGAGGTATTCTTGAATTTCTTTAACGTCCTTGCCTCTGTCGCCGTACTTTAACGCCGCCGCCGAACAGAGACTTGAAAAGCACACGGCGGAAATTAGAATCAGCGTCCAAAGCATTCGCTTCAACTTCATTTCCTCCACCTCGTTTAATCGTTTTTTAATTTGTGGCGATTATATCAAGGCTTACTGAAAATCTTATGGCAAATAAGAATTTTTTTCGGAGCTTGCAAAAATTTTTAACGCAGGATAAAATCTTAACGATATAATAATGTGGATGAGAATTTACAAGGACGTTAAATATATAAAGGGAGATGTTCATTTATGATGAGAGCGTTGTGGTCGGCGGCGTCGGGCATGAAGGCGCAGCAGACAAATATGGACATAGTCGCGCATAACATTGCCAACGTCGACACCTACGGCAACAAAAAAGTTCGCGCCGAGTTCCAAGATTTACTTTACCAAACATTGCGTGATGCGGGCGGCACTTCTGGCAACGGCACGCAATATCCTCAAGGCTTGCAAATTGGTTTAGGCGTCAAAGTTGCGGCAACGCACAGGGTATTTACGCAGGGACCGTTGCAGACGACTGACAATCCTAGCGATGTTGGCATTCAAGGCGACGGATTCTTTCAAGTTCAGTTGCCTGACGGCTCAACGGCTTACACTCGTGACGGTTCTTTTAAATTAGATTCAAACCGCCGATTAGTCACCAGCGACGGATTTTTACTTATTCCGAACATTACGCTTGACGAAAATGCGCCGCTCTCCAGCGTAGTTATCAGTTCGGACGGACGAGTTTCAGATACTCCTGCCGGCGGCGAGCAAACGGAAATTGGACAGATAACTTTGGTGCGTTTTGTCAATCCCGAAGGACTTTATGCTTACGGGAAAAATCTTTTCTTAGAAACTACAGCGTCGGGTGCGCCGATTGAGAGTGAACCTGGAGCTGACGGAGCGGGCGTTCTTGCACAAAATACTTTGGAAATGTCCGGCGTGCAAATCGTCGAGGAAATGGTTAACATGATTGTTTCCCAACGCGCCTATGAATCAAATGCAAAGGCAGTCACAACTTCGGACTCCATGCTTGAGACTGCCAACCAGTTGAAACGATAATTTAACATGAAAAAATTTTTATTTATCGCGGCGTTGCTCTTGATGATGAGTTTGACGCCGCGAACTTTTGCATTTACGATAAGCGGCTTAGAGATAGAAGCAATCGCTCTCGATGCTGTGGAGCAAGCTTTAGCTCAACGCGGAGAAACTCGTCGGCACGAAATATTTTTCATGCAGAACGCGCCCGATTTAAAACTCCCTGAAGGCGTCGTCGATGTTAAGGCACAAATTCCAGGGCAGATAAGTTACATAAGCTTAACGCCAGTGCGAGCGGTTGTTTTCGTTAATGGACGCGCTCAAAGGACGATAAGTTTCACGGCGAATATTAAAGTTTATGATTATGTACTTGTCGCCAATCACGACTTAAGGATAGAAATTCCTGTTACGGCGGCGGATTTTCACACGGCGGAGGTTGCCATTGACGGGCGCAACGAATATGTTAAAGATATTTCCGAAGTTGAAGGACTGGTTCCGCACAGATTTATCCGCGCCGGTTCGCCTGTTACTCTTGGTTATTTTCAACAGCCGGTCGCCGTCAACAGCGGTCAACGTGTCAACATTGTTTTAAACTTTAACGGCGTGAAAGTTTCAGCAAGAGGAATAGTCATGACACGCGGGCGTGTCGGTTCTCTGGTTAAAGTCAAGAATGAGTCTTCGGAAAAAATTTTGACGGCGCGAGTTATTGATTCTCAAACGGTGGAGGTGACAATGTAGATGACGAAAAAATTTTTGGCGGCGATTATGATTGGTGCATTTGTATTTGGCGGCGGCGCGGTCGAGGCTAAATCGCTTTGGGTTGACAATGGCACCATGAGCTTATACGCCGATAAAAAGGCTCGAAACGTCGGCGATATTCTAACGATTGTTATTAACGAATCAACGACACAAACGGCTACTAAAGCTCGCACGAATTCTAAATCAGGTTCGATAAGTGTTGGCACGGGCACGGGTATTTTCGATTTTATCAGGGCGTTCTCGGCTAGCGGCGGCGATAATTTCCAAGCTGACGGTTCCGCGACGGATACCAGCCGATTCAACGGACAGATAACTGTTACAGTCGTCGAAGTCCTGCCCAATGATAATATGATTGTCGAGGGCGTGCAGTCCATTTGGCAAAATCGCGACGAACACAAAATCACCCTGCGCGGGACGATTCGCCGTGATGATGTGACTATGAATAATACTGTTCCTTCAACGAAAGTTGCCGACGCCTCAATAAGATTCGACGGTAAAGGTCCGCTCAATGCTAAACAACGTCAAGGCATTTTGACGCAACTATTTAACTTCCTGTTCTGATATGGACGACGAAATTAAAATCAGCGAAGAATTTATTTTGCCGCGAGACTTGAGCGCGATGGCAAAAACTTTCTTCGTGCAGACAGAAAAACCGCTTCAACGCAAAGCAGGTTGGTTTATAAAGAAAGGCTCAACTGTTACAGGCGTTAAAGTCATAGCGGCAGGCGAAAAAATTCGTGAGGTTCAGCGTCTTATCGAAAAATTTCCTTTGCCAAACGGCACCTTGACAAAAGCTCAAGATTGGTATAAGTGTCGCGGCACGGCGGTCATAACTGACGGCAAAGAAGAACAAATTAAAGAAATCCATTGGTATCAGTGCGAAAATATCGGTAAGATTGAATTTAAAACTAAAGAGCGAGGCGAGTAAGATGCTGATAAAATACAAAGGTGAAGATTGCTTTTCGTTTATCGTCGGCAAGACTTATGAGGCGAGGAAAATTCATGACGAACTGGGCGACGGCTACGCTATTTTCGACGAAGGCGATGATTGGTACGGCTATGATGTCTGCTTTGTCGAAGAAAATTTTGATGTCGTCGAAGATGAACAAGAAGTTCGCCGCGCAGTTTAATTAACGAGGTGAGGCAATGAAAAAAATTTTTACACTTGCGACGCTTGTCTTTTGCCTTGCGCTGATGACTTCAACGGTTTTCGCCGCGGAATCGGCAGTCACGAGGATAAAAGATATTGCCAAAGTGCAGGGCGTGCGGAGCAACCAACTAATGGGCTATGGCTTAGTAGTCGGCTTGCCGGGCACGGGCGATTCAGACGATACTTGGCAAATGATTCAATCGACAGTATCACTGCTTAGAAATTTCGGAATAACGGTTAACGCGGCGGATTTAGATTCCGATAACGTGGCGGCGGTTATGGTTACGGCAACGCTTCCGCCATTTGTCCGCGAAGGTGATACGATTGATGTTGTCGTTAGCTCAATGGGCGACGCGGATAGTATTCAAGGCGGAGTCCTCTTACAAACTCCTTTACGTGCCGCAAATGGTGACGTTTACGCTGTAGCGCAAGGTTCGGTTTCGACAGGCGGTTTCGTCGCGGGCAGAGGAAATAATCGTGCACAAAGAAATTTCCCAACGGCGGGCAGTATACCAAACGGCGCGATTGTTGAGCGTACATTGGAAGACGAACTCGGCAGAAACGGACAAATTTCTCTTAGCTTAGCCAGCTCCGACTTTACAACCGCGTCGCGAATCACCAATTCAATTAATGCCGCTTATGGTGGCAACGTAGCACATGCGGCTAATCCTGGTCGCGTCGACATTAATATTCCAGGCTACTACCGCAATAACGTTGTGCAATTCGTCGCTTCGATTGAAGATTTACCCGTGGTTCCAGACGTAATTGCTAAAGTCGTCGTCAATGAGCGAACTGGTACAATCGTTATGGGCGGCAATGTCACCGTCGACGAATGCGCGATAACTCAAGGCGGTTTGTCTGTTCGCATTAATCGTACGGAAAGTCTTTCGCAACCAGGTCCGTTTTCTTATGGTACTTCGATGATTGTCCGCAATGACGAGCTTAACGCCCGCGAGGATATGTCCAGTTCAGTCGTCATGCCCGCCACAACCAGCGTTAGCGACGTTATCGGCGCACTTAATGCCGTCGGAGCCACGCCACGCGATTGCATTTCCATTTTGCAAGCGATGAAAGCGGCGGGCGCAATTCACGCCACACTTGAGATTATCTAAGAGGTGATTTATATGAGGATTGATGGTTCTTATTTACTGCCGCAAATGGGCGCGACGGGTACGGGTGCGGAAGGTGCTCAAATGCTCAATAAAGAATCGAGCTTTCAAGAGCAACTAAAAGCGGCGACTGATAAGCTTGATTCAAAAAAAATTACCACGATGACTGACGAGGAAGTTGCTCAACGTAACCAAGAAATTAGGGAAGCTAGCGTTCAACTTGAAGCCCTTATGCTGAAAATGATGTATACCGAAATGTGGAAGACCGTTCCTAAAGATGAGTTATTCGGCGAAAGCAATGCTATGGATATTTATCGTGACATGTACAACGAAGAAATCACTAAAAAGGCGGCGGAGGGCGGCGGTATTGGGCTTGCTGACTACATTTATAATCAGCTGACAAAACATTAAATCTAATCTGCACACAAAAAAAGAGGTTTGCGTAATCTTGCGCAAGCCTCTCATACTGTAGACAAAAAGCACCTATCAAGTAAAATAAGCTTGGGAGGTGCTTTTCGAGGTAAAGGAAGAAGAATCGAGAATACAAAAGCGACCCGCGCGTTTGTGAGAATTGTCCCTGTCGACAAAATTGCACCTTGAGTAAAAATAAGACCAAAATAGTCGTCCGTCATGGGCTAAATATATGGAAGCAGCAGAGCACCTGCGCCACGTCCCAAAAATTCGCGATACTTATAAAAAGCGCAAGGAGACAATCGAGCAAGTCTTTGCTGATGCTAAGGAACGACATTGCCTACGTTATACTTATTATCACGGCTTAGCTAAAGTCAAAATGCAAGTAGCGCTTATTTTCTCCTGCCTAAATTTGAAAAAATTGGCAATAAGGAAGTGCAAAAACTTTATATAGTTCTTCTTCCTTCGCTGCTGAAAAGAAAATCAAAGCCAAAAGCCCGTCTCAGAGCATTCCGAGACGGGCTTTGTCTACAAGCTGGCGTCAGGGAAATTCCCAACGCCTTAAAATTTATAGAACGCCAGATTATTTTTTCTCAACGTTGATTGTCTTTTCCAAGTCAAGCTCGTCGGCGGGCGCATTGAGTGATTCGCGATATTCTTCGAGGTTCTTGTCCTTCTGGAGGACTTCGTCGTCTTTAGACTTAGGCTTTTCAATCGGGAACGTAATAACTTTCAAAGCTTGAATTGTCTTCCACGCGCCAACTTCTAAAAGTGTAGCGTCGCGCAGTTCGCTTTCGTTAGCGCACTTATGCCATTTGCCCTCAGCATCGCGGAAATACATCTCAAATGCAAGCTGGAAATGTTTTGCGTCGGCGTACTTTATGCTGAACTTGCCCGCGCTGTATTCGAGTCCTTGATTTTCGTATTTTTTAATGGTGTCGTCGAGGCGCGGCGATACAACGTCAGAAATTTTTTCGAGCGTCATATCGGGGCGGAACAAGTCAACAAAGAAATTCTTAGCAGCCTCAACCAAATCGGCGACCATTTCAATTTTATTTTCCAATGCCATTTCAATTCACCTCGCTCAAACGCTAAGCTCAAGTTCTTTCTCGTAACGGGCAGTGACATCGCTTTCTTTAGCAGTCAAACCCTCCTTAGCCCATGCGGGAACTTCGGATTCGTCAATTTCGCGGACAGTGGTTTTCTCAACCCATTTGCCGTTTTCTTTGTAATAAAGACGATGGACGAGGCGCATAACATTGCCTTCGACGCTAGAAAAAAGTTTCGCCGCATAGTCAACGATACCAGTTTCCTTGAGCGCAGTTTGGAGCTTCGGCAGAAATTCTTTAAGCCAACCTTCAATCTCTTGCCAATTCGTCACGACTAAATAGCCGCCGACTACAGCTCCTAATCCAATTAAAAGCGGAATCATTTTATCAACCTCCTAATTAAAAACTTTGTCCATTTTAAACGAAAAGTTTTATTCAAGCAAGTTTAAATTTCGTCCGAAAAAAAATCCCGCCTTTTGACGGGAAGAAAATTTTCCGAGCAGATTATTGTTTTTTAAACTTTGAACCACTAATTTTGTAAGTGTCGTCGTTGATATGGAAAGTTGTCGCTGTGAATTCTTTTAACGTGACAGAGCCGCCGCCGTCGACTTTGAGCGTGATAGTTCCATTCTTTTTGCTGTAAGACGTAGTAAAATCGAGATTGTCTAAAGTTAGCGTATCTTTATCATCAAAGCCAAAAATGACGTCTTTACCGTCGCCTTTGCCATAAATGAACTTGTCAGCACCGCTACTGCTGTAGAGCGTATCATTATCTGCGCCGCCCCAAAGACTGTAATTGCCCTTGCCATTGCAACTGATAATATCGTTGCCTGCTCCACCTTTTACTGTAGTTGCCGACCCGAGCAGTTTAATCGTATCGTCGCCCGCACCACCACTTATCGAAATATTTTTCCCGCGACTTGTAATTACGTCGGCTTTCTTGCTACCGGTTATTGAGGCTTTCTTGTAATCACCCGACGCGAAATTGAATTCATATCCGCTACCATTTACTGTAACTTTTTTGTTCAACGAGCTTGCTTTCAACGTTACGACATTATTTTTCGTCGAAATGCCTTTGGTCGAGTTAACGCCCGTAACCGTCGCTAAAGTTTTTGTAGATTTTTTCGAGTAGGAGACAGCGTTATCTGCAAGATTGTAACCTGCTGTTTTCGTTCGCTTAAGCGTGGCAGTATTTTTGTTTAAACTCCATTTTTCTGAAGTAGTTGATTTAGTAACATTTTTTCCGAGCGCGAGTGTATAACCGTCGCTGACTGTAACTTTAGAGGTACCGAGCGCGGCTTTAGACAAGGTGATTTTCGTACCGCTAATAGAAACTCCGCTGATTTTACCGTCGCTTACTTTGAGACCAGACTTAAGCCCTTTAACAGTTGCCAAAGTCGCTGTGGATTTTTTCGAGTAATTTATAGCGTTATCTTTTAGGGTATACCCTGCCGCCGTCGTTTGCTTATAAGTTGCCGTAGTCTTGTTGAGCTTCCAAGCCTTAGTGTTTTTCGGTTTTGTAACGTTGTCGCCGAGCGCGAGCGTATAGCCGTCGCTGACCGTGACATTTTTAGCATTGAGAGCGGCTTTAGATACCGTGACAACCTTACCATTAAGCGCAAGTCCGTTGGTTGATTTAACGCCGTTGACTGTAACTAAAGTTTCTCCGCCACTCGCATTAACGTAGGAAATATTTTTCCCGTCGCAGACATAACCAGCATTAGTCGCCGCGTTTTTATAAGTTGCAGTCGTACCGTTCAAAGTCCAGCACGCCGCTGTCGTCGAAGTTTTTGTAACGTCATTAGCAAGGGCGAGCGTGTAGCCGTCGGAGATTGTTACTTTATCCGTGCCTAAAGCTTTTGCTGAAACTGTAACGACTTTACCATTAAGCGCAAGCCCGTCGAGAGATTTAACGCCGTTGACTGTGATTAAAGTTTCTCCGCCGCTTGCGTTAACGTAGGAAATATTTTTCCCGTCGCAGACATAACCGGCATTAGTCGTAGCGTTTTTATAAGTGGCAGTCGAATTGTTAAGCGTCCAGCCCGTCGCCGTCGTCGAAGTTTTTGTAACGTCATTAGCAAGGGCGAGCGTATAGCCGTCGGAGATTGTTACTTTGTCCGTACCCAAAGCTTTTGCCGAAACTGTAACCACTTTACCATTAAGCGCAAGTCCGTCGAGAGATTTAACGCCGTTGACTGTGATTAAAGTTTCTCCGCCACTCGCATTAACGTAGGAAATATTTTTCCCGTCGCAGACATAACCGGCATTAGTTACCGCGTTTTTATAGGTAGCAGTTGAGTTATTAAGCGTCCAGCCTGACTCTGTCGTCGTGGTCTTTGTAACATCATTAGCAAGGGCGAGCGTATAGCCGTCGGAGATTGTTACTTTATCCGTGCCTAAAGCTTTTGCCGAAACTGTGACAACTTTATCATTAAGCGCAAGCCCGTTGAGAGATTTAACACCGTTAACCGTTATTAAAGTTTCGAGCGGTGTACCGTAAGTGGCAGTAGTATCGTTGAGCGTCCAAGCAACTTTGAAAAGATTTTCGCCATTAACATTTATCGATTTACCTTTGGCGTCCTTAATGGTAATGGAGCCGTCGTTTACTTTGAGGACAATGTCATTGCCGCTCGCCGAAGCAGAGTAGGTGCCGCCCGTTATGCTGATTTTGCTTGCCTCGTTGAATCCCGCGATTGTATCGTTGCCATAACCCGCCGCGTAGTAGTAAACAAAATTCGCCGCCTCGTTGCTAATGTAATCGTCACCAAGTCCGCCATTTATCGTTGCGCCGACGTTATTTGTTTGACGCTCGACTTGTTCAGTAACGTCTGTTGTAACTACCTTATCAACCCACTGCGTGCCGACTTGCACATCTTTGTATTTGGTTACGGTTTTAGTTCCGACTTTTTTATAAGCGCGACGATATCTTGTTTCTGTTGTGGATATAGAAGACCATATGTAAGTGCCGCCGGCAGAACGTCGCCTTATCGGTACAGAGGTGTAATACGTATAAGGTTCTTGTATCCAATCGTAAACGTCTTCAGTTTCTGTATAGGCTTGTTTCTCATAAACAGGCTCTTCAACTTTTTTGGTCTCACTAACTTGCCGTGTGACATCTTCCATATAACTTGTCTTGTTGGTGATTGTGTCGTTACCTGCGCCGCCCATTATTGAGCTATTGGAAATGAAGTTTTCGATTGAATCAGCTAATGCAGTGCCGTTAATCGTTGCGGCTGTGGTTTTACCGCCCAATATTGTTAAGCCCTGTTTAACCGCCGATGCGTCGACTTTATTGTAATCGCTCGCGTTAAATGTTCCGCTATAATTTGTCATCAGCGAGGCATTTTTATTATCGGATATGGTGCCGTCCTTGTGGTAGGTGTATTCAGACACTCCGAGAATTTTAACCTGCGCGGCACCGTCTTTTAATACGTCCTTAACGGTAATTGCCGCGTTGGTGTTGCCAACATCAAAGACAAGATCATCGCCGCTGACATTCGCCATAGGAGCACCAGTTATTTGAATTGCATCGCCCGCCTTGTAATCGGTTATGACATCTTTCCCGCCGCCGTAGACGAAAACATTTGCGCCCTCGCCACCGGTTAAAGTGTTGTTGCCCGTGCCGGCGTTGAGCGTGTCATTGCCCTTGCCACCTAAGATTGAGTTATCGAGCGAATTGGCAGTAATTTTAATATCCGTCGTACGATCAGAAGCGTCAACATTTTTAGACGCCGTACCAATCACGACATTGGGATTATCTTTATCGGTGATAAGCCAAGTTTCAGCAATTTTTTCCGTGCCGCTTATATTGACAGCAGATAAACTCGCCGCGTTGCTCAAAACTATTTTATTATCGCCGACTGTAACTAGAACGTCTTGTCCACTTGTCTGCGAAGAATAAGTTGCTGTGCCGTTGCTGATAGAAAGCGTGGAGGTTGCGTTGAAGCCTTCGATAATATCGTTGCCCCCGTCGTATTGAATCAGCACATTTGCACCGCTGTTGGTTATCGTATCGTTGCCGTCGCCACCGTTTATTGAAACTTTCGCGCCGCTGTTAGTGATAATATCGTTGCCAGTACCAGCCAAGATTATTGCGTTTGAACCGGTGCTTGTATTGATAATTACATCATCGTCGTCCTCGCCGTTGATATAAGCACTCGCGCCGCTATTGGTGATTGTGTCGTTGCCCTTACCCGTCTCGATTATCGCGTTTGAACCAGCACTTGTATTAACAACGATATTGTTGCCGTCGTCGCCTTTGATTGACACATTTATTCCACTGTTCGTAATTGAAGTTTGATAGTCATTTGAAATATATACTGATTCGATTGTAACGTTGTCGCCATAGTTTATAATTTTGTCGTTATTGGCACTCAAAATCGAAACGTACTTTCCAGTGTTACTGATAGAATCGTTGCCAGATTTACCGTTAATCGTGACATATGCGCCGCTATTTGTAATTGTATTGTTTCCGACGCCGCCACTTATTGACGCATAACCGCCGCTGTTGATGATTGTATCGTCGTCAGTACCGCCCTCGATTGTAGCTTTATCGCCACTGTTCGTAATAAAATCGTCGTTGACGTCGCCGCTGATATAAACATTTGCGCCGCTATTGGTGATAGAGTCGTTATTTGCGCCGCCATAAATTTTTACATTTGTAGCCTCGTTGGTAATGGAGTCGTTGTCGTAGCCGCCGTAAATATAGACATTCGCGCCGCTATTGCTGATTCTATCTTTGCCGTAGTCGCCCTCGATTGTAACTTTATCGCCGCTGTTCGTAATAAAATCGTCATTCTCGTCGCCGTCGATATAAACATTCGCGCCGCTGTTGGAGATTGAATCGTTGCCGTAGTTGCCATGAAGTGTAGCTTTATCTCCGCTATTATTAATAGTGTCGTCGTCGCCGCCACCGTTGATATAAACATTTGCGCCGCTGTTCGTAATAAAATCGTTGCCGCCGAAGCCGTCAATAGTCGAACTAATCAGAGTGTTGTTAATCGTATCCGCTTGGTCCGTGCCTGCAATACTTTGGAGATTTTTGGCAGTTATGTCTAAATAATAAGATTTATTTAAGCCGTCAATTAAAGTTATCTTGCCTGCATCCACATTGATAATAACATCTGCGCCGCTTTGTTGTGTCCAATATTGTTCACCGCTGATTTTGAGCGTTGCAGTATCGTTAAGACCTTGTATAGTGTCGTTGCCGTCTCCAGATTTGTATATAATCAAATTGTTATCGGCGTAGTTCAAACTGACAAAATCATCGTCCGCATCGCCAATGATGGTGACATTTTTACCCCAACTGTTGTAAATAGAATCATTACCCGCGCCACCGTCGATTAAAACGTTGTCGCTCCAGTTATTGTAAACGGAATCATTATCCGCGCCACCGCCTATCGAAACATTGTTGCTCCAGTCGTTATAAATGGAATCGTTACCAGCGTCACCCAAAAGTACTGAGTAGTTACTCGAACGGTTGTAAATGGAATCATTGCCTGCGCCGCCTTGAAGTGTTGAATGACTAGCATACTTATTGTAAAGAGTGTCATTTCCATCACCGCCGACAAGCAACTTTTTACTGTCGTACGAGTTAGAAATATTGAGACCGACAACGTTATTGTCCGCCGCCATAAAAATCATCCCCTTTTCCCAAAAAAACGAAACAATTTCTTATCAAGGCAATATTATATGATTTATCAGAAATTTACAATACACTGCAAAAAAAATTATCCCCTGCGAAGTAGTAGCGAATTTTTTTAGTTCGCTGTGATTTGGCTGAATTTATCGCCGTAAATTGACGGGAAAGAAAATTTTCGAGCAGTTTATTGTTTGTTAGAAGCGGTGTTCATAACCGCTTAAGTAAGGTGTGAATATGGGAAATCTTAGTCAAGGTTTGAGCAGAATTAACGCCCAGCTCGTAATCCTTTCTTAGTAGGCGTGAATATTTCCACTCGCAAGCCGAAATATTTGCATACTTCGTAAACAAAGGAGCCGAGATAACCACGCGCATATTTTCTTCAAAGTCGGATAAGCAAAAGTGGCTAAACCTGCTACCCAATAACCCATTGTGCACTGTAAATTTCGCTTTTCCCAATTGCGATTTCGCATATTGACGAACAAGGGAGCAATAACTTCCCATTGCTCTTCCGTTATATCTGTTTCGTATTTTTTTCTATGAACACACGTTTTGAGAATTAATAATTCTCTGTGTGGACGTGCTTTAGGAGCGTCGGAAGTTTTTTTTAGTATATCCCCTGCATGGGCTTATTTTTTTTGTAGAAGTCAATTAAAATGTGTTACTGGTGATAATATGAGCGAAATATTAACGGTTGAGGACTTGGTAGTAGCTTACGGCAAAAAAAGAATAGTGCACGATATAAATTTTTCGGTTAAACGCGGAGAAATTTTAGTAATAGCGGGTGAATCGGGGAGCGGCAAATCAACGATATTAAAAGCGATAGGCGGCTTGCTCGGTAAAGGCGGAAATATAATCGACGGACAAATTTTTTTCGACGGAAAAGAAATTACTTACTTGAGCGACGGACAAAGACGCAAAATTTCCGGAGATTCGATAGGATTTATTTTTCAAAATGCGGGCGCGTCGTTTTGTCCGATACGCACAATCGGCGACCAAATATTTGAAAGCGTCCGTGCTCATCGCGATTGGGATAAAAAATTTTTCTTAGAGCGGGCAGAAAATATTATGCAGAAAATAAATTTATCACCCGAAGTTTTTGAGGAATATCCATTTAGATTATCGGGCGGCATGGCGCAACGTGCAGGGATATTGGCGGCAACGATTTTGGAGCCAAAATTATTATTGGCAGACGAGCCGACGAGCGCATTGGACGCAGTTACACAAGTCAGCGTAGTAAAAGAACTGTTAAAACTGCGCGAGCGACAAAAAATTTCAATCGTCATGGTAACACATCACATGGGAGTTGCGTGGCGCATGGCAGATAAAATTTTAATAATGCGGCAAGGTTCGCCGGTAGAATTCGGGACTAAAGAACAAATTTTTAATGCTCCGAAAGAAAAATATACGCAAGAATTAATTCGGGCGGTGCCTAAGCTATGATTTTGGAAGTTAAACACGTCAAAAAAGTTTTTGGCAATAAAATTGTGCTTAACGATATAAATTTTACTTTGAACGCGGGCGAATGTTTAGGAATAGTAGGATTAAGCGGTTGCGGGAAATCAACTTTGGCGAAAATAATTGCACGTTTAATTAGTTGTGACAGCGGACAAATTTTTTTATGCGGCGAGGATATTTCAAACGCAACGGATAATAAATTTTATAAAAATATGCAGATGATTTTCCAGACGCCTGAAGATTCTTTCAACCCGCGCAGGACTTTAGGCGCAAGCATTGCTGAACCGATAAAAAATTATATTGGCGGCGAAAATCTGCGCGGACGCGTAGAAAATCTTTTACTAGAAGTCGGCTTGCCGAAAAATTATTATGAACGTTATCCGCGAGAAGTTTCTGGAGGCGAATGTCAACGAGCGGCAATAGCGCGGGCAATTTCAGTTGAACCAAAGATTTTAATCTGCGACGAGGCAACTTCTGCGCTCGATGTTACGATTCAAGCGCAAGTCGTCGCGTTAATAAAAAAATTATGCGTTGAAAAAAATATCGCGTGTCTGTTCATAACACACGATTTAGCACTTTTGCCGCGAATAGCCGACCGCGTGATAGTTTTGCACGAAGGAAAAATCGTAGAAGAAGGCACGCCAGAAAAAGTTATTCACGAGGCTCAATCAAAATTTACGAAACAATTAATGGCGTCGAATTTTTTCACGGAGGAGGAAAATTAATGGAAAAATTAAATCAGCGTATTAAAAATTATTGGGACGAGCGTAGCGAAGACTTCAGCAGAGCAAGACGGCTTGAATTGGAAGGGAATAACGCCGCCGCGTGGGAAAAAATTTTTAAAAATAATTTACCCGCCGTCAAGAAATTAAAAGTTCTCGACGTGGGCACGGGTGCAGGATTTTTCGCGGCGATTTTGTCGAAACTCGGTCATGAAGTCACGGGAATTGACATGTCGACGAAAATGTTGAGCGAGGCAGAAAAAAATCTGCGCGAATTGAATTTACACGCAGATTTTAGGAAAATGAATGCTCAATCTTTAAATTTTGCAGATGAAACGTTCGATGTAGTCGTTACGAGAAATTTAACTTGGACGTTGCCCGATGTAAAGGCGGCTTATCGCGAATGGTTCCGCGTCTTGAAGGTCGGCGGCGTCCTGATGAATTTTGATTCAGATTTTGGCGGGAAAAATTTTGCCGAAGAGGTTTACAGCGAAGTAAAAATTACAAATGACATGCTGATTGAGTGCACGGCGATTAAAAATTCTATGCAAATCAGCAATCACCGCCGCCCGGCTTGGGACGTTGGCTTTTTGGAGGGTTTAAATTTCTCCGTGATGTTCGACGAGGATATTTCCGCCGCCGTTCAAGTTGATTCTTGTTGCGATTATGATTCGTTGCCGCTATTCGCGATATGCGCCGTAAAATAATTTTCAATCAAAAATTTCACATGCACTGAAGAAAATCGGAATTTCACGAGCCGCACTAGCCTCGCTGTCAGAGGCATGTACGGCATTTTTTGTTTTATCGGCGGCATAAAGTTTGCGAACGGTGCCTTCAGCGGCTTCAGCGGGATTAGTTGCGCCGTTAAGCTCGCGAACTTTTTTAATAACGTCGTCTCCGCTCAAAACCAAAGCCATAATCGGCGCAGAAGTCATAAACTCAACCAACGCGGGGTAATACGGGCGTCCGATGTGTTCTACGTAGTGTTTAGCGGCGATTTCGGGCGTCATTTTCATAACTTTAGCCGCGATAATTTTAAAACCAGCGTCCTCGTAAATTTTAAGAATGTCGCCCGTGTGATTCTCGCCAAAAGCGTCGGGCTTAATGAGTACCAAAGTTTTTTCCATAAAAATTTTCCTTTCCACTTGTAATAAAACGAATTATAGACAACAATTTAATCAATGTCAAAAATCTCTCAAGCCAAGATTCATACTACCGACGCGATAACCTTGCAAGTCTAAAGTTACGTAATCGAAGCCCAAATCTTTTAGCCGCGCAGAAATTTTTTCGTGCATTTTTATGATACGGATAAAATCTTCGGGCAAAACTTCAATCCGCGCAATTTTCCCATGAACACGGACGCGCAACTGTTTAAAGCCCGCGCTTAACAAAAATTCTTCGGCTGATTCAACCGTAGCAAGTTTTTGGTCGGTAAGCATTTCGCCGTAAACGAACCGCGACGCCAAACACGCCATTGAGGGTTTATTCCACGTCGGCAAATTCATTTCTTTAGACAGCTTGCGAATTTCTGATTTATAAAGTCCGACTTCACGGAGCGGGCTTTTTATTTTAAGTTCGGTTATAGCCCGCATGCCCGGACGATAATCGCCGTCATCGTCTATATTGGAGCCTTCGACGACTGCCGCGCAGTTATTTTCTTTAGCAATGCGCAGAAAATTTTTAAACAGCTCACGCTTGCAAAGATAGCAACGGTCAACGGGATTATCTTTAACGCCGTCAAAGCTCAAAACGTCAGCCGCGAAAATCTTTTGCCGAATATTATTATCTGCGCAAAATTTTATCGCCGCGTCTAGTTCTCTTTGCGGAATAAATTTACTTGCCGCCGTCAACGCCAAGACACTATCGCCCAAAACTTCATGCGCGACTGCCAATAAAAAAGTTGAATCGACGCCGCCCGAAAACGCAACTGCTACGCTTTCAAAGCCGCGCAGATAAATTTTTAAGTTCTGCAACTTTGTCATACGAACAACTTCCTTTGCGTGTTTAAACATGTCAAATAATTATCACATGTTTTTAATCTAAAAACAATTTGACGATCAGATTGCTAAACTTAAAACTGTAGGTTACGACAACTCGTTGTTGAGTTGACTAGTCTTTCCAAATCTACTCTTACTTGCGCTGTCCGTGACGTTAAAGCTAAACGCATACTCGCTTCTGAGAAATAACTGGGGTGTTTTGCTGTTCGTCAGCGTGTCGAAAATTTTAAATATCTTGCTAAAGATACTAGCGACCATTATCTTATTTCGTGTTCGAGAAGTCTGTCGTCAACATTTTTTTTACTTCGTCGTTTACATTTCTCACCTTAAAACGCGTACTATCTCCCAAAGATTCACATATAATCCGAAGTACGCGCAATCCGGCGTAGGAAACATAGCTAAGTTTTGTCGCATCTATTTCTATTTCTGTAAATGTATATTTTGCTCGTTACTCTTCGTATTTTTGCAATAATTCTGGTGCTGTAATCGTATCTAAACGCCCTGCATATCCGAATAAAAAGGACATTGTCTTTTAACGTAAATCTTGAGAGAAAGGAAGCTCAAGCTCTTGTTTTTCAGCTGATTTAGTCCCTTCTACTCTCAATATCCATTCTTCTATCTCTTAATATTCTGATATAAGTCGTTCCATTAAAGCAGGATCATCCCGCAGAGAAGGAATCGCATTTAACTTGTCAGGATAACAGAAACGTTCATCTTGATTCATAGTCATAAACGAATGCTCCTTTATAAGCTTCAACGATAGGCGTTTCGTGTTTTGCAAATTTATCCGCTGAATAGTTCAAGATACAATATAATTAACCTGCTTTTGTGAAGAAATTTTTATTTCAAAACTCTCAAGAAAAGTATAATATGCTTTTTTTTCTTTGGTATAATTTTCAATAGGGTGATTGTATGGCGGATTATAATGCATAGTATCATGGGCAACTATCTTATTGAACATTCACATGAGGTATTTAATATGTTAGCTCTTGAGTGGAATATGAACGACACTCTTCAAGCTTGTTTTGTCGAAGGACGCCATAAAGGCATTGGAACTTGAGCTGTCAATCATGTAAAAACTAACTATAAAGCAAAGTTAGAATTTATGACTCTTCAAATGTATTTACTCGAATACGAATTATAAGCTGAAAAGTGGGTTCGATTTGTCGCGATAAAGCACGTCTTCATACTCGGCAAGAATATTATCGTGTAACAACGGAATAATTTTGCCGTCCATCACAGCTTTGATGACTTTAACGGTCGCTCAGATTTTTGGACAGGAGCGCGGAAAGAATGAAATTAGTATCAATGACGGCATAAAAAATCAAGTACGCTGTCTTCTTTCGGCGCGAACGGCTGAAATTTCTGAGTTGATTTCGTCAAGAGAAATTTCGGATACGTCAGCGGCTAATTTGCGTAATTCTTCAAAGGCGTGTCAAGCGTCGGCTCTCGAAATCGCAGGTTCGGGCAATTTCTTTTTATCTATGGAGAATGGAAAAAGAATTTGCTATACCATAAAAAATTTCCCTTCAATTTTAATTACTGAATTGAATTATAACACATGGTCACTTGAAAAATGCAAAAAATAAGACTTTGGCGATGGCTGTTTATGAGATAATGGATACAAAGGAGGTCTTATAAAATGAATCATCAAGAATTAAGATTTAGATGAATTTGCGTAGAAATGCGCAAGGAAACGCAAAGTTTCGCAAGTATGGTTGAGTAAGAATGTTTTTTATGAAAGACCATACGAAGTTAAAGGCGTCGACAAGCGTTTTAAGCAAGTTCTGGAACCAATCTGCGAAGCCCACTTCAGTAAAAACAGCTACGGTTTCAGACCAAATCGCTTAGTTGAACACGTAATTGCGGCAGTGAGTAAATATCTGCAGCTTAGTAACCTGCACTACGTAATAGAGTTCGACATCAAGGGATTTTTCGACAACGTGAACCATAGCAAGTTAATTCGCCAGATGTGGACGTTGGGTATCAGGGATAAACATTTACTCGGCAAAATTCGACGTATGCTAAAAGCAACAGTCAAACTACTAAATGGCAAGCAGGTATACCCACGCACGGGAAGACCACAAGGCGGGATAATTTCACCACTTTTGGCAAATATCGTGCTAAACGAGCTCGACCACTGGGTGGTAAGTAATTGGGAGGAAAACCCCGTCGCTTATAATTACTACATAAACGAGAATGGCGGGAAATATAATGGTTACAGCGCAATGAGCCAGACTCAACTCAAGGAAATGTATATAGTGCGCTACGCCGATTACTTCAGGATTTTGAACGGCTTAAACTAGTAGTCAAATCCCACGTCAGCGACAAGCAATTAGCTCTAAAAACACAAGCCCTAAAGCAACAAATCAAATATCTTGAACGCCCACGAACTTCACTAACGGAAGAAATTTAGCTTTACAATAAAATGGTAATGGGAATGCAGAACTACTAGCGAATCGCAACTTGTGTAAACCTTGACTTTGCCAGAATAGCTTGGCAAGTCTAAAATGCTACGCTACCTTGCAGACGAGCCATTATATCCAATCGGGTACGTACAGCATAAAAACCCAATGAGCAAGAAAAACGAAGAGTTGGAAGTGAACAACACACGCAGTGCAATCGTAGCAAAGTTTATGAATCAGCCGCTCAACGGCAGAAGCATTGAGTATGCCGACAACCGAATCTCGCTTTTTTTGCCCAAGAAGGCAAATGCGCTGTCACGGGGCAAAAATTTACGTCAACGGGAGAAATCCACTGCCACCACAAAATCCCGAAATCCTGTGGCGGAACGGACGAGTACAGCAACCTGATTCTGGTAACGGCGCAAGCGCACAAGCTGATTCACGCAATCGTTGAGGAAACCATAGTCAAATCTGACATGAAAAAGCTGAATGAATTGAGAAAAGTGATTGGAAACAAACCTCTAATGGGAAAGATTGAAGATTGAATAATTGGTAACTATGGAACGCCGTATGCGGTGAAAATCGCATGCACGGTGTGGATTGGGGGGAAAACTTAGCGATAATTTCAAAAAGTTACCTATCACTATTATTGGAAAGAGGCGTGGACAGTTGGAAGGTTAACGCCGTGCGAGCGTTGCGCGACGCTATTCCGCTGAAGCCGAAAAAATATTCGTGTCGAATAAGAGAATGGGCGGACAAAGTTAGTGTCTTGCGCGATATGTCGGTAGATGTGCTTGAAAACAAATGGACGACAAAAGAATTCACCGAAGAATGGGAAAAAATGAAAACTCGCGAATCTGAATACGGGAGTAGTCTTAGAGACAGCAATTTCGTCGCGCAAAGAGTAGAAGATACTATGAGCAAGTCAAAGGCAATGAAAGAAATGCTTGCCGATGCTTTTGCCGACATGAAGACAGGTCACCGCGTCCTTAAAAAAATTTCTACGGAAGATCAGAGCTTAGCGAACAGGCTCGCCGCATTCACTCAAAAATTGCTCGACGGCGTTAAGAAATTTTTCAAAGCAAAGGAAGTGCGAGAAAAATATCCGTCAGTCACGTTGACAAACAAGCAGTTCAAAGATTTTGCAACGCGAATAAACGAAAATATCTGTACAGTGCAAGCTTCTAAGGCGTCTAAGACCTTTTTTACGTTAAAGGGGCAGAATTGTCCAATGGGTTACTTTATGATAAAATTTAAAGAAAAAAGGAGAGTGAGCTATGAAAATAAGCAAAACAGCCTATGACGACGCATTTCGCACTTTGCTAAACGATTGTAGCGAACTAATTATCCCCGTAGTTAATGAAGTTTTCGGCGAGCATTACACCGGAAAGGAAAAAATTATTTTCGGCGTCAACGAGCATTTTTTAAATCAAGATATGGACAACGTAAAAAAAATTATCACGGATTCCAGCTTTGTTATTATTGGTTCAGACGGTGTGCAAAAAAGATACCACATAGAATGTCAATCTACAGCTGATGATAGTATGCTTGTGCGAATTTTCGAGTACGACGCGCAAATCGCATTGGATAGCGGTAGTGTAGTCGATGACAGCGTACTCACCGTGACTTTTCCTAATTCAGCAGTTATTTTTCTGCGTCATACCGGAAAAACTCCGAATGAAATGCGAATCCGCATGATAACACCGGGCGGCTCGACAGAATATCTCGTTCCCGTTGTTAAAGTTCAAAAGTACAGTCTCGAAGAAATTTTTAGCAAAAGATTACTGTTTTTTATCCCGTTTTATATTTTCAGTCACGAAAAACATTTTCCGGAATATGAGAGCAACGAATTAAAGCTCCAAAAGTTGTGTGAGGAATACAGTTATATTCAGACAAAACTTGACGACTTGCAGAAGACGGGCGAAGTCAGCGAATTTACAAAAAGTGCGGTCTGCGTGATGACTAATCATGTGCTGGCATTGATAGCGCAAAAATATCACAGAGTTCAAGAAGGAGTGGAAAACGTTATGCGCGGAAAAATTTTGGATTATGAGGCGAAAACCATTCGGAACAAAGGTAGAGAAGAAGGTATCGCTGAAACTATGGCAAAAGTTAAAGCGGAAACCGAAGAACGCGCCAAAGATATGCTTCGCGACAAAATGACCTTACCGCTTGTGGAAAAATATACGCACCTTCCTATGCCACGTATCGAGGAATTGGCTCGTGGCTTAGGGTTGCTTTGACTCTAAACATCGCAAAAAAAATCAGATTCGGCTACGGTCGAGGCTTTTTTGTTGTGCAAGCAACACGTCAATCAAAAAGTGGGCGGATTTCGCGAAAAGTGATTGATACAAAGTCTTGATAACGTGCTATAATGTCTACCGGCTATGAAAAACTTTAGGAGATGATGAAACTGGAGAAATTTAATCCGAGTTACAGCCTGACGGAGTTTAAAAACTCTGATTACAGAATTACAGTTAAAGCAAAGAAAGATGCAAGAAATTTAGGCCTTGATATTGATGATATTCGAGAAATAGTATCGACAATGGAGCTGAAACACTTCTATAAATCAATGACTTCATACGCTGACCATAAAATTTGGCAAGATGTGTATCATGTTCCTTGCGGAGACTTAGTTTTGTATGTAAAATTTACCAAAAATATACTTTCGGAATTTATGTTACTGTCATTCAAGGAAAAATAGGAGTGATTATTATGATTGAACAGACAATTATCCACCCTGAGACAGGCGAAACGCTTTATCGAGATGTTAGACCGATTGAATACACGTACAAAGGCGAATCAATGACAGTAGACCAGCCTGGTTGGTATCCTTTGGACAAAAATAACGTCGATGACGGGATTCTTTCACAAGAAGACGCCAAAGCTACAGATTTTGTCTTAAAAATTTTAAAATCTCGCGTGAAAGCAAGAGAAAACCATTTGCAATTCAATCAAACGGCATTTGCATAAACGTTTCAAGCCTTCGGCAACATGTCGGAGGCATTTTTTTGCTCGCGGACAAAAAGTGGGCGGATTTCGCGAAAAGTGATTGATACAAACCATTGACAACGTGATATAATGTCTAACAGCTATGGAGAAAATTTTGAAAGGACTGCTTGATATGAGAATGGACGCCGCAAAGGTAAATTTCGACTATGACAACGAAGCCGGAGTTTGGATAGCGACGAGCGACGACATAAAAGGCTTGATTTTGGAATCAGAATCGCCTGAAACGCTGATGAAACGAGTAATCGCCGCAACTCCCGAACTTATCGAGCTGAATAACCTGCCGAAGTTCAAAACGATTAACTTTTTCATGACAAGACAAGAAAGCGCGTCTATATGATTGAATCAATAACGAGAGAATTTATTCACGGCAAGAAATTTGAAAGTCAATGGGCTGAACTCGGCTTGAATGATGACGATTTGAAGGACTTTAAGGAAGTGAAATGGTGAGTAAAGCATACGAAATGATTTCCGAATCGCTCAACGAGTTAATTTACGATTTGGAAGTCAATGAAGGCAAGAATTTAAAGTGTGAAGTTATGACGGCGGAAGTAATTAAGGCTCCTGAGGCAGCGGCTGAAGGTAAAACTTATCGCCAACAGCCAATCTCGCGCTCTCAAAGAGTTTTTCGCCAACTCACGGCTACACAGAATTAAATTCAAGGAGGTTTTAATCATGCGGAACAAAATTTTCGTAACGCGGGCGGATTTTACGTTCGACCTGCAATGTTTCGACGCCCCCCGACTATCAGCGGGCTTAATTACAACTCGGATGGCTACTACGAAATATCTAACAAGGCTGAATTGCTCGCTTTTGCCGACTACGCACGCTCTAACTCGACCGAAGGGCTTACTTTTAGGCTGACTGATGATATTTCGCTGACTAAATCCGGCGATTCGTCTAACTGGGAGCCAACTAACCTGTCCGGCACGCTCGACGGCGGTATTTACGACGAAAACGGCAATTTAATCGGCAACCACACTATCAGCAACTTAACTATCAACAATTCCTCAAAAGATCAGGCGGCGTTCTTTCAATCTATCACCGGAACACTTAAAAACGTCAATCTGACTAACCTTTTTATCAACGGCAAAAGTCTTTTAGGTACATTGGCCAGCACAAACAACGGAACAATTCAAAATTGCGCTGTACAAGGTACTTTAATAGCCGCTGTCATAAACTCTTCCGGAATTGCATTGTCTGATAACTACGGAACTCTTACAGGTTGATTTTTTGACGTAAATTTCAATGGTAATAGCTTCGGTGGTGGCAGTAGTTACGATAATTACACTACTTCAGGCTCTGTTGCTGCTGATAAAAAAGTCTTCAGGCTCGATTTTCCTAAAGGAATTGTCCCAAGCGGTAACATTTTAAGCTACTTCGGCAACTCCTACGCGACTGAAAACACTCAAATCAGCTTTTCTATCTCCGATGATACCGATTTTGAGAAAATCACAGCCGTTTTATTCAACGGTACTGCTCTTTCTGCCGACCAAAACGGTTTTTACTCGTTCACTACTGCTTATGAGGCTTCCAACATCTCTTTTGAAGGCTATCCGAAAATTGAAGGGCTTGACTTCGACGCGCAAGGCAATTTTTATAAGATTCAGGACGCTGACGACTTAATTGCACTGTCAAATTATGTAAATGGCGGTAATAACTGCGCGGGATTAACCTTTAAACAGACTGCTAATATCGAAATGGACGGTAAAACCTTCGCGCCAATAGGAAATTCCGATATTTTGTTCGCCGGCACCTTCGACGGCGGCAATTTCTCTATCAGTAACTTAACTATTGATAATCCCGACGCCATTTGTCAAGGATTGTTCGGAAAAACTGATAAATCAGCTGTTATCAGACGAATTAACCTGTTAAATGCCCATATCACCGGCTTATCGCTTACAGGCGGCATTGTCGGGCAAAACTTGACAATTACAGGCAATGTCACTGTCGATACGGCTAATAACTTCGCTCGGCTTGACGGAAATTCATATGTCATTGTCGACAATGCCGATATTCCGAATTATTCCGACTTGATTCAAGTTTATGTCCTAAATTTGCCCGAATGTGTTAATGCTACAGGCGATATTTTGTTTTCAAGCAACGGAACGACCTACGCCGCAGGTGATATTTCATTAAATCCTAAAATCGGCTACTTAGTTGATGATTCCAACGTCAATATTTATCAAGATACCGACGTTGAGGCACATTTTGACGATAAAAATCATTACGTGCTGGCTGACGATACCTCAACGCTAGCAAATGAGACTAACACAGCCGATTTCCCCGATTTAATTCAAGTTTGGACAGTTGACGGCGTGAATTTGGCTCCCGCTGATAATATTTACCTTGTCGGCTCCGATATTTACGTTAAAGCCGGTTCAACTGTCAGCGTAGACGGGAAAAACTTCATCATTAACGGCGATTGTGACATTGCTACATATATTGACCAATACGGCGTTCAACAATCCGTCATTGCTACCGAAATTACAGTCGATGAATCAATTCTTAATGCAGGTATCTATGTTGCGCACGGAAATTTGAATTTAGGTACCATTTTTTGTAGAATGTATTCGGAGGTGATTTTTTCATGGGAGAGTTTAGTTTTAAAGGTTTTGAGTTTGAATGGGATGATGAAAAGTATCAAATCAACATCAAAAAGCACGGAATCTATTTTGAAGACGCGGCGCGAGTATTTTTTGACGATAATGCAGTTTATTATTCAGATAACGAGCACAGTATCGACGAGGAGCGTTTTAAAATCGTCGGAATGGTTGAAAATATTCTCGCAGTGATTTATACTGAGCGCGGAGAAAAAAATCGTATCATTTCGGCTCGTCCAGCTGATAAATTTGAAAGGAATGATTATTATGGGCAGTTTAGTATTCGTTAAAGGACAAATTCCACCGTTGACAGATGAACAAAAGGCTCGACTGGCGGCATTGAAAGATATTCGCGACGAAGATATTGATTATAGTGATATTCCGCCGCTCAGAGAAGACCAAATCGGAAAATACAAGCGTCTGCGCGATAAACCTAATCTTTGGAAGAACATCAGAGCCAGAACAATAGATGATTAAACGTTTCAAGCCTTCGGCGACGTGTCGGAGGCATTTTTTTTGCTCGCGGACAAAAAGTGGGCGGATTTCGCGAAAAGTGATTGATACAAAGTCTTGACAACGTGGTATAATATCTACCAGCTATGAAAAACTTTAGGAGATGATACCGTTGGACAGTTCAGAGGCAGTTCAAACTAAATTCAAGGAGGTTTTAACCATGCGGAACAAAATTTTCGTAACGCGGGCTGATTTTACTTTCGACCTGCAACGTTTCGACGCCCCACCGACTATCAGCGGGCTGAATTACAACTCGCAAGGCTGAATTGCTCGCTTTTGCCGACTACGCACGCTCTAACTCGACCGAAGGGCTTACTTTTAGGCTGACTGCCGATATTTCCCTTACTAAATCCGGCGATGACTCTAACTGGGAGCCGTCTAACCTGTCCGGCACGCTCGACGGCGGCATTTACGACCAAAACGGCAATTTAATCGGCAACCACACTATCAGCAACTTAACTATCAACGATACCTCAAAAATTCAGGCGGCGTTCTTTCAATCTATCACCGGAACAATTAAAAACGTCACTCTGACTAACCTTTTTATCAACGGCAACAGTCTTTTAGGTACATTGGCAAGCACAAACAGAGGAACAATTCAAAATTGCGCGGTACAAGGTACTTTAACAGCCGCTGTCATAAACTATTCCGCAATTTCAGTTTATAATAACTTCGGAACTATTATAGGTTGCTTTTTTGACGTAAATTTCAATGGTGATAGCTTCGGTGGTGGCAATAGTTACGATAATTACACTACGTCAGGCTACGTTGATGCTGATAAAAAAGTCTTCAGGCTCGATTTTCCTAAAGGAATTGTCCCGACAGGTAACATTTTCAGCTATTTCGGCAACTCCTACGCGACAGAAAACACTCAAATCAGCTTTTCTATCTCCGATGATAACGATTTTGAGAAAATTACCTCCGTTAAA
>JAFRRH010000040.1 GCA_017428215.1 Selenomonadaceae bacterium
TCAAGTCTTGCGTTCACTAAACCCAAGTTAAACCTCATATCCGATTGCTATCGCGATTCAGTCGTACCTTATAATCTTTAGGCAACTTATCGCTTTTCTGCCGTGCTATGTTCCCGTGTCAGTTTTCACCTTTCGGTTAAGGAGATTAGCTCATATGTAGTTTTAGATGGTAATTCTTTATTTTACTTTTAATGATACCCTTTCTGGGCGCACCGCAGAATATAATCAGCATGACGAGTAGGGGAAATTTTAGAGCCGCTTCGCTTTGTGTCGTCTTTTACCCTCAAATGGTATGTAGCCATGAAAAAACCTCCTTTGTCCTATTCTGGCACAAAAGGAGGCGTTCAAACTCTTATGTTTTTGCTTTTTTTCGTAGGACGCTTAAATCATTGATTGTTAGTCCAAAGCTCACATTGAGCAATAACGGTCTGTACGGCGTCATCAATTCCTTTGGGTGGATATTTATATTTTTTGAGAAGTCGTTTTATCATCATTCGCATTTTCGCTCGTGCATCGTTTCTTTCTTGCCAGTCGATTGTTCTATTTTTTCGGAGCGTGTCAGTTAATTCTTTGGTGAGCTTAATAAGTTCTTCATTTGTATAAAAATCTTTTATAGCCTCCGGCTTAGTCAACGCATCATAGAATGCCAATTCTTCATTCGTAAGCCCAAGTTTTGTTCCTTCTTGATTTGCCACAAAAATTTGATTAGCCAAGTTCAGCAGTTCTTGAATTACCTGTTCGTTCGTCAAAAGTCCGTTGATATAAGAATTCATTATTCGGCGAATTATTTCGCTGAACTTTTCCGACTTAACAACATTGGTGTGGCTATAAATTTGCACTTGTTCGGCAATGAGTTTTCGCAACAACTCAACGGCTAAATTCCTTTCCTTCATTCTGGCAACTTCTTCAAGGAAGTTCGGGTCGAATAACGAAAATTTTTCCTCAACGTCCGAAAAGAGATTTATAACGCCGTCACTCTTTATACTCTGCTTTAACAGTTCATTGATTCTTTGATTGACTTCGGGAAGAGAAAATTTTTTCTCCGTACCCTGCGCAGTAATTCTCAAAATCAAGACGCGAACAGCTTCAAAGAACGCCGCTTCTAATCGTAAATTTTTCGGCGCAATCGACGAGCACAACGTCAAAGCCTGTTTGAGCATAAGCGATTCTTTCAGAAAAGTTTCTTTGGCTTTGTATTTGTCTTGCGCCAAAATAAAATCAATCGCGCCGATAATAATTTTTGCTTGCTCCAAGTTGTCGGCTGATTCAAATCCGGAATAATCATAGCTGAAAAAAATATCGCGACAGATTGAAAGCTTTTCAAGAAATTTCGGATAGGCAATTTTTGAAATGTCTTGGTTGCCGTAATTTTCCCTGTCGCGAACGGTATAATCATTCATGGCTTGTTTGAGCGCGGAGGCTATCCCAACGTAATCGACAATCAATCCGCCCTCCTTGTCGCGAAAAACTCTGTTGACGCGAGCAATGGCTTGCATAAGATTATGCCCGCTCATCGGCTTGTAAATGTACATCGTCGCTAAAGACGGCACGTCAAAGCCGGTAAGCCACATGTCAACGACAATCGCAATCTTTAACGGGCTGTCATTGTCCTTGAAAATATTAGCAAGCTCATTGCGCCTGTGCTTGTTCCCGATATATTGCCGCCACTCTTCGGGGTCGTTGTTGCTCTCCGTCATAACCAAAGCAATTTTTTCTTTCCAAGTAGGACGCAGTGACAAAATCTTTTTATAAATCTTCAACGCAATAGTGCGAGAGTATGCAACAATCATCGCTTTGCCCGTCAAAAGTTCGGCGCGATAATTTTCGTAATGGTCAAGAATATCCGCTACCAATGAATCAATAGTTCTATCATTGCCGAGAATAGACTCCATTTTAGCAAGTTTTTTCTTACTCTTCGCTATAACTTCGGGGTCGGTGTTCGACGCCATTAAGTCGTATTCCTTATCGATAAGCGCAAGGGTTTTCTCGTCGAGCCGCAATTTTATAACGCGGCTTTCATAATAAATCGGTCGAGTTGCTCCGTCCTCAACCGCTTGCGTCATATCGTAAATATCAACGTATTCGCCGAAGACTGCGCGAGTGCTCCTGTCCTTCAGTGAAATTGGCGTGCCCGTGAAACCGATATAAGTTGCGTTCGGCAAGCTGTCGCGAATAATTCTTGCCGCGCCGATTGTGCGCTTTACATTTTCCGCGCCCGACTTGTCGCGAGTAATTTTTATCGTCTCAGTCAATCCGTATTGTCCGCGATGCGCTTCGTCAGCCATAACTACGATATTGCGACGCTCCGACAACGGCTCGGCGGACTCCTCGAATTTCTGTATGGTCGTAAAAATAATCCCGTTCGCCTGCCGTCCGGCAAGAAGTTTTTTCAAGTGTTCGCGGCTCGTAGCGTGAATCGGTTCTTGACGCAGAAACAATTTACACTTCGCGAATTGATTGTAAAGCTGATCATCAAGGTCGTTCCTATCCGTCAGCACAACAACAGTTGGCGCAGAAATCGCCGTCTGCAAAAGATGAACATAAAAAATCATCGACAAAGATTTTCCGCTGCCTTGCGTATGCCAAAACACGCCGCCTTTCCCGTCCGTCTCTGTAGCGCGGGCAGTCGAATCAATCGCCTTTCTCACAGCAAAATATTGATGATAGCCCGCAAGGATTTTATTCCTCTGCAAGCCCTCTTTTGAAAAGCAGATAAAATTTTTGAGAATGTCCAAAAATCTTTCGCGCTGAAAAATTCCTTCAAAGAATGTATCGAACTGCGCGTAACGAGTATTTTCGTAGTTACCGTCTTTCGTTTTCCACTCCATGAACCTATCAAAGCCCGAAGTGATCGTTCCTGCCCTAGTCGACGCAAGGTCACTTATGACACCGAAAGCATTGTAGATAAACAGCGTCGGGATTTCCTGCATGTAGTTGCGAATTTGCCGATAGGCTTCGCTGATGTCGGTTTCTTCGCGCGACGGTGATTTCAACTCAACAAGGACAATCGGCAAACCGTTCAAAAATAAAACCATGTCAAGGCGGCGCGTGCTGTTCTCGCTGAACGTCCACTGATTCGCAACTATAAAAGAATTTTTTTCAATGTTCTCGTAGTCGACGAGATAAACGATAGCGGAACGTTCCTCACCTTCAACAGAGTATCTAACTTCAATTCCGCTCTGCAGGTAGTCCATAAAAATTTCGTTCTTCTGGACAAGTTCGCCGTTGTCAAAATTCCTCAACTTATAAAGCGCGTTGTCTATCGCCTCTCGTGGCAAGTTGGGATTGAGCCTCAAAATTTGTTCTTCCAAGACTTCATCATACAACGGACTTTGGAAGTCGCGCTCAATATCGGGAGCGTAGAGCGTCCGATAGCCCATCTCGCTGAAAAGTTCTATTATCGCCTTTTCATAATTCGATTCTTTGTACATTGTCACTATTAAATTTCCTTATCATTTAATTTCAACTATTTCCCATAAGATAAACTTTCTATGTTATTTAGAGAATGGATTATAATTTCTGTATTTGAACATACTTTTTGAAATAGTTATCAAATTTTTTATCCACAATCAAATCCACAAATAATTTAACCTTCCTTTGAATATCTTTAGTATAATCACTTTCACACATTTTTTTAAAATCTTCTAAATCAGCCACATTCTGATATAATATCTGACACAGGAAATTGTAATCATTTATTCCCACTATTCCCACCGCATACCTCTAGAATATTTGGATTTCATAGAATCAAAAGCATTTTGAATCATTTGAAATGGAACAGGAGTATTTACATATTGAGTAACACTGCTGTTTATATCAACAAATGTATCTTTACATTTTCTTAAATAGTTAATCATATCGGAATCATCAAGTATAATATTTGCTTGACTAAATGCACGTATAATAGAAGTACAAGAATCAGAAATTGATTTTGACCAATGTTGAAAGAATTGTGGCGAAATGAAAATGACCATAACATTATTATTTGCTAATTCAACTACATTTAACGCATCAAGAAAACTATTGTATATGTAAATAATAGTTTGACGTGTTTGATTTTTAACATCTCGATTGTGCAGATTCTTTTGTAACTCTTCATTTTGTTTGCCTGTCTTATAATTAAGCCAAATAGATAATGCAGTCAATACTATCGGAGCACCAATACCAATAACAGCAAACCATAAAGGCACAAATCCGTTTTCCAGTGCTTCAGCAATCCTAATCAAAACTTCTACTTGCGTCTCCATTTTTACACCTCAAATCGTCACTGCCGACACGTCGATTTCTCCGCTCATCAGTCGCGGCAACAGAGCGTCACGTAGCTCGCCGAGCTTTTTATTTTCTGTTCTCAAACTGCGTATCATTTCAAACATAGGATAAATAATTTTATCAAACTTAATCAAATCTTCATAGCTCGGTACAATAACAGGAACTTGCTTTAAATTTGACTGACTTATTTTTTGTTGAACCGCGCCAGTAACTATGGAAGTTATTTTCGTGGTTTTGAATAAAAGATATAGTGTCTCGACTGAAAATCCAAGTCGTCCTGTCAAAACATGTGCATGATTATTAACCCAAAATTTTCCTTCTACATATTGAAGAATTGGAAATCCTTTATCGTCAATTACCGTTCCATCTTCAGCAAACAAAAGAAAAATTCCGTCGAAAATATAACTCTCTACGTAGTCCATTATTGAAGTTGCTCCATAGTAAGGATATACTTTCTCCATTTCGTTTCGTTTGTTAGCTGATAACGGAATTCTTTTTGAATCGTGAAAAATAATTATTTCTTCGACTCTTCCCTTTCGCCAATCGTCAGGCATCGTGCTGCCAAAAGGTTCAAAGTCAATAAACCACGACTTGAAAATTGCCTGCGCCTGTTCTTCGAGATTTTTATTGATGGCGTTGTTGAGTTCGATTTTGTCGTCGAGAACACTAAGCACGGCGGCAATTTTTTTCTGCGTTTCAAGTGGAGGAAGATTTATTTCTACCTTTTTCAGCTCAGAGGCTCTTATTCCAGAAACTGTTGTTCCACTTTGTCGCGCTTCTATTCTGCTTTTTAACTTTGTATCCCGAAGAGCATAAAACAAGTAGCTAGAACACAATAACTCATTATCTGACTCCAAAACAATAACCCTTTGAGCAAATGCCAATTTTTTATTTGTCCTTATCTTGGCAACTTCTCACAATGGTGCTTCTGTTGTAAAAACAACGTCTCCTTTCTTAGGAATATCGCGCCGCATCCACTCAGAATAAAATTCTTCAGCTATAAATTCTTGAGGTTCTTGAATGAATCCGTTTTTAATTATCTTGGCAGTTACCAAAGGAACTCCCGATTTTACTTTTGGTGGAGTCTTACCGCGATAATCTATAAACTTACATACATCACCGAGAGAAAAGTTTTTCCATTCACCCATAAAATCACCTGCTCAAAAACGATAACTAATGCCGCTCTGCTTCATAATCTCATTGGCAGTATAACGCGACTTAATTTTTCCGTCTACTGTAACATTGCGATCTGTTATCGGGCTGTACCAAATATCGTGATCTCCTTTACCATGACGGACAAATTTGCAACCGTGCTCGGCTAAAATAATTCTGACTTTCTTCTCGTACTCCGCCATTATGCCAACGCCACTCTTTCGCATCTGTCACAATGGAAATAAATATCCTGCCTTCTTTCCATGCTGTTCAACTCGATAAGTTCCGGCGCGGCAAGAATTACTCGCTGAATCAATCTGTCTGCGGACTCGTCCTCAAGAATCAATCCGGGAATTTCGTCGCTCGTCGCTATCCAAACTTCAGCTTCATTATCCCATCCAAGCTGAATATTATAACCTTCCATGAATAATCCCTCCACAATTATAAATCATAGCCAATCGCGGCAAGGTTGTCGCGAATTTTATCTTCGAGCGCATGAGACTTTGAAAACATATTGGAAAGCTCATCGACAAGTCGTTGCATTTTCTCCTCAAAAAGTTCGTCATCGTCTTCTTGTTCCTCAATCCCGACATAACGTCCTGGCGTCAAAATATAATCCTGCTGTTTAATATCATCAAGACCAGCGACCGCACAGAAACCTTTGACGCTCTCCAAAGTGCCGGCTTGAAATTCGGCGAACGTGTCGGCAATTTTCTTTGTATCTGCTTCCGAAAAGGCTCGGTGCTTTCTGTCGACCATAGAACCCATTTTACGAGCGTCAATAAAAAGCGTTTTGCCTTTCTGCTTCTTGTTTTTGGAAATAAACCATAACGTAACAGGAATAGTGACGCTATAGAAAAGTTGTGTCGGCAAAGCAACAATCCCTTCGATAAGGTCATCTTCGATAATTTTTCTACGAATTTCGCCCTCGCCGCCCGTTTGAGTGGAAAGCGCACCGTTCGCCAGAACAAGCCCGATTTTACCATTGGGCGCGAGATGTGACAGCATATGTTGAATCCAAGCGTAGTTGGCATTACCGGCGGGCGGCAGACCATATCTCCAACGTCTGTCGTCTTTGAGTTTATCCTGTCCCCAGTCTTTGAGATTAAATGGCGGATTCGCCATTATAAAATCTGCCTTCAACGTCGGGTGCAAATCATTAAAAAACGTGTCGGCGTGATATTCTCCAAGATTGGCGTCGATACCGCGTATCGCCAAATTCATCTTAGCCATTTTCCACGTGTCGGCATTCGATTCTTGCCCGAAGATAGAAATTGTTCCACGCTTGCCGCTGTGAGCTTGAATAAACCTCTCGCTCTGAATAAACATGCCGCCGCTACCACAACACGGGTCATAAACGCGACAGTTTGAAAACGGACGCAGAACTGAAACAATTATTTTGACAATGCTTGAGGGTGTATAAAATTCTCCACCTTTGACACCTTCATAAGCGGCAAATGGAGCAATGCAATATTCATAAGTCCTGCCGAGCAAGTCTTTACTCGCGGAGTCGCTAATTTTGATATTGGTGAACATATCGACGACTTCGCCGAGAACGCGCTTATCGAGGTCGGGATTAGAATAATTTTTCGGCAAGACATTCTTGAGCTTTTTATTGTCCGCTTCGATTGCTCGCATCGCATCATCAATGACGGATCCAATCTCTGGCGTATGCGCGGCTACTGCAATTTTACTCCAACGTGCATTCTTCGGAACAAAGAAAACATTCTCTTCCGCGTAGGCGTCGGGGTCATTCTCAAAGCCGTCACCTTCAGCAACAAGCTCATTAAATCTCTTTTCAAACGCGTAGGATATATACCGTAAGAAAATCAAGCCGACAATAACCTTTCGATAATCTGCGGCGGGAATATGTCCCCACAATACGCAAGCCGCCTTCCACAAATTCTCCTCAAAGCCAGTATTTACGTTATCGTTGATTGCCATTAACTCCATATCCTCCCCTACGCTATCAGTTGGCACAGTTTATCACGTGAGAGGCAATTCAATCAACCCGTAAACATCTCTCGTTATGGCGAGTTACCACCTCTTGAAACAAAAAAGTAGGACGCACGATAGGAAAAAATAGGACGTAAGATAGGAAAAAGTAGGAAAATAGGAACGCGTTTTCTATAAAGTTTAAACTCGTTTCTCAATTTTTTGTAACGCGTCTGGGAAAGTGTTGTACATCTATACCGTTTTGATATACATATAATTTTTTGTTATGGATTCATAACAGTTTTTCGGAGCCATTACAAAAATTTAACAAACATTGTTCACCCCTAATTAAGAAAGTGTGTCCTACATTTCCTACTTTTCGTCCCTTGTCTCTCCCGTGTCCCTAAAATGGACAATGCCATTAACTTAAGCGACACGATAATTGAAGCTCACAGGATGGATATATCGGCAATTTCTTAGGAAGAATCTTTCTTGCCTTACTGGATGAACATACTTGCTTATTTGGTCGAGAATTTTGTCGTAATAA
>JAFRRH010000041.1 GCA_017428215.1 Selenomonadaceae bacterium
CGGATTAGTTACATAAAGATTTTTATTGCTATCCATCTCTTTAAGAATTGCCTGTAACTTTTCTATCGGATTCATTTTATAACAGTCCTTTCGGGACTATCATAAATTCTTTTCCCCTTTTCGTTAAGTTAATGCCATTGAGCATTGTGGGGATACTGAGCGGTCTTTTCTTGCCGTTTTTCTTGTTGATGTAAATTCTTTTTAACGGCGAGGGTTGATAGTTTCTGCGTTTGAGCTTAAAGATTGAATCGAATTTTTGGTTTGGCGTTGTCCAAAGTCCATGGTCAACACCTGCAGTTTTATTGCCTTTATTTTCCGTCACTCTCTTTACTGCTAATGCTCTGCCGTAAAAAGAGTGGGTCAACAGCCAATACAAGCCTAAGCCTAGCCCTGACTGCGTTACAGCTCGCAGTTTCGGATTTGCCTCACGGCTCGTCCTCTACAGGTTCTTTTTATGTCAGCTTTCAACATTTTCGTTACCAAAAATGCTGATGACATTGGCTTCAGTCAACGGAATGACTGGTTCGGGCTTTTTGCCGAACAGTTTTTTCAAGCGGCTTCATGTCGCACCCACAAATATGAATTGAAGGTTCCTTCAGTGACGTACCTAAAGATTTTAACGTGCTTATTTTCGTTGCCTTGCCGAATAATTCTGCCGGAGCGTTGTTCAAGGTCACTCGGTTGCCAGGGGACATCTAAGTCGTGCAGAGCAATCAATTTGTCTTGAACATTTGTGCCGATACCCATCATCACGGTCGAGCCGAGTAGAATTCGCACTTCAGCCTTGCGAACTTTCTCAAAGAGTGCGTCCTTTTCCTTTTCGTTCTTAGCGTTTTGAATGAAAGCAATTTCATCTGGCTTAACACCTGCCGCGATTAGTTTTTCGCGAATGTCATCGTAGACGTTGAACATTTTCGACGGCGTAGATTGGTCGTAAAAAATCATTTGTGTGGAGTGCTGTGCCTTTGTCGTTTCGTAAACGTCCAGAACATTTTTAACGCAGATATTAACTTTACTGTTAGGTTCGTCAGGTAAATCAGGATTCATAAGCCGTTGGTCGAGAGCAAGCTTTCTGCCGTCATTAACAATTTTTAGCATGTTGTCTTCTTCAGGCTCAACCTGTTTTTCGCGTACCAGTCGCGCTCTGTCCGAAAGCTCATCTACCATTTCTTTTTGCGCATCAGAGGCGGGAACTTTGTTGATAATAAATTCGGCTTCGGGTACATCAAGATTGAGTTGGTCGGCTGTTTTTATGTCGGCTATTTCCTTAAACATTGCCATAAGTTCAGGCAGATTGTGGAATTTAGCAAAGCGCGTTTTGGTTCTGAAGCCTTTGCCTTCAGGCGAAAGTTCAACGGCGGTGACTGTTTTGCCGAAGTTGGACGCCCAGCTGTCGAAAAAGCCAAGTCCTTCATCTCTCAATCGGTCGGGTTGCAAATAGCGTTGCATTGTGTACATTTCGCACATACTGTTAGAAATCGGCGTTCCCGATGCGAAGACGATCCCGCACCTGCCGCCGTTTATTTCGTTTAAGTAACGACACTTCTCATACATATCCGTTGTTTTCTTAGCGTCGGTAGTTGAAATGCCCGGTATGTTTTGCATTTTGGTGTAGGTGAAAAGATTTTTGTAATAGTGAGCCTCGTCAACATAAAGCCGGTCGACGCCAAGTTCTTCAAATGTGATTGTGTTATCGGTCTTGTCGTTCTGCAGAGCTTCCAATCTTTCCATTAAACTTTTTTTCTTGAGTTCTGCTTGCTTGATAGAAAATTTCTCGCAATGTTCGCGTTGCATTTCGTCGATTGCGTCAACGAGTTCATCTACTTGCTCTTGCAACATCGTTTCGAGCCGCTCTTTGCTGATTGGAATTTTTTCAAACTGAGTATAGCCCATGATAACTGCGTCCCAGTCTTTTTGGCTACCTTTAGCAATTTTTTTCGACTTTAGGCAGTAAAATCCTTCGCAGTGGCGACGAAAACTTTAGTAACGGGATAAATTTGTAAAAATCTGTGCCGAATTATTCATTCAAATGCTTTTAGCAGTATTATCAACTATTTTTTTTTTGCTATTAGCTCTTGAACGTGCTATTGCACTGCATTTATTCGAGCAATATCTAATTCTTCCGCTTTTATACGTCGAAAATGCTTTGCCGCATTCCGCGCAGATTCTTATCTCGCAATTATTTTCGCGGTGCCATTTATGTTTGCATGTCGATGAACAAAAATAACTTTCGCCGACATAATTACATTTACTTTCAAATTCTTTGCCGCAATATCTGCAAATATTTATTTTTACGGCGTTGTGTAACTTCGCATGTTCAGATTTTGTCATGAGTTGCAGATTTGCTAAATCATTGTTGGATTTATCGCCGTCAATGTGATGAATGACGTATCCTTTCGGAATTTCGCCGTTGAAATGCTCCAAATCGCTCTGTGAAGATATTTTCCGCTATATTCGCGATAATAGCCGTTTGTTTGCCGCGTATAACGTCTTCCGTTGAATAAAATGTAATTTTCTTCGCTCATGCGCCTCAACCTTTCTACTTGACAACTTGCGCATGAGATTTTAGAATTTAACTCGTAAAAAATTCGTCTCGTGCGCTTTTAGTCGGTATTCAAGGCTAAATTTAACACGCAGACGATTTTTTTGTCAATATTATTCCAATGCTAAAAGATTTTTTCAATACGCGCTTTGCTTTGCCGAAGAAAGTCCAAATCGGGAGTAACTCTGTCCTGTTCGACTGCTTTTTACATTGACAGCAAATAAAAAAGCAAGTAAAATCGCGTCGAGGTGATTGAAATAAGAAAATTTTTGCGAGGTGTATTAATTTGCTTTTTTATCTTATACTTATACCGTTTTTGGTATTGTTATTTTAAATATTTAGAATTATTTTTTACATGATTTATTTGTGTTATTGTAAACAACGTGAAATTAATTCAGAACTTGAAGAAGATGATATAAGTTTCATGGATGAAAATGAAATTCAAGAATATTTTTTCCATCCGCAGATTAAATTTACATCTCAAGACATAAGAAATATGAATCCAAGAGATTTTGAGGTTTTTATGGCAAATATTTTTAGTGATAATGGATATTCTATAACGATTACTAAATATACTTGTTATGGCGGAAAAGATATTATCATAAAGAAAAATGGTATAACTTTTTATGTAGAGTGTAAGCACTGGGAGAGCGCAGTTGGAAGACCAGAATTACAAAAATTGGTTGGTGCTACAGTTGGTAGTGCTGTTTCAGATTTAATTTTTATTTCTACAGGTGGTTTTAATGTTAATGCTATGAATTATGTATGCTAAAGATGTTAATGCAAAGGGAAATTTACATTTAGATTTATGGACTATGGAAGATATTTTAAAGATTGCGAATAAAAAAATGAAAATTTAGCATAGAACTTGAATGCAAATAAAAAAAACTCATCTTAATAGTAAAAATTACCTTCGACGAAGTGTCGGAGGTTTTTTTGTGCTACTCAATAATACGCTTGCTGAAAATTGGCGATTTGCCTTTGTAACCGTCCTTGCCGTATTCTTCGAGCGAACGCAAAAGCGGATAGCCCGAATCCGTGCTAAAAATCTTTTTGAGCGAAGCGTCCTCGCAAATGTGACCGTAAATCTTAACGTACTTGTCATAAACGTCGTTCAAAGCTTTTTGCGCAGTCTCAAGCTCCTCATTGCTACCGTCATTAACTTGAATGTCGATAACCTTGCGAACGGAATCGCGCATATCCATTGCTAAAAGCATTTGGGCACGGTCTTTAGCTTGACTTTGACGTTTGTTACTTTCACGCCGTCATAAAACTTGAGTTCGCCATTTTCGATAAAAAAACTTGACGAGAGTTTATCTTCAATGTCAGCAACTTGTTGCGGCAGAGGCAACGCTGTCGCACTCGGCAAATAAATCTTCGGCATTGACTGCATAGAATCGTGCAAAGATTCATTAAGCGAGAGATTTTCGGCGGGCTTGCAAGTCAAATCGAAGCCATACGCCGTACTTGTCTTTTCCAATTTGCCTAAAACGTCTTCAGGGTGTTCAGTAAAATAATTATTGATAGTGATGTCGCGTTCTCCGTTGAAGGAATGGACGTTGCCCCCCAATTCGGCAAGTTTTCATCGTCGCGAATCTTGTCGAGCTTGCGGAAAAATAAAATGTCGCAGGTTATTTCCGTTCTTGCATTCTTGAAAGCATTATTGGGCAGACGAATAGCCCGAACGAGATCGGCACGACGGGCGAAATATCTTCTTGCTCTGCTATCCTGCTTATCGAGAGTTCCTTTTGACGTAATGACTGCAACCAACCCATTCGGGCGCACTTGGTCTAGCATTTTCGCGATAAAGTAATCATGAATTAGAAAATGATGCTCATTGTAGCCTTTGTCGTTGACGTGATAATTTCCGAAAGGCACGTTGCCGATTGCTAGGTCGAAAGAGTTATTCAAGTATCTTGTATCCTCAAAGCCTTGCACATTTATTTCTGCGTCAGGATAAATCGCCTTCGCAATGCGACCTGTCAAAGAATCAAGCTCGACGCCATAAAGATGACTGCCGTTTTTCATTTCGTCGGGCATATTGCCGAAAAATCCGCCGACGTCCATTGACGGTTCCAGAATCATTCCTTGATTAAAGCCGAGATTTTCTAAACCGCTGTAAATATTTTGAACAATCGCGCTGGAAGTGTAATGCGCGTTTAAAGTTGAAGCTCTGGCGGCGTTATATTCTTTATCGGTGAGCATACTCTGTAAAAGCCATGCCTCGCGATTCCAATTCGGGTCGTTTTTGTCAAAAGCTTTTGGAATGCCACCGAAGCCCGCATATTCTTTCAAGGCTTGCAATTCTTCAGGCGTTGCAGGTCTTTTTTCGTGCTCGATTTGTTGAAGCGTGCGAATAGCGATAATATTTTTGCGAAAAATATTTTTCTCGACGGAATTGCCGCGAATGACCGCCATATCTTCAGCTAAAATTGTCTGCAAATCGGGCTTAACTTCTTCTGTCGGTGTTTCGGTAGTAGAATCTTCTTCTAATATTTGATTTTGTTCGCTTATCGGCTCCGGATTAGGTTCAGAGGAAATATTTTCTACTTGCGAATCTTCTTGCGGCAGAATTTCAACCTCGTTTTGTTTATCAATGGTAGTAGGCAGAATCTCTTCTTCTTCGTCCATTTCGTCGAAGTCGTAACCAGAATTATTTTGTTCATCAGCCGCCGTATCAATCGGAGTATCTTCAATTACTTCAGATGCCGTTTCGAGAACGGAAATTTCTTCGACAGGTTCCGAATCAGCCGGTTTAGCTAGCGTCGAAGTATTTTCTTCGCTTGTATTTTCGACTGACGCGGCTGAAGTTTCATCAACGCTCGACTTGTCAGCTGATTCGATTTTTTCTTCAACCTCATAGGTGGAATTGCCTTGCTCATCGGTCGCCGTATCAGTCGCCGTTTCGGGAACGGAAATTTCTTCGATAGGCTCCGAGTCAACTGGTTCAGTTGGCGTCGCTGTAGTTTCTTCACTCACGTTTTCAGTAGATGCGTCTGAAACCTCGTCAAAGTCCAATGTAGCAACTGATTCCAAATTGTTTTGCTCATCGGATTGCACCGCTGTGTAGCTGTCAAAAAGTCCGAGCTGAACGGGTTCTTCCTTCGTTTTTAATTCCGGCTCTGATGTTTGTTCGATTTTCTCTGCCGATTGAATGATGCCGATTTCTTTTAGCAACGGATTATTTTCTGGAACATCTACATTTTCTGCCGTTTGCAGGTTTACCGACTTTTGCATTGCGTCAAGGAAAATTCGCGCCGTCTTTTGCGTTTCAGACAACAGGGCAGGAATATCATGTTCTTTGAAAGACAATCTTGCCAGTTGCCGTGTCGCGTTCTCGGTACTCATTCCTATTCGCTCCAATATGACCGACTCAACGCTCAACGCCAGCAATTTCTTCGACTTCTTGTCAATGGAACTGCGATTAGCCAATTCCTTCGCGATAACATGAATCTGTTTTTCGGTGTCCGCTTCATCCGATACCACCGCGTTGATAAATTTTTTGTGAGCCGCGTCGTCGTATTGCCACAAGCGCACGTCCATCGGATTTCTCACCGTTGTTTCCGTTTTTGAAACATCATAGTAAACAGTTTTTTTACCGTCTTTAATCAGGGTAACGCCTTTCGCTTGCGAGCTTATCTTGCGCCGAAAATGTTTCTCCCAAAATTCCGCTGAGGCTACTGCCGTAAACATCGCTGGAGCTTCTATTGCAAAGCTCGTTAAATCTGCGACCGCATACTTATGAAATCTCGCCATTGTTGACAGGTACGACAAATATTTCCCGATATTACCCTGCAATCCATCGAGATATTTTCGATTCCTTTCCTCAATCATTTTTGCTGTCACTTCTGACATAAAAAAACCTCCTAAAATGTTACTTCGCAAAGAGTAACATTCAGAAGGCTTGTCAAAATCTTATTTTTTTGCTTTTTCAGGAGCAGATTTCCTCGATCAAAATTTCCTTGACACAAGAGCGAATATTGTTCACCAGACCAATCCACTTCAGCGGATTTTCTATTTTAAGTTTTTCGTCTACGCCTTCGCGCTCCATTTGCTGTTCAACGAGTTCGTCAAACCTTTTGGTATAAAGCTCCTCAATGGCAACCAAGTATTCAATCACCATTTTTTCTTCCACGAGTTCGGCATAGTCTTTGGGCTTTTCTTCCAGCAAATAATTCTTGCGCAAGTCAGCCCACATGCCCATATACGGAATATCATCGCCGTTGTAAGTCATAATATCTAACGCTCCTTTGAATTTGTACCTACAATGGCAATGGCATTAACTTAACGAAAAGGGGAAAAGATTTTATATAAGCAATCAATACGGCGACGCGAATAGAATGCACATCAATTTTGCTTACGACATTCTTAATAAAAATTTTCTCGATTGCGTGATAGAAGCAAAGAATAAAGCTGATGAAAGTAAAAGCGCAGTTAAAATGCTTTCCGCTCTTTCCCAATCAGAAAAAATTTTAGTGATAATGGATAGAGGCTTCGATGGACTGAAAATGATAGAACATTGCAACCGAATCCCTAATTTGAGCTACCTGATTCGAGTGCGAAGCGGAAAATGAAGGAAATAGCTACTTTGCCGGATAAGGAACTCGACACCGACCTGAAATTTGAAGTTAGGCGGCAAAGTAAATGCCTGCCCTACAAGATGAAAATCAAAGCATGGGATATGGAATTGCCTTGTAGCGTTTCCTTCAGACTAATAAAGGGCAAGCTCAAGGATAAATGGCTGGTTTTGGCGACGAATTTACCGCGTAAGGATTTTTCTGTTCACAAATTGAAAAAGTTGTATGAGAAACGTTGGAAAATAGAATTAGCATTCAGAGACATAAAGCACTCACTCGGTTCCTTACATTTCCACAGTAAGAAGGATTTGTTTAATCTTCAGGAATCTTTTGCTCATCTGATACGGTATGACGAGTAGGCTCATTCGCTAAGTTCGCTTAGCGAAACCTAAAAATTTGAAGTATCACTACGAGATAAATTTCAAGAATGCCGCCCAAATCGTCCAAGATCCTTGTCGGAACTTGAATTTTAGTTACGAAAAAATTCTCGATCAGATAAGCAAGTATGTTCATCCGGTAAGGCAAGACAGATTCTTCCTAAGAAATTGCCGATATATCCATCCCGTGAGCTTTAATTACTGGGTTGCTTAAGTTAATGCCATTGGCGCATCGGGATAATTTTCGCCGCCCGGAATTTCCGAAAAATCAACGAAGCCGAAGATGCCTAGACGATAATTAAAAGTGACGCCAATACTGTCGGGATAAATTTTAATAAATTCTTCGCCGTGCAACAGCGGGTCAGCTGAACCGCCATATGTAAAATCGCCGTGGTGAAAAAATACGATGACGGGCTTTTTCTGCTCCGTCCGCTTACTTGCTACGCAAATATTCAAAGTCAAACAATCTTCGCTTTGCCTGTGGAGTTTTAAGAATGAACCTTCGTAATCGACTTGAACAGCGGACGCGCCGAAATATTTTGCCTCGAAGGCATCTTCCGATTCGGGCAACGGCTCAGGAGCTTTCCAGCGACGAGAGCCGACGGGCGGCTTGGCGTAGAGAATTCCGCAGAAGAATAGGGCTTTCTTAATTTTTTCGCCGACAAAGAAACCTGTTTTTGTCTTTACTGCACAGTCCTCATCAAATGCGCCGTGAATTTGTCGATTCTGCCGATTAAGTTCTTCAAGGTCGCTTTTTTTCAGCACGTCGTCAAATACAAAGCCTTGACTCCCGTCGCCGTAGCGTTGGCGAATTTTCCAAATGCGGTACTGATGAAATTATCATACCGAGCGCAAATCCCAAAATTGCCGGAGCGATTGCATACACAGACTCTTCCATCAAATAATTGTACAAGGATATTCCCGACCACGATACTGAGACATACTGAACTGCAAAAAATATCAGTACGCACGCGAAAAAAAACAATGCCCTGTTAATAGCTTTACTTTGCACGGTTTTACTAAAAACGACCTTATAAACCAAAATTCCAAGCGTGCCGCCGACAATTATGGAGATTAAAAGGCATTGCCATTCCTCATAGCCAAGAATTTTCGGAATTTCAAAGCCAAGTCCGGAACCAATCGACGAGACGAAACACATCATCAAATCGTCAATGGTAAATATTTTCTTCATTTTGCTTTACCTCAATACAAATCGTACTTTCATTGTTCCAAGTCAAGTTCGGTGTACAACTTGCTGATTTGCTCTTCCGTGTAATGTATTTTTTATAGCTGTCCGAGAAAATAAATTTGATACTCGCCAAACGCCCTGCAAGACGCTGTTCCTGTCGAAGTTCGTGCCTCGTGATGAACAGGTATTCAAAAATTCTGTCGCCGAAAAACCAAAAGAATACTATAAAAATTTCGCGCGGTGCTTCGTCAAGAAAGTCCGTCAACCACATAAGAAGTCCGCCAACGATTGAGCCGATAAGCATAAAGACGAAGAATTTAAATTCTCGTTCTTGTTCCTTTTCAATAATTCCGAGCTTGTAGGAAAAATCATCTCGAATAATTTCTGTGACAATTTTTTTCTCTTCTTCCGATAAGAAATCCCCAATTACATTCAAAACCAGCGGACATTCATCGGGAATAGGATCTGCGGCATCGTGGAGAAATTCGACAAAATCCGGATTCAAACTTTCTTGGTCTTTTGCGTTGTACGTGTTGATTATGTCGTTGTAATTGGAAATACAACAATGCACCGTCGCAATTCCGTTCTCGATATAATCACGTTTTATGCGCGAGTCTATACGACTTTTTTCCGGTCAAACAACTGGATAAAATTGCGTCTTTTTTTCATGCACTTCTTCCTTCCTTTGCAAAGAAAAGCAGAGAAAATTATCCCCTGCCAATCGAATTGCTGATTAAGGGTTAAGCCGCGCAGATTTTAATCTTCGTAGAGGTAGCGCAAGGAATTTAAGTTTTGAGTGTTCAAATCTTTGTGAAGAACACAGCCGCTTGAGTTCAGCTCCATGGTATAGCGATTGGAGGCGGAATATTTTTCCCAGTGCGGAATAAATTCGTTATCGGGATTGCCGGTCGCCGCAAATGCCGCCCATGACGCTTGTACTTGCTTAACGAGATTCTGCGCTGGATTCGGAACAATATGGGCGCCTACGTTGAAGGTAAACGGCAAGTCAACCGCGTGACACGAGCGCAATTTTTTATCCGGCGACTGCTCGCTGAACAAATAATAATAAACGTCTGCAAACTGCGATTGGTATTTAACCGCCAATTCCTGTCCGACGCGCCAGTCAACCTGATTCACGAAGTCTGCAAAACTTTCTTCGTTATCGGGACGCCCGTTAAGCCACTCGCTATAAATTTCCTCCGGTGTTTCTGTGCCGCTGTATTTTTGCATGACGGGCGAAAGTTTTTTTGGATCTGCACGGAAAATTTCAAAGAAATTATCCATGTACACCAACCAATAGCGATATTCGTCAGCAGTCGTGCCAGTCAAGAATTTAATTCCGCGTGCGCCGCCGTCTCTGAGTGCTTTGAACGGATTGAGCGGCAAAAATTTTCCGTCGCAGGTCGGCAAATAATCGCCTTCATTTTGAGCAATGCGGACTGTTGAAACTTTTTTGTAAAGTTTTACAAGTTCGGCGGAAGATTTTTTCATCATATCATTCATCGTCTTTGCGCCGCCAAATTCAGCGATATTTTCCTTAACCCATTTCAACGCCGCAACTTGGTCTTTAATTCCGAGATAACCGCTGTCCTCGAATGAAGAATCGATGCTTGCGAAGTTCACAAAGCCGAAACCATTCAAACGATGATTAAAATTGACAACAACGACATCATGAGCCGTCACAATGTTCGTGCCGCTGTAGAGAGGGTCGCTACTTCCGTCACCTTGAAAGCCGCCGCCATGAATGAACACCATCACGGGCAAATTTTTCTTTTCGGAGCGTGTCCAAATGTTGAGTGTCAAGCAATCTTCGCTTTGCGGATTTTTAGATGCGCCTTCGTTATCGTCAACGACTTGCATAGCCGCGAAGCCGTATTTTTTTTTGCGTCGAGAGTTTTATCGGTCGGTGTCAAAGATTGAGGAGCACGCCAGCGCAGTTTGCCGACGGGCGGTTGAGCAAATGGAATGCCCAGCCAAGTTTTCACTCCGTTTTCGTCATCAAAACCGTTGAACGTGCCGTAGCGAGTTTTAAACGTGAGTTTACTCATAATATTAAATCCTTTATTAAAGGCAATAGTATTTTGACAGTAAATAAGTTTTATCCCGGTCGGCGATTTTCAGCGCGGATTCGTTTTCCATGTGAATGTTGAACTTGTCAAGTACCATAATCGGCTTGTTTTGCAAATCGTAAGTTTCCCAAACTTTTTCTTTACCGTCGGGAGAAATTTCCGCACTCAGTGACGGATTGCCTGTTTTGACGAATTGAACACACATTTTGCGCATCGTCTTTGAAAAAGTTTCGTCGAATACTCTGCCCGTGTCGGCGGTTATATCCGTATGATTGAAAATCCCGGCAATCTCAATCGAGTGCCCGCATTTCATTATCGGCAAAGAGGCTTCGGGCGTGAAGTAATAGGCGTAAGATTTGCCGCCGCCGTGGGTCAGACTTTTCGCCAACTTGATAACCGGCGCATTGAACCAAATTTGACTGAAAAGGCGACTATCACGTTCCCAGCTTTCGCACTGCATGTCATTGCAGAAACTTTCGACAAGTTTTTTCTCCGCGTCAGTCAGTTTGGAAAACAGTCTTTCCTTGCGACCGTCAGCCCACATATTCTAACCTTCCAAACCGAAACTGTACACGAAGAAATTCATTTCGTCTTTGTTGCAACCTTGAATGAAAGCCATATCCTTCGCCGCGCCGTTCGCATAAGCCTTAAACGGTTCCAACGGCAAATATTTTCCGTCACGTTCAGGAAATTGGCGCATAAAGAGCACGGCTGACGCTTCCAAAAGCTTTTGAGCCTCGACGTTTAGCAAGTCGGCGACGGTTTTGCAGTTGAGAACTTCCATTAACTCATTCGTGCACGCGATAGATTCTTCCGCAGATCTCGTTTGATTGGGCGCGCCGCTCTGAGCAATGACGCGCTTAAAATATTTGTGCGAGCCTTTGATTAACGGGAGCAACGTACAACTTCTCGCGCCGGCACTTTCGCCGAAGATTGTCACGTTATCGAGGTCGCCGCCGAAATTTGAAATATTCTCGTGAATCCACTTCAACGCCGCAATTTGATCCAAGAGTCCCAAGTTTTGTGTATAAGGATAATCTTTGCCGTCCGACAGGTGGGGTAAATGTAAAAAGCCGAAAACTCCGAGCCTGTATGCGATTGTAACGACGATAACATCAGGATTTTCTTTAACAAAATTGTGACAGTCAAACATCGGATCGACCTTCCCGCCCGCTTCAAATACTCCGTCGTGAATCCACACCATTACAGGCTTTTTCTGCGTAGGCGTATCGTCAGATTTCCATATGTTCAGATACAAACAGTCTTCGCTCAGATAGAAAAGAGAGCCGGTCTCCAAGTTTTCATTACCGTAAGCACTTTTCGCGTTAAAGTAAGCTTCGTATACGCCGTCATCGGGAACAACGTCCACGGGAGCTTTCCAGCGCAGATTGCCGACCGGTTGTTTGCTGACAAACGGAATGCCTCTGTAAGCAATGATATTTTCCGTCCGCTTGCCGACAAAGGTACCGTTGACGCATTTGACCGCCAGCGATTTGTCGTAGTTGCCGTCGATAATCTTGTGATTTTCGCCGCCGTATTGCTCTCTCAATAGTGCTTTAAAGTCAATCATGCTTTATAAACCTCTTCGCCGTCAATGATAGTGGCGACGATTTTTGCCTGAGCGACCTTTTCGATGTCGTCAAGAAGAAAATCGCAGTCAAACACCGCCATATTTGCAATTTTGTCGAATTCAATGGAGCCAAGACGATTTTCTTGACGCCATTGGCGAGCAACGTTGATAGTCATGGCTTGTAGAGACTGTTCGCGGGTAATAGCTTCATTAGAGCGTGTTGGTAAAAGCTAAATTTGAATCATGATGGTAGCGAGTAAGACGAAATTCTCAAAGCAGGTGAGTAATTTGTCGTAACGAGTAGCAATATGGCGATGATTTTTTATCCGTAAGAAAATCATGTTTTATGAGC
>JAFRRH010000042.1 GCA_017428215.1 Selenomonadaceae bacterium
CGTTGCGCTTTTGTAAGGCAGTAGCGTTCGTGATAAAATGAATTTGACATAAGCACTTTCCTTTGGCTGATTTTTCAAATTCATTTTACCAAAGATTTTGCTTATGTTTTATTTTTCGACTTTACCAACACGCTCTAAAAATAATGTCCAGAAGACGCACGGGAATTGATTACTACGACGAGAATGGTGAAATTGAGTGCCCGAAAATAAAAATGTCTTCTGAAATTAGCGGCAAAAACGATAGCGGAATAAAAGTCGCGACGGAAAAATTAATGCTGTATTTGGATGCCGGTTTGCCGATTATTTATATTGATACTTTCGAGGAGAATAAAGCCGACGAAATTATAAACCGCGTCGCTGTCGAGCGAGATATTTACGAATGGAATAATGCAGAAGGACTTTTCAAGCGCGAGGAATACTCCGAACACGTCGCTAATTTCGATAACCGTATGTCGCTCAAGGAAACTTTGCAAAATTTTATAGACGATGTTCGTAGCTTGCAATACGGCGCAACTATTAAATGCCAGCTGAAAAATTCCGTTCTCGTTTTAAAGGACGTGCACAAATATTTTGACGATGAAAGTATTGTCGCGCAACTGAAGTATCTTGCACAACTTATATATACTGGCAAGCTTGAAGATTGTACAATAATAATCGTTTCGTCCGTGTTGAAAGTCCCGACGGTTTTGGAACACTACTTAACTATATTAAAAATCGAAAACCTTAACGAAGGCGAAATCGAAGAGCTGATAGTTAATTTTTGTGAAGAACACGGCACAAAAAAACCTTCCGATATTTTGTTAAAAAAATTGCTCTCTGCTTTTAAGGGCATGTCTGAATTTGACATTATAAATATTCTGTCACTTGCTTTGGCGGAGGAAAACGATATAACTTTTTCCGATTTGGATTTAATAATCGAGAACAAAAAGCAAATTATTCGTAAGACAAATATTTTGGAAATGGTCGAGTGCGACGAGAAAGAGGACGACATTGGCGGGCTTGAAAATCTAAAGGCGTGGCTGAAGAAGAAAGAAAATACTTTTCGGCACGTCGATGAAGCTATTCGTTTCGGTGTACGGATACCAAAAGGAATTTTAATTGTCGGAATGCCCGGTTGCGGAAAAACTTTGACGGCAAAGGCAACGGCGGCTATTTTCGGTTTACCACTTTTGAAATTTGACATAGGTCGGATTTTGGGCAAATATGTTGGCGAATCGGAAAAAAATATGCGTCGCGCAATAGAGCTTGCTGAAGTTACTGCACCGTGTGTGTTGTGGATTGACGAGTTGGAAAAAGCTTTTGCCAGTATAGGCGGCGACGGTGGCGGAGAAATTACAGTAAGGTTACTTGGCTTGTTCTTGACATGGATGCAAGAAAAAACTTCGCCTGTTTTTGTTGTAGCGACGGCAAATGATGTTAACCAACTTCCGCAAGAACTTATTCGTAAGGGACGCTTCGACGAAATTTTTTATGTTGGTATACCAAACTCTGTTGAGAGAAAGAAAATTTTCGAGATTCATACTAATAAGGTTAGATATAATGACAATTTTGAATGGCGCAATTCGGATAACGAATACAATGAAAAAATTGATAAACTGGTAAAAAGTACACTCGGTCGCAGTGGTGCGGATATTGCCAGTTTCGTTGACGACGCAGTTGAAAGAGCCTTTTCCGAATTCGTTGAGGCTAAAAAATATTCTACAGCTAAAAGTCAAGTTGCTGGCGAGGAAAAAAAGAAGCCCGTATTTAACCTCGATATGGTTCAAAGCGTGATAAACGATGCCGGTCAAATTTCCGCGTGGAATCAGCTGAAAAGAATATTCGGTAATTACAAGCGCAAAAGATTTAAGAATGCTTCAGACTCAAATTTTAGCGATGTGATTTATTGGGTTAATCTACGCTTGACGTATATTGCTAAATCTCCGCAAAGAGTTTTAGACGTTATAAAAATGCTAGGTAATATTACGGGAAAATTTATTCACGATTACGGTGTTGAGCAAAGTAAAATTTGGGATAAAGAAGAAAAAGTTCCAAAGTATGTGAGATTTTACAGGGAAGTTGCAAAAAAATTTTTTGGATTATTTGAAGATAAAAAGAAGAAAGAAGTACCTAAGGTTTCTTTGATAGAAGAAGCTAAAACTGCCAACACGCAAGAAAAATCGGATAAAAAAGATAATGTTCAGAGTAAATCAGAGGAGATTTAAATGCAAGATTTTAACGAGCGTAATTATGAAAAAATAGGTGAGCTTTTGGAAGAAGTCTTTAAAGAATACGCCGCAAAAGAAAATTCCGTGAGCGACGAAGAATTTCTGCGCCAAATGCTTGCTAATTGTCTCCCGAAGTTTTCTGTTGAAGAAATTGACAAGACGTGTAAAGAAATTTTTGAGAGCAATCGCGACATGAAAGATTTTTTGGACAAGGCTAAAATATCACCTGGCTACGAAAACGCCACTCAGAATTGGTTTCACGAAAAAATTAAAGATTCGCTTGATAAAGAGGATTATTCTTTTATGCAACGGCTTTGTATAGAAAATGAAATTTTAAGTGCGGTAAACAGAAATATACTTCAAATTTCAAACGACTTTCAAAAGTTGGGAACTACTCACTCCGACGATAAAATTTCGCCGTATGACGAGCAAATTATTTCCAGAGAAAGCCACGCCGGAAAAAAATCCATTTCAACGACAAATATTCACAAAGCGGCATTTGATACCGGCGTAAAAAAATCTATCATGACGCAGTATAAAAAGATGATGCAACTCGACTTTGCAAATATAGGCGTCAGAGCAGATGCTTCAACCGTTGCCGCAAATTTGAGCCGAAATGCCGCGCTTACTGGAATTTGTGGAATAACTTTGACGGTGGGTCTTTCCGTGCTTTTCAAAAGTGGAATGTCTAAGCAAAATTTCACAAAACTCATCATAAAAACTGGTACGACGGACAGCCTAAATGTTTTGGTTACAGGTGCCTTGAAAGTCGGCGCAGAACGCAGAATATTGCCGCTGTTAACTCGCGCAACTCCAATGATTGCTTTGACGGCAGTAGCTCTGATTGCCATTGAGAGTTCAAAAACAATGGTTCAGTATGCTAATGGCGAAATTAAATTCTTGGAGGCGTTGAATCAAGTTAGCAAAGTTTCGACTTCGGCAATTTGTGCAGTAGCATTTGGCATTCAAGGCGCACTTATTGGAGCGTCGACATTTGCGGCGATTCCTATTGCGGCTCCAATGGTCGGTGCGTTTATGGGCGAACTTATCGGCACAATGACTGGCTACGAAGTCGGTAGAATCTCACATGCTAACTTAAAAGTCCTTCTGGTAAATACCAAAAATGTTTTGACCGCCGATTACGGTATTTTGAACATGTTGACTGACGAAACTTTGATTTTGACGAATAAACATAAGCAAATCGCTAGAATTTAAAAATCTCGGAAACATTAACAGAATTTATTCAAACGATAATTGCGCATTGACAACAGAAATTATCAACGGTATACTCAAAAATAAATTTATTTACGGTAGGGGTTGAGCGAATGGCAAATTACACAACGACAACTCCCGATTGGGCGGTCTCGAATCAATCGGCGGTAATGAGCGGCATTGAGGGCATAAAGGATACAACGGTCGGCAATATCAATCCGGCGTTCGCGTCTGGAGCATTTAAGCCGAAACGCCGCATGACTTTAACGGAAGATGAACTCGTTGACGGCGTTGTAAATGGCGACAGAATGATTTTATCGCGGGCAATAACTTTAATCGAAAGCAACAGCCCTAAACATTTCGCGAAAGCACAGCGAGTTTTGCAAAGACTTCTGCCGCGAACAGGCAAGGCATTAAGAATCGGGATAACGGGCGTGCCTGGCGCGGGCAAATCAACAATTATTGAGGCGTTCGGCAATATGCTTTGCGACGACGGACATAGAGTTGCAGTCCTTTCAATCGACCCTACAAGCTCCATAACTAAAGGCTCAATTCTCGGCGACAAAACGCGCATGGGAACGTTAAGCCGTCGTCCTGAAGCGTTTATACGTCCAAGTCCGGCGGGCGGAACTTTAGGTGGTGTTGCTCGTAAAAGTCGTGAAACTATGCTGATGTGCGAGGCGGCAGGTTATGACGTGATTTTGATTGAAACCGTCGGCGTTGGACAATCGGAGACAACTGTCCGCTCAATGGTAGATTTTTTTATGTTGGTTGTGTTGACGGGCGCGGGCGACGATTTGCAAGGCATTAAAAAAGGTATCATGGAGCTTGCCGACGCGATTGTTGTTAACAAAGCTGACGGTGATAATTTAGTTCGGGCTAAGGTTACACGCGGCGAATATGAGCGCATGACAGAATTTATCCGCCCTGCTACGGAGGGTTGGTCGACGCACGCTTACCTTGCCAGTGCTGTAACTAAAATGGGCTTGCCGGAATTGTGGCAGGTGATTCAGCTGTTTAAGGAAATGACAACTAAAAGCGGCGTATTTCAAAGGCGGCGTGATTCGCAACTTCTTGATTGGATGCACGCAATGATTGATGAGCACTTGCACAATTTATTTTTCGGCGACGCGGTGATAACAGGACGTATGCCCGAAATAAAAGAGGCTGTCTTAAAAGGAATAATTTCCCCGACGCAAGCTGTTGCAGAGCTGGTTAAAATGTTCGACATAGCGCGGGCGGCACAAAAGAAAGTTGATTTATTTGAAGTTTGATTTGGCAGGAATTTTTACACGAGCTATAGAAATTTATCACAAAATAAATCTGCGGAGGTGATTAACGTGACAAGGCTCAATATAAGGAACTGTGCGCGTTGTAAAAGAATTTTTATACCTGTAGGTAATGAAAAAATTTGCCCTGACTGCCGCGCCGAAGACATTGAGCTTGAGGAGCGTGTTAAAAGTTACGTCCGCGACCATCCGGGCATTACAGTAAATCAGCTGATTGAAGGTTCGGGTGCTCCGCGTAATTTGGTCTGGCGCATGATTCAACAGGGGCAATTCGAGAATTCGAGCCTAAAAGACGCCAAATATCCCTGCGGCAACTGCGGCAAGATTATCACGCGCGGAACTTATTGTAGCGAGTGTATGGCTAAGCTTAAAGAAAATGCTCAAAAATTCGCCGTCGCCATGAACAAAAAGCGCAAAGCACAAGAGGAATCAAATTCTAACAAAACTTTTTCCGACTCGATGTACGACGCTTTAGATAGCTCGCGCAATCGTTAAACTTTGATAAAAATTATTACGACGCCCTAAAAACCTTGCATATTTTTTTCAGATAAGTTAAAATACACCCGAAAACACTCAAATGAGGTGAATCGGTTTGCGTAAAGTATTTTTCCTTACTGCACTATTGATGATGATTTTGACGGCTACGGCGTTCGCTGAGGAAGCTCCAGCCAAAGATGCTCCTGCTGAAGAGACGGTAGCGGAAGAGCAGAATGATGAGCCATATGTTTACACGAGCGAGGATTTTCAATTTACAATAACTTGCCCGATAAAACCATTGGCAGTCGTTCAAAATCCTTGGCAAGAACCCGAAAGGCGCGGTGAAATGCTCGTCTTTGCCAATGAGGGATTCGATGTTCAATACGGCTACATGATTCAAGTTAACGCCTTTGAAAACGATCAAGTTCCCGACTTCAACAAAGGAACGATAGCGGCTATCGGCGATTACTTGAAGGCTCTTAAAGATAACAACGGATTTGCCGATGCGCGGCTCGTGAATATCACCAAAAATAATAAGGGCGTCTCTGCTATCACTGCCGATAAAATCGACGTCATCGATCCTGAAACCGGCGAGGTCGAAGGCGAATTCGTCGCAGATAAGCAGTACATTTATACTTTCTTCCGCACGCCAGAAGGTCGTTGCATAAGTATTCAGCTGATCTGCGCTGACCTCCAGAACAAACAACTCCTTGACGTTTATCGCGGTAGCGTCGCCAGCTTCAAAGACAACAGCAAGAGCAAAAAATCTAACAAAAAAGATAAAAAAGAAAAGAAAGATAAAAAGGATAAAAAAGATAAGAAGGACAAAAACGACAAGAAGGATAAACAGGATAAAAAATAAATTGATTGACAAAGCAAACGCCGTGTGGTATAAATGACAACGGTTTACCAAAGGGGTATCGCCAAGCGGTAAGGCTCCAGACTCTGAATCTGGCATGCGTTGGTTCGAATCCAGCTACCCCTGCCAATTAAGAAATTTCAAGCCTGCGTCTTTACGGCGCGGGCTTTATTCAATTACGTGTGGGGAATTCGGGGAGGTCATAATTATGGAAGAAGTAGCAGTATCACCGTTTTTCGCAGATGTATTAAATTTCCTTTCGTTGGGCTTGAGTATCGTGCTACTATTCGCAGTGGCGTATCTGTGGTCAAGCAATAGCAACAAAACCGCCGAGATTGAAAAGCTCAAATCGGACGTGCAACGCATGAAAAAAACTTTGAACACTCTGCAGGAAAAAGTTAACCAAATAAGAGAACCAAAAGTTATTTCAGACGTGCCGCAAGCCGAACCGTTTGGATTAGATTTAACGGAGCCGCTTAGCACGAGAATAACGCCGCTTGCGCCTCAAGACCCCTGGCTTAATTTTGTCGATGAATATAACAAATTGGCGGCGGAAATGAATAAGCCTGGACAGTTGATGAGGTGCGAAAAATTTGTTCGTAATAACAAGCTTAGGATTTTAACTTACGGTGGAGCATTAACTTTCCGACCGGCAATCGACGTTAAAGACAGCGGCTATTGGGCGTTCAAATGTGAGCTTGACGAATACGCCGTTGTTCCAAATCCGATGAATCCTTGCGACGAAAACCTCCACGAATTCGGCGGCATGAAGGAAATTTACGCGCTGAATTATGTTGACGGAATTTATCGGAAATATTTTGTGAAATTGCCCGCGCTGTTCAATATGGGTACTGACGACGGCTGGCATTTAAAAAATCCCGGTGTTGTGAATTTGGAGAGAAAATAATGAGAAAATTTTTTGTGCTTATGTTCGCGGCAATGCTTTTGTTGACGGGTTGCGGTGAAGTTAAAGAAGTTGAAGCTGACGTTTTGCCGCCGCCAGACCCGATTGAAGAGAAATTAAAATCCATGACGCTTGAAGAAAAAATCGGACAAATGGTGATGATAGGCGTCTATGGAACCGAACTAAACGACGATATAGTTTATTCGCTTAATCAATTTCACTTCGGCGGCGTGATTTTTTACGACAGGAATTTAGAGAGCGTCGCACAGGCTAAAAAATTTGCGAATGATATAGAGGCGGCGGCTAATCAAAAAGCTCCGTTGTTCTTTGCAATCGACGAGGAGGGCGGGCGTGTTGCTCGTGGAAAAAATTTTTTGGAGCCTGCGCCTTCTCAAGAGGAAATTGGTCTAACTGGCGACCCTGAAGTTGCAAAATATTGGGCTGTGCATAACGCGACGATTTTAAAAAGTATTGGCGTCAATTTGAACTTTGCGCCCGTTGCAGATGTTGGAAGCCGAGATACGCGCTCATTTGGCGACGACCCGCAACTTGTTAGCAATTTCATTGAAGCTGCCGCGCAGGGCTATGAGGCAGAAAATTTCCTTTACACGCTGAAACATTTCCCAGGCATTGGCAAAAGTAAAATTGACCCGCACAAAGAAGTTTCAGTCGTCGAGGATAGCAAAGAAATTTTAGACGCTGAAGACTTGCCGCCGTTCAAAAAAATTATTCGTTGGCATGATAATTCAAAGTTTATGATTATGGTTGGACATTTGAAATACGATGCACTTGACCCCGTGAACTCTGCAAGCTTATCGCCCGCCGTCATGACAGGACTTTTACGCAACGAACTTGGTTTTACTGGCGTTGTGATAACCGACGATTTGGAAATGGGCGCGATTAAAAATCATACGGAACTTTCAACGCTCGGCGTGAAAATGATTTTGGCGGGCGGAGATATTGCGCTTGTCTGTCACAACTACGAAAGCCAGCAAATTGTTTATAACAGCATTTTGGCGGCGGTTAAGCGCGGTGAAATTTCGGAGGCTCGCATTGACGAATCCGTCCGCAGAATTTTAAAGATGAAAGCTCTCTTGTAAGATTTTTGCGGCGCAACGTTGAATTTTAAAAACATAACATGATATAATTTCGTCGAAGAAATTTTCGGCGAATTATTTTTTTGAGGAGGTAACTTTATGAGAGATTATTACAGTGAACTCGACGTTATTGTTGACAGAATCGCCAGTATAATTGCCGAAGGTTTATCACCGCTTGAGGCGTTCGATGAAATTTGCGGTGCGGGCGCGGGCGAAATCAATACTTATCCTATGGGCATGCCTACGAACAAACTTTATCCCGACCTGCTTACGATTTGCGAAGACCCACACACTTTTGAAAAAATTCTCTCGTACATTTATAGATGGCTCAACGATACCGACAGGCTTTTTCCGCAAAGGAAAGTTGTTCTTTTTACCGACAAGTGGATTCCCGAAACTCTTTCGCGCTACCAAAAAGCTTTCAGGCGTTTCGTAAGACGCGGTGTCACGTTTGACATTCGGCTGACGACAGACAGAGGCGCAGTTAAAATCCCAGTGTTTTGAAATGAAAATTTCAATCGCACAATTTAAATCGGAGCTTGGAAAAGTTGACGAAAATTTTTCAACGGCGGCAAGATTAATCGAGTCGGCGCAAAATTCAGACGTGATACTTTTGCCGGAACTTTGGTCAACTGGCTATTATCCTACGCCTGTTGAAAATTTCGCGGATATTGACGGCGAACGCACAAAAAATTTTCTCTGCGCGGCGGCTAAAAAATTTTCCGTGAATATAATCGGCGGCTCGGTCATAGTTGACAGCGGCGGCAAAATTTTTAATCGCTGTATCGTCGCCAATCGTCGTGGAGAAATTGTAGCGACTTACGATAAAACGCATTTGTTCAGCTTTGCGCAAGAGGATAAAGTTTTCAGCGCGGGCAATAAAATTTCCGTTGTCGAATTGGACGGCGTGAAATGCGGCTTGGCAATTTGCTACGATTTGCGCTTTCCAGAATTTTTTAGGAAGATTGCGTTGGCGGGCGCGGAAATTATTTTTATTCCTGCCGCATGGAGTTTGAAACGCCTCACGCCACGACAAATTTTGACTAAAGCGCGGGCGATTGAAAATCAAATTTTTATCGTCTTCGCGAATAGTTCGGGCATTTCGGAGATTATTAATCCGCGTGGCGAAGTCGTAGTAGAAAGCGGGCGTGGCGAGGAAATTTTGACTGCAGAAATTAACTTGAACGACCGCGCAGAAATTATCGGCGCAATGAATCTGCTTGCTGACAGAAATTTAAGCGTCGATTATTAATCTTTACAGTGCACGCCGCTTGCTGTATAATTCCATAAATTCTTTAAAAATCTAAACGGAGGTATTTTTTTTGGACATAAAAAAATCTACCACTCAACTTGGGCTGAACGACCAAACGCCACGCGAGATTGTTGCCGAACTTGATAAATTTATCGTCGGTCAAGACGAGGCAAAAAAATCTGTCGCTATAGCTCTTAGAAATCGTTGGCGCAGTCACAATTTGCCCGAAGACATGAAAGACGACGTTATCCCGAAAAATATTTTGATGATTGGCTCAACCGGCGTCGGAAAAACTGAAATCGCTCGTCGCCTTGCTAAGCTCGTCAAAGCACCGTTTGTTAAAGTCGAGGCAACTAAATTTACGGAAGTTGGCTACGTCGGGCGCGATGTCGATTCAATGATTCGCGACCTCGCTCAAACTGCAGTGCGCATGGTTCGTAAGCAGAAAACCGAAGAAGTTAAAGAAAAAGCCGCCGCTAATGCTTTGGAGAGGCTCTTAGATGTGCTTGTTCCCGAACCTAAACGCTCTCAAAATCCGCTCGGTAAACTTTTCGGCAATGCTGATTCTGAAGCTCAACCCGTTGAAGAAGATACCGCCAAAAAGCCCGGACGTGAATTTATTCGTAAACGCTTGCTGGCTGGCAAGTTGGAAGATCAAGTTATCGAGCTTGAAGTTGCTGACCACGCAAAGCCAATGGTTGGTATGTTCTCCGGCTCAAGCTTAGAAGGCATGGGCGATAATCTTCAAGACATGGTTTCAAGTCTTATGCCTAAACGTATGCGCAAGCGTAAAGTTACCGTCGCCGTTGCCAGAAAAATTCTTGAGCAGGAAGAAGCAGAAAAACTTATTGATATGGAAGAAGTCTCCGAAGCCGCCGTGGAGCTTGCTGAACGTAGCGGAATTGTCTTTCTTGACGAGATTGATAAAGTTGCCGTCAAAGGCTCAAGTTCCGGTCCCGACGTAAGCCGCGAGGGCGTGCAACGCGATATTCTGCCCATTGTCGAAGGCTCCACCGTCATGACTAAATATGGTCCCGTCAAAACCGATTACATTTTATTTATTGCGGCGGGCGCGTTCCATACTGCTAAGCCTTCCGACCTTATCCCAGAATTGCAAGGGCGTTTCCCGATTCGCGTCGAGCTTAAATCACTGCTCAAGGCGGATTTCGAGAAAATTTTGACGGAACCGCAGAACGCATTACTTAAACAGTATAAATCACTTTTACAGACGGAAGGGCTTGCATTAGACTTTAAACCGGAAGCAATCGAACGCATTGCCGAGCTTGCCGAAAATGTCAACGAACAATCGGAAGATATTGGCGCACGTCGCTTGCACACGTTGCTTGAAAAATTGCTTGAGGAAGTTTCATTCGAGGCTCCCGATATGGTTAAGGACGGCAAAACGGAAGTCGTTATCGACGCGGCATATGTCGACGAGCGGCTAAAGGAAATCGTCAAGAATCGGGATTTGTCCCAGTTTATTCTCTAAGAACGGCAAAAAATTTGACAGTCACGAGAAAATTCGCGGCTGTCATTTTTTATTGTCAAAGCCTATGGTAATTCGGGCAAATTCCTTGCAATCGCCGAGTTGTGAACAATTTCTTCTATGCGCTGGTCAAGTACAAGTTCTTGTTTATGCAAACTTTCTGCCGTGTCTAAATCTGCCGCGCTGTTCTCCGTGATTCCCTTAATGTACGACTGCCAAGCCAAAATTGTTACCCGCGTAGACTCCTTGCGCAAGTCCGCCAAAAATTGTGCGCCCTCCGGCACGGGAATTTCATCAAGCTCCGCCTGCCGACTTTCCAACGAGGGAATTATCGTGTTCGTGATATAGTTTGAAGTTTCCGTGCGCTGATTCGCCAGCATGATTCCATACGGCGACTTTTGCAGAGAAATAAAATTATTCTGCTCCGCCTCGAACGCCCGATTGTAGCGATAAACAATTTCTTCTGTTGCGTCAATATAATCAGCTAAATTTTTCCGCAGAATCGGCGACGCCGCGTCAAGATAACCACGATAATTATCAACGCTTACAATCTTCCAATCGCTACCGCTCAAATTAAACGTGAAGCCAGGAAATTTTATTTTCTTGCCAAAAAGTTCAAACTCGTTGCCGCCAATGTTAAAGCTCTCATTCGCCAAATCTTTAAGTGTAACTTTCAACACGAACGGCACCTGCGAATAATCCTCGACAATGCTAAAACTCGCCGTCGCCTCGTCGCCGTGATGTTCCACGCCCTCTAAATCAATAAACGACGTGTGACGAATCAACGAACGGTCAAGCAATAAATCGTAGTCAATGCCCAGTTGCCGCCCCTTTAAAATTCCGCCCGGCAATGTCCATTCTCGCGTGTCAATGTAAATGTCGATAACTTTAACTGCGCCGTTGCACATTTGCCGCCGAATCAACACGTAAAAATTTTCAAACAAACTGCGCTCACGGTCAGAAAGTTGCGTATCGTATTTAAACAAGTCGCTCGTCAAGTCGTCGTAAGCGGCAAGCGTTATTGAATTCAAGTCGACGTGGCGGCGAAAAGTTTCAGCGTCGCCCGAACGATAAGCCTCAACCATTTCGCGCATTGCGTATTCGGGCGTTTTAGTGTAGACAGAAAAGTACAAGAACGCGGCAGTCAAAATCATAACCAGCAATGCCAATGCGAATAATCTTTCCTGCTGTCGACGCCTGCGCCGCGCCTCAAGTCGTTTTCGCCAAGTATAATCGTCCATTTTTAACCTCTGAAAATTTTACGTAGCTCAACAATCGCCTCGTAATCGGCGGTGTCGCAATGGAGCGGCGTAATCGAAACAAAGCCGTGTTCAGTCGCGTAAATGTCAGTGCCCTCGCCCGCGTCCAAGTCAACGATTGTTCCGCCGATTTTAAAATAAGCGCGTCCTGTATCGTCGGTGTGGCTCGTGAAGGCGTTAATATAATCGCGTTGCCCAAGCCGCGTGCTGATGAATTCGGGTTTATCTGCGCGGAATCTTTTTGGGAAATTTAAATTGTGCAAAAACGGTTCGTGCTTGACGGCTAAAATTTTTTCCAAATAGTTAATCGTTGCCTCTGCCGACGTGTCGAAAGTTATCGCCGAATTTTTATTCAAGGACACGGCAAGCGACGGTATTGCATGAAGAAAGCCCTCAATCGCCGCACCAACCGTTCCAGAATATAAAACATCAGTCGCAAGATTCGCGCCGTCATTTATGCCAGAAATCAGCGCGTCGAATTTTTTATTGCTCATACCTTCCAAATAAATTTTAACGCAATCGGTTGGCGTCCCGTCAAAAGTCCACGCCTCAAAGTCGGGATTGTCGAAACGTTTATATTCAATTTCGCGCATAAGCCCCAACGCATGAGACATTCCGCTTTGCTGATTGAACGGCGCGGCGATTGTAGCCTCATGCCCGCGAATTTTCAGCGCATTAGCCAATGCCCAAAGCCCTGCGCCTCTAATCCCGTCGTCATTCGTCAATAATATGTTCAAAGTATCACCTCAATAAAATTCACGTTGCCAAAAAATTTTCGTTGCGATAAACTTACTCCAAAAAAATTAGGAGGCGCAATGCATGAAAAAATTTTTGTCATTACTTACAATTTGTTTGATAAGCGGCTCTGTTGCGAGTGCTGAAGACGTTGACGAAAAAATTTTCGAGGACGCTAACGAAATTCAGCTGGAATATCTCGAAGGCAAAATGTTTAGTCAACGCCACGTCAACAATTACAACGTCCATTTTTTCGAGAAAGTTACAGATAACGGCGTAATGAGTTATTGGCGCGGTTTAACTTTTACGCGAGCACTCGGCTATACAAATCCGCGCAAGGACGGCGGCGTTCACCACGACAGTCAAGGCGTCGGATTAGGAGCCGCGTTCATGGTGCGTTGGGATAAAAAAATTTCTGGTAAACTTCACGGTTCGTTAGATTTTTCCGGCTCGTTTATGCTTTACAACAAAGCTCACCCCTATGACGGTCGCGCCTATGGTTTTTTATGGCGATTAGGTCCGCGCCTCACGTGGCAATTCCGCGAAGATGATTCAATTAGTCTGGGCTATTCATTCAGCCATTTTTCCAACGGTCTACGCAGACACAATCCCGGCTATAACACGCTTGGATTTTCAGTAGGCTACACTCACAGCTTTTAAAGTCCAAACAGCGCATCTGCAAATTCTTTAGCGTTAAATGGGCGCAAATCGTCAAGCCGTTCACCAACGCCAACCCATTTGACGGGAATGTTGAGTTGTTCTTTTATGCCGATAATCATTCCGCCCTTAGCCGTGCCGTCGAGTTTGGTTAAGACAATGCCAGTTATGCCCACCGTCTGCGAAAATAATTCCGCTTGCCGCAAAGCATTTTGACCAGTCGTCGCATCGAGGACGAGTAAAACTTCATGCGGCGCACCGTGAATTCCCTTGCCGAGTATACGATTAATTTTCTTAAGCTCTTCCATTAAATTATACTTATTTTGCAAGCGTCCAGCCGTGTCGACTAACAGCACGTCCATTTTTTGCGCAACAGCACTCCTTGCGGCGTCGAGTGCCACGCTTGACGGATTGGAGCCTTCGGAGTGTTTGATAAACGCCGCGCCCGTTCGTTGTGCCCAAATCTCAAGTTGGTCAATCGCACCTGCGCGGAAAGTATCAGCCGCCGCCATCATAACTTTTTTTCCTTGCGCCTTGTAATACGCGCCGAGCTTGCCAATAGTCGTAGTTTTTCCCGCGCCGTTTACGCCTATCATCAAAATCACTCGCGGCGGTTCGACGTAATCAAATGCGCCCTCTTCTTCAGTAAGTATATCGCGAATTTGATTCGACAAAAAATTTTTCACGTCGGCGGGCGATTTTATTTCAGCTTTGCGCACGCCCTTGCGAAGTCCAGCGATTAATTTTTCCGTCGTCGCCATGCCAACATCAGAAGTTATCAAAGTTTCCTCCAACTCGTCTAAAAGGTCTTCGTCAATTTTCGTCGAGCTGTGGAGGATTTCGTCAATCTTGTCAATAAATTTCTCGCGGGTTTTAGTCAAGCCCGCTTTTAGTCTGTCAAAAAATCCCATGTTAAAACCTCCTCTTAAATTATTTTAGCAGATAGCGAATCATTCATGCAACAAAAAATCCTCCGCGTGAAAGTGCGCAGAAGATTTTTCTTTACCACAAATAATTTAGAAACTGCCGCCGCCACCGCCGCCACGATGACCTCCGCTTGAACTGCTACTGCTACTTTTCGCACGACGTTTAACAGTCATAAATAGGAAGGTGTCGTGATTGTCAAAAATCTTGACGCTATTTTTCTTGAGATAATCACTCGCCGCCGTAGCGTGATGAACATTGCTCATCAAACCGATAAGTATCGAACGAATCATCACGCCGAGAAAAATTGCAATAATGACGGCTAAACCTGCCGCCATAGGATCAATTTCGCCAGGTTTCCTCTGCCCGTAAGCAACGCCGTTCGTTTCGTAATAAGTCATAAGCTCATCAACGCCGTCAGCAAAATTATTCACTGCGCCGTAGTAATTGCCCGCGCTCAAGTCGGAGGTAAATCTATCTTTCAAAAACGGTATGCCGTCACTGTCCGTAATTTGCTCAACCATGCGCGTATCTGTTGCCATTTCATATTTGCGGTTACCCATATCAACTAAAAGGACAATGCCGCCGTTTTTGCCGTTAGCAAAATTTTGGTAGAGAATGTCATCAGACGCCGTAACCATATCGCCCCCGACGACGGACTTCACAAAGGCGACGCCGATTTTAATTTTGTGTGTCTGTTCGACGGCGTGAATTTTTTGATTGAGCAATTCAATCTCGGTATCTTTCAGAACTCCCGCCTTATCGGTGACGGTCTGCGCGGCACTTGCCGTAGAAAAACTTATCAGCAGAATCAGCGCAATCAAACTTAAAAATTTTTTCAACATGACGCCGCCTCCTTAGTAAATCAACGCACTGATTATAAAGTAGAGAATCGGCGCAAGCACTAGCGAACACAGCGCGGGATAAAGGAAAGCTTTAGTCTTGTCATAGGGCAGCGAGCCGACAACTTTACCGGTTTGTCCGTTCATCATAAAGGTATAGGGTTTGTCGTTGTAGCGCGTAGTTAAAATCCACACGGGCACCATAGCATAACTAACTTTGCCGACATCTTTTTTTACGGCGGCACTTTCCAGTTGCACGGCGTCGAAATTTTCTACGGAACTTTTCAAGACTTCAATCGCGCTATTCTCAACTCGTTTATCTGCGCGGGCTGAAGAGGTCTCAGCCGTCACGTCGTATTTATCGGCAAGATAGCCTGTGAAATAAGCCGCGCTGAACTCAACGAGGTCGCCATAATCAAAAGGCTCAATGCTCTCCATATAAGCATCGTCCATTTTCTTGGAGCCGTCAACGGGAATTCTTTCAAAACTCATAACGCCTTTGCGTCGGCAGTTGTAAACGCTTATCTCGGTTATAACTTCATTAGGCGTGTTAATGACGTGGTGTTTTTCGGCGCGGAATTCAGCCTGCGCGGTGATTTTAGAATCGAATAGCCAAAATGGCACGTACATAGGTTGAATAGCCTCGACGCGATTGTTAGCGGTAAAGTTGCTAGGCAAGAGCATATGCCCCTTGTAAAATTCCTTAAGCGCGTTAACAGCGTCTTGTTTGGTTTTCTTAAAGGGAATAACGAAATCGGGCTTTAACATGCCGTCGAAACGCTTTGGAATCATTGTAGGGTTGCCGCAATAGACGCATTCAGTTGCCATAGTATTTTCGTCGCAAACGAGTTCTGCGCCGCAACTTGAGCAGGTAAACGCATGAAGAGCTTTAGCCTCGTCGCTTGACCATTCCGAGCCAGCGTCTTCAATCGCCCATTTAGATTCTTGAGCCTCTGCCGCTTGAACTGCCATTTCCTGTTTAGCGCGGAATAATTCCTCAATCGCGCTGACTTCAAATTCTGTGCCGCAGTATTCGCAGGTAACAGTTTTTTTGCCGGGTAAAAAGCTAAGCGGCGCACCGCAATTCGGACATTTATAACTAACCGATGAATCAGCCATTTTAACACCTCCAAAATTTTTATGATTGTAACAAAGAATTTTTCCTTGCGCAATAAAAAAACGGAGCCAGAAGACCCCGCCAATTATTTCCGCTTATTTACTATGTGGAAGCCATTCAATCTGTATTTTAATTTCTTCGTCAGCTTTTATTTCCATGTTGTAATAATAAGGTTTATCGTGCCAAGTAGGAATAGCGTTATCAAATATTATCTGTCCGTTAATTGTCAACTTAGTATAGTCAATCCAGTAAGGAATGCGTTTAGAATAATCCTCTGGAGTTCGGACATCTAATCCCAAAAGTGCCAAATTAACTGAACCTTCCACTGTCGATTTAGTTATGAACTCCAATTTTCCCGCATAAGACTCAATCTGGTATCCAACACTACCTTTTTGTAACCACGCGGTAGGTTTCCACACTTCCGCATTTTCGTCGGATATGGCAAGTAATAAAAAATTGCCCGTCGTTGTCGTTAATTTAATATCTACTCTGGCAGTAGAATGAAGTTTAAGCTCCGCATGTTGTTTGAGAAGATAATTAAATGTCGTACTTGGCACGAGGTTTTTAACTTTACCTATGTCGCCGTTTTTAATAGCCTCTCGAACTGTGCTTGCGCTTATCGGCTCGTCGCCAAATTCTTTGCGCGGAATTTCGCAAAACTCGATACCATAACGCGGAAGAATTCTTTTCATGTTTTCATTATATTGGCGTGTAACGTTATCTTTAGGTTCTTCGCCCGCAAAACGTACTGTAATTCCCAATGTCGGCGCGATTTCCTTTGCAAAAATTTCAACGTCCTCACTCGAATCAACTGCTACGTCTTGAAGTGACGCCTTATTAAAATAGCCGCTAAATGTCTGTTGCGAAATTATAAACTTTCCGCTCGGTAAAACTTCGACGTTAGAAAAATTCTTCACGCCTTGCCTCACGAGTTCAATCCTGTCCGCAAAGGGGAATTCGCTTTTGTCCTCTTCCACGACGAAAATATAAAGCTTGACAACTTTAGCTGCCGCGTATTCGACCAAATGCAAATGTCCGAGTGTGAACGGATTGCAGTTCATAACCAACGCGCCGATTGGAAGTTTCTTTGTACGAAGTGTTTGCTTGTAAGTTTCTAATTCTTCGTTAACGGGAGTATTTAAGCCACTCTGCTCGACCCACGGAGGTATACCATATCTATGATACGTGGGGGGGGGTATTGGATAATTAAATTCTACATCGCGGAAGAAATTGTTCTCCGTCAGGAAATTAAAAAATCTCTCCGCCATAAGTTTTTGACCAAGTTCGTTAATATGATTGTTTACACAAAAGCATTCCCTAAAGTCATGCGGCGGATCAAAAATACCTTTCATATCAACAAATGGAATAATATCGTTATTTGTGCGCAACCATTCAAGAACAACAAAAATTATATCGCCAGGATTGGGCTTTAATTTATTTAAGTTATAGAGAATATCTTGAACGCGACCATACATAAATTGTGATTCATTTTCGACGCGATAAGGCAAATTATTTTCATTCAACATTTTTTGCAGATAACTTTCGAGAGTTTTGTCAAAAGGCGCATAAACTCCGTAATAAATACATTGACCAAAAAAATAAATTCTATTTTTATAATGTTCAGGTTGATAAGCAGTTACGCGTTTTCCATTTTTAACATTTTGTAGAGGTTTAGTACTATCGTCAACCATAACAGTAGTACCATCGGGGTTAGTTATAACCTGTGGAGAGGAAGCAATTTCAAGAACTTGTGCATTTGTGTAACCAAATCTATCTAAACTTGTCTTAACGTTGCCGCTTTTATCTCTTTCAAGACGTTTACTAAATTCACCTACATTGCAAAGTTGGTTGTTAAATTCAATACCGCCTATGTAGTCCCAAGAATTAGGCTGAGTTGTAAGGAATAATTTTACTTTGGGGTTCCGTTGCAAAAAATGGAGCAGTGGAATTTCTGCATAGGTCCGCCGAATAAAAAATTGTTCCAGCTCGGAAAAACGGATAATTTTTTTGTGAGGTGTATCAATATTTTCTTTGGTAAGAAGAATCATAGCGTCGAAATTGGCGAGATTAATCATAGAAAATTTTTGGACTTTAATTTGTGGAATAATAGCAACAAATTGCGGAGAATATTTTAACAATGATTCTTCAGCGTCAATAAAGCAAAATTGTGCCCTCATTCTCTTATCGTAGTAGAATTGAACACAAGTTTCCCAAAGAAACAGCTCGTATTTTTTCTCGGAGACGAAAAGCGGACGTTTAATGTTGTTGTCAACACAGTATTGCGGTAACGTGTAACCAGCTGTAAAACAATCGCGCAGTTTAACAAAAAGTTCTTCCCCCATAAGCAAACCTCCATTAAAATTTTTCGCGCAGATTATAGCATAGAATTTTCCCTTGCGCAATTAAAAAAAGGAGGCCGAAGTCCCTGCTAATTATTTCCGCTCAATTTTTACAGAGCTTGACTGAACTGTCAAAAGATAGATTAAGCGAGACACCTACTCAAGCTGTTATCGTTTCTTAATTTTATAAACACACGTTCTTAGAGAAGTTTTTTGCGCGGATAAAATTTTATGCTATAATAATAATGAAAGGAGTGGAAAGTTTTTTATGAGTGATTTAGAAAAACGTGACACAACAGCTGAAATTCGTGCGGCGGTAGAAAATTTTTTTGATGTCGATTCGGTCAAGCATGAGCCTTTTGATGAACGCAATGTTGCAAGTGCGATTTATTCCGTTGATGCCAAATTTGGACACGCAACAGTTTTTTTCCGTGCTTACAAGGATAAACTAATTATTACTATGGTGATTCCCATAAAAGCTGACGAATCGGAGCGTTCTAAAGTTGCGGAATTTCTTATGAGGGCTAATTACGGCTTGAGGGTTGGCGGTTTCGATTTTGACTTTGACGACGGAGAAATTTCTTACAGAATCTCGCTTTATTGCGGCGAAGATGAATTTATTCCGCCGACTTATGAGCAAATTGATTTCGCGGTAGTAGTTGGATTGCTGATGATTGAGAAATACGGCAATGCGCTTGTCAAAGTTATGTTCGGTTTGATTGAACCGGAAGATGCTGTAGAAAGTGCTGAAGAGAACGATTGACAAAAATTTTCCCGCGTGATAAACTTCAAAAACTTTCAACAAAGGGGATGTAATGGTTTCGACAGGGATGAACGAGGTTCAATAAGCGAGCATCGGCTCCGCAACCGATTTGACAAGCGGAAACATAAACAATAACTGCGGATACTGAAGAGTACGCATTGGCGGCTTAATCGCCACGTCGCCTGACTGATTCCCTTCCCGTCAGGTCAGAGTCGACGTCAGAAACGGGAATACTGCGCTTGAGAGTACTGTAGGGCGTGGGAATTTTCAAAGTGCTTGGCTTTATCAAGTTTGTCGTCGAGTTTGGTAAAGCTGAAACTTTTCGGCGACTGCGCTCGGAGAAGGTTGAGCAACGGCATTTTTGGACAGGGGTTCGATTCCCCTCATCTCCACCAAATAAAAAAAATAACAGCCCGACGGTTTGTGCCATCGGGCTTTAAAATTTTGTCTAACATTAGTTTGGTAACGGACGCTGATAGAAAAATGGTTTATAAGTCACATAGCCGATTTGCCGCGCATTTAAGATAGATTCGGTGCCACCGACGAAAAGAATTCCGCCTGGTTTGAGTGCCTTAAAAAAGTTCGCGTAGAGTTCGGCTTTAGCCTCTTCCGTAAAATAGATGACGACGTTGCGGCAGAGGATAAGGTCGAAATTTGTCTCAAAACGGTCTTTTAAGAGGTTGTGGCGTTTGAAGTCGACGGGCATTTTAATTTCCGGCTTGATTGCAAATTTGCCGTCGGGTGTCTTGGTAAAGTATTTTACTTTGCGGTCGGCTCGCATTGATTTAATTTCGTCGGCGGTGTAAATGCCACGCTTAGCCTTGCCGATAATTTCAATGTCCAAATCCGTTGCCAAAATTCTGTGGCGTTTTGATGGCGTCAATTCCTTCATAATAATCGACAGGGTATAAGGTTCCGCGCCGATTGAACAGCCCGCGCTCCAAATGTTAAGTGAATCATTTCGTTTGAGCAGATACGGGATAATATCGTTTTCGACTTGATCAAATTTGTCGGGATTGCGGAAGAATTCGGAGACGTTGATAGTTAGGTACTCGATAAAATCCGCGAATTTCTGCTTATCCTTAACCGCGTCAGCAAAAAAGCTCGTGTAACTATTAAACGGCGTCTTTTGAATGAGATTGTTAATACGCCGGCGCATTTGCTGTTCCTTGTAAAGTTGCAGATCTATGCCGGTCTTGCGATTCAGTTGTTGTTTAAAAAGTTGCCAATCCTTGTCGTCCATAGCTTTTCCCCCTTACAAAAATTTTACCAGCATTGTAGCAGAATCAAAGCATAATTTCAACAGAAAAAGCCGCGCCTCTCGACACGGCTTTGGAAATTTCTTTATTGGTCGGGGTGACAGGATTTGAACCTGCGACCCTCTGGTCCCAAACCAGATGCCCTACCAAGCTGGGCCACACCCCGCAAGAAAAATTTTACAACGCTTGCGCCGCGCTGTCAAGGAGAGATTTATTTAAAACGGTTAAGACAACGTCCAAATCTTTTTGCTTGATAAAATCTTTAATAGCTTGAATGGCGACTTTAAGGGCGTCGCGCGGCGGATAGCCGTAAATGCCGCTTGAAATTAGCGGGAAGGCGACGCTCGTTAAATTATTTTCGACGGCAAGTTTTAAGCTATTCGTGTAGCAGTTGCGCAAAAGATTTTCTTCGCCGAATTGCCCGCCGCGCCAGATTGGTCCTGCCGTATGAATAATAAATTTCGCGAGCAAGTTGAAACCAGGCGTTATGACAGCTTCGCCCGTTTGAATCGGCGCAAGTTTATCGCAAGCCGCTTGCAATTCGCGATAGCCCGCCGCACGGAAAATCGCTCCACAGACGCCGCCGCCCGCCAAAAGATTTGTATTTGCCGCATTAACAATCGCATCAACTTTTAACGTCGTGATGTCCGCGCTTAAAATTTTCAACGGCATAAAAATTCTCCTCTAAAAATCTAAACTCATAAAGACTTCGCCGCTGTCGAGATCAAAGATTTGAATTTTATCGTCAGTGATAAGTGCGACGCTTGTGCACTTGTCGGGTTGATTCGTAAGATACGGCGAGACAGTGCCAGGATTGAGGAAGATTGTATTACCGCGCTTTTCAAGTACGGGCTTGTGAATATGTCCCGTGATAAAAATATCTGCGCGGAAATTTTTAGCCATTTTATCTTTATCCGCGTCGGTTGGCAAAAGGTGCCCGTGATTTACGACAATCCTCTTGCCGTTCGCAAAGACGTGAGCATAGGGAATCAACACGGGAACTTCCAAAACAAGTTGATCAACTTCCGAATCGCCGTTGCCGCGAGCAATCACGAACGGAATTTTTGAGGCGTTGATAAAATTCGCAAGAGCTTTAGGATTGTAATCGTCGCCTTTATAGTTTGGATTGTTCGGTCCGTGATAGCAAACGTCGCCGGCGTGCAGAATTAAATCCGCGTCGGCAAAAAATTTTTCCATTGCCAACTTAACGCGCTCATGATAACCGTGAGTATCAGACATAACGCCAATTTTCATTTTAAGCACTCCTTATTTATTTTCAAGAGCCATAATTTTATTAACGCGCCGTTCGTGCCGTCCGCCAGCAAATTCCGTCGTCAACCAAGCACGAACAATTTTACCCGCAACTCCAAAGCCGATAACTCGTCCGCCCATTGCCAAGACATTTGCGTCGTTATGTTCGCGAGATTTTTCCGCCGAGAAAACATCATTGCACAGCGCACAACGAATTCCTTTAATTTTGTTCGCCGCTATCGAAATGCCAATGCCCGTACCGCAAAGGACAATGCCTCTATCCGCCGCGCCGCTTACGACATCAGCGCAGACTTTCTCGGCAATGTCGGGATAATCAACCGCGTCCGTGCCGAAGGTGCCAACGTCTTTGACTTCGACGCCCTCGAATTCCGCCAAAACTTGTTTAACTGCCTCTTTGAGGTTAACCGCGCCGTGATCGCTTCCGATTGTAATTTTCATGTCGAATTCTCCCTTACAAAAATTTTCGTAAATTATATTGCAACGTAGGACGATTGTCCATAGAAATTTTTGCATAAAACTTTTTATGGCTGAATATCATCGAATACAGCCGGCAATTTTTCAACGAGGATTTTATAAATTTTCAGCGAGATTTCTCGCATTTGAGGATGCGCCGCTTTTGCCGTCCGTAACTTTAAAAAATGTCGCCATTCGCGCAAGTTCATCGTCACGAAAATTTCTGTCTTAAGTGAGTTTGGAAGGATTGAGCGTGCCTCTTCTGGCTTGGCTCCGTTAGCACGCAACGCCAAATAATTTTTTTCCAGTTGCGCCATTGTAGCTTTCCACAGCTGAAAATTTTCATCGTCCTCCGACCAAAAGCACGGTTTGATAAAAGTTAGCTCGCCGCCAAATTTCCCCGCCGTGTAATCGCAGAACCTAGTACTTTCTTGAGAATTGTGGACGATTATACTGTTGGCGACATAATTTTGATACGGCGGTGCCATCTCCAAATCATACACTTTTTCCTTGCCAATGTAATTGATACTTTGAATTTTGTCTTTAAAAGCTCCAATTGCATAAGGGCGATGCCAAAGATGATGACATTTACTGCAAAGGAATTTGATATTAGTTTCCTCGTTATTTCGCGGATTTTTATCTATATGATGTATTTCAACATTTTCTTTAGTACCGCAATATTCGCATTCATATGAACAGGAAGAAAATTTTATGCGGCTCTCTCTATAACCGCCGCTTGCCGATAAATCATTTCTGTTTTTTAAATAACGATGATTGCTTTCCCCAAACATTCTTTTGCTTATATCTGCTCGTTGCTCTTCAGAAAACATTCCCTTTACGCCGTGACCGGGATGACGATTTGGTCTGTCGGACAAAGGTTTTGTTATGCTGAATTTTTTAAACGCCTTGTATAGGCGTGATTCAGAACAGCCTATTTCTTCTGCAAGTTGTTTGCGGGTTTTATTCAACGTTAAATAATTGTGTCGTAGCCATTCTTCATTTTCAAGCGGCGGTATCCCATTGACATATATAAAATTTCCTAATTCAAGTTCGCCAAGAGTTTTCCAACCCTCTTCTGTAAAAAATCGATGTCCGTCTGTACATTTTAAAGTTCGACCACTTTCAGTTGTTATTTCAAAGACATCTTTTATTCCATTGAAAAAAACTTTTTTTATTTTGTTCGGCACGATAGAATGACTTTGTTCATCAAAACTTCTCACGACGAGTTGCTGGAAAGCGGCATGGCATTTAGAATCCATAAACCATTTGTAAATAGTCTCTATATTGCGTTTTTTAGCAGAGCGTCTATTATTTGAGACATACGAAGGAATAATCGTATCTCCTGTCACACAATAACTCGCTAATCTGTGGCGAACAAGTTCATGCGTAACGCCTCTGTCGCAGATAATTTTAAACGAAACTGTCGCGTGTTCGATAACTGATTCATGCCCGCGTTTGATTATCCCGCGAATAAATTTTTCCGCGCTGTCGTCTTTTATATTGCCCTCCGATTTATAGCAAACGCGCCCCGCCCGCTCAATTTTTTTCATAATCGCCGCCGCGTCAAAGTCGTCAACAAGCTCAACGCTCGGTTCGATAATTTTCATTCAGACGCCTCCTTATTTATAAAAACTTTATCTCCGCGCAGGACAAGTTCATTATCTGCAATAACGTCCTCCGCCAAAATTTTCCTGTCGATAATATTCCGCTCTCTTAAAAGTTTACCGAAAATTTTAATTGGCATTCCGTCCACAAATGGAATTGAAAAAATATTCCCGTCGTGCAAAATGGAAATCGTCCGAATCTCTGCTGTGTGTTCTGCAAAGTATACTTCAAGGTCAATTTCCAAATCGTCCTGCGCGGCGTCCAATTCGTCTTCGGCAATCAGATAAACTTTTCCGTCGTGAACGTCTAACAAACTCTGCGCGGCAATTTTTATCGCTGAAGAATTTCTCCCGATAATTTTTTTCTCGCGCAAAAATCTACCAAACAAAGTTAACGGCATTCCGTTCACGAAAGGAATTTCCGAAAGTTTGGAGTTATGCTTGATAAAAATTTTAATCGTCTCTTCTGCGTGCTCCGAAAAATATTTCTCAATTTGTTCAGCGTGCGTGGGTGCAGAAAGTTCCGCCTCGCTACAAAAATAAATCCTGTTGCTTCGCGTAAGCCGCAAAAAATTTTTAGAAATAAAATTCCGCACGGAATCATCATAGCTTAAAATATTTAGCTCGCGCAGAATTCGCCCGAAAATATTAATAGTCATTCCTACCACGAACGGCACCTCGAAAATTTGATTGCCCTTCTTGACAAAAATAAATTTGATTCTGTCCTCGCAGTCGAAGAGATATTTTTTTATTCGGAAACTCAACATCGGCAAAAATTTTTCAAGCTTACTTGGCACGTCGCCAAATTTAAATCGGAAATCTTTCAGCTCGACGGCGTCCGGATTGACGTTTAAAATTTTCAGCTGTTCGACTAAAGTTTTATGCCCCGCACCGTTCGACACGATAAAAATTTTTTTGTCAAAGTCAACGGCAAATTTTATCGCCGGCAGAAAATCTTTATCGCTGGAAATAATTATTATCAATTCCAAATCAGGCTCGTCGATAATCGCCCGCACCATTTCAAAGCAAAGCCACGTATCCGCAGAATTTTTCCCGTAAAAACAATTTTGCACGCGATAAATTTTTTCGTCGAGGTTGCGATATTTGTAGGGTAGCGTGTCTTCTTTGGCAATGATGTCAACTTTTGTTATCGTGTGCTCTTTGCCGAAATGTTCCACGACTTTGAACGTGACTGACGGCGGAATATTTTCTGCGTCAACGAAAACATGTGCAATCAACTTGAAACTCCTTTCTTTAGCGAATTTTATCACGGCGGCTAATTTTCTACAACCTGCAGGATTTTTTCATAGTTAGCCGAATAAATCAAAGGTACGTTTCGGAAGTTTTTTCGGACAGAATGGAGTAGAGGCTAATGAGCAAAAAAATTTTATCGCAAGCCGCAGAAGAAATTTTGGACGGCGTGCTTGACGAATTTAAACAGCTGGCGGCAATTCCGCGCCCGACTAAGTACGAGTTGCAAGTTAGTAATTTCTTAAAAAAACTCTTGGAAGAGCACGGCTTTGAAGTTGTGCAGGATAAATTTAAAAATATTATCGCCGACTTGCCTGCAACTGATGGCAAAAAAAATGCTCCGCTGACGATTTTGCAAGCGCATATGGATATGGTCTGCGTGGCGGAGGAAGGTTATACTTTTGAGCCGACGAAAGACCCGATAAAGTTAATTCGCGGCGAAAAATTTTTAGAGGCAGAGGGCACAAGTCTTGGCGCGGACGACGGTATTGGCGTCGCGGAAATTATTTATCTTGCTAAAAATCTTGACGCCTTTGAACACGGACCGATTAGAATAATTTTTACCGTCGAAGAGGAACAAGGCATGGCTGGCGTTATCGGGCTTGACGAAAAATTTGTTGCCGACGCCGATTATCTTATCAACTGTGATTCGGAAAGATTTGGCGAACTAGTTGCCGGTAGTGCAGGTTGCGTTCATATAAATTTTTGGCGCGAGCTTCATTACGTCCGCCCCGACACCAAACTTGGCACGAACATGGAAATAAAAATCGGCGGGCTGCGCGGCGGTCATTCGGGCGGAAAAATTTCTTCCGGTCGCGTCAATGCCATTAAACTTGCCGTTCAAATCATGCGGACGATAACCAAATACGGAAAAATTCGTATGGCTTACTTAAAAGGCGGGCAAGCTTTCAATGTTATTCCGAATAGTGCACAGCTTGTTATTGCCACTGATTTAAGCTCGCAGGACGTTCAGAATATTTGCGCGGAAATGGAGCGGCGGGTTAGAAAAGTTTACGGCGCGGCTGAACCTGATATAAAAATCGAGACGAAAGTTATCAAACGTCCCGATAAAGTTTTGCACGCTAAAGATTTTGACTTGCTTACGAATTTTATTGAGCTGATTCATAGCGGCGTTTATCTCATGTCGCCCGAAAACCCCGCGCAGGTTATTGCGTCTGTGAATTTGGGAATGGTGAGTATGAACGATGATATTGTTGAGCTGAAAGTTATGCCGCGAGCCAATGCTGATGAGTTGCTTGAAGAATTTATCGAGGGCTTTGAGCAAGCAGCGCGGCTGTGTGTATTCGAGAGCAAAATTTCTACACCAACACCCGCCTGGACTTTCAATCCCGACAGTAAACTTTTAAAACTTGCCGAAGAAATTTTCGCGGAGCAAAATAATTACGCGCCCAAAATTAGCGTAGTTCACGTTGGACTTGAGACGAGCTTTTTTGTCAAGAAAAATCCCAAACTTGATGTAATTTCAATCGGCACGACTAACGAAAACATTCACAGCCCGAACGAGCGGTTACATTTAGACACCGTAGCCCCGCATGTTAAATTTATCGTCGGAATGCTTGAAAAAATTTCTGCGACAACAGCTTGACCGATAAAGTTGCGGCGATTGTTGCGACGTAAAAAATTAGCGCGTTCGGTGCCGTCATAATTAATCCGAGCTTGCCCAAACCCAGCGATAAATAATGTATTATCAGCGGGTGCGCCAAATATACAAAGTAAGAATTTTTTCCTAGCAAACTTAAAAAATTTGTTAGAGGCGCGGGGAGCTTGCCGAATTGAAATAACGTAAACAAAAATATTGACGTGGCGATTGTGTAGAAAATTCCTGGTGGCGATAATTGATGAGCCGTGTTAACTGCCGCCGTCGGCGAGAAATTTTGTACGTAAATTAAAAAGTAATAATATCCGAGCAAAGTTGTCAGCGCGATTAGAAATGTTGCGCTGATAATTTTTTTGTGCGCTTTACACCACGCGAAAAATTTTTCCGAGTAAATGCCCAATACTCCGCCCAATACGAACACGAACACATAATGCAACACCAGCCAATTTAAACGCCACTTCATGAAAAGATTTTCCGACGTGCCCGCGCAGTAACTCGACCAATAATCGAACGCAATCTGCGCGGCGAGCAATAAAAATAATTTCGCGGGCGTCATGCGCTTGACTAAAAAAATCCACAGCGGCATTAGCAGATAAAACCAAATCAGAATCACGAGGAAATATAAATGATACTTAGCCAGCCCGAAGAAATAAATTTCCGTCGCGTAATCAAAATCTGGGAAGAGTTGGTAGCCGTAAAACCAATTATCGTGCAGTAGATAAAATGTTGACCAGAGCAGATACGGAATTAAAACCGCCTTTAAGCGTCGGCGCAAAAATTTTCCATAGCTGAACGGCTCGTCAAAGTTCATGCGGTAAAACAATCCGAACGCCGAAATAAAAAAGAAAATCGGCACGCTGAACCGCGAGACGACTTCAAAGAGCGCGACGAGATGTATATTTGGCGTGGGATTCAGTAGATATTGCGAGCCGGTGTGAATTGCTACGACGCCCGCCATTGACACGCCGCGAATATATTCGATTGAGTTAAGCCACGGTTTCAAATAAATTTTCCTCTGTATTTTTTTTAATGGTAACACACGCACCAGGCTTTTGCAACAAGACAATCCGTCGCCGATAATTTTTCTAAAAAATCGCGGCTAGTAATTGACAAAAAAAAAAAACAATTACTATAATACATGCAGTAAACAAAAATTTTTCAAGGAGATGATGTTTATGTCTACACCGGTTGGAGTAATTAAAAAATTTGTCAAGGCACTCACCGAGACGAAGAAAACTGGCACCGCCGCCGCTGACGAGGCTTTTAAGGCTGTCGGAGCAAAGAGTTACAGCGCATTCAAATCAAAGTTCAACACCGATAAGGCATCAATTAACCTGATGGACGACTTTTTGAAAGAAAAATGTGGAATTCGTCTCACCAACGACGACACGGGCGCAATTACCGGTTCGGACGCTGGCGGCAAGACTGTTAAAACAGATGAATCGATTGTTCCCGAAACCGCCAAAGCTGTGAATCTCACAAACGCCGAGTATAAGTCCTTCACTAAGGGCGGACTGACCTTTAATATCGATTATGACGAAGTTGACGAGGACGAGGCTGAAGAACTTGACGATTTTAACTACAGTGCGTCGAATTATTTGGCTAAACAAAAACTCGTCGTGAAGAATTTGTATAATTGGTGGATTCCCGAAGCCTTAAGCCTTATCAATGAGTCGTTTGGCGACAATTTCACCGACAAGCTCGCCAACATCTACAAATTCGATATAAAATTTAAAGCTGACGGTAGCGATAACCCTGTTGAGCTTGATTTTGATTACAATAACGGCTATGCATTTGAAGTTACTTTGCGAATTGACCCGCTGAAACTCTACACAATCACCGCCAACGACAAGAACGGTAAACTTCCCGCTGATAATGACGGCGGCTACTGGGTTGTAAGCGATTCTTATGCAAATGATTGGGATGATGCGCCGTCAGCACCGTTCACGAACTATTTGGACAGATTAATTCTTCAATTTATGGCAGAAGTTGCGTTGAAAGCGAACATTCCCAACTTTAACAAGTTGCCGCTTGGTGTAAGGAGCGGACTTATCGAACTTGTCGGCGGATACGACGCTGGCATCGGAGATGACACGAATTTTTCTTATGACTACTACAGTAACAATGATATTGATTATGACGGCATGGGTTACGCCACACTGCGCTATCTCGCCAAAAATTATTCGGACGGCTTGCCCGACGGCGTCTCTTACAATGCAAAGAAAACTGTTTTGACGCTCTCGACGGACTTCACGGAGAAAACTCTCGACCTGGCAGACTTTGCAAGCACCGTTAAGACCGTCAACGCCAAAGCACTCAAGACCGGCATAACGATTATCGGCAACGCGCTGAACAATTCAATTGTCGGCGGTAGCGGCAATGACAGTTTGAACGGCGGCGCGGGTAATGATTCACTCACGGGCGGCAAAGGTGACGACGTTTTCATTTACACGGAAGGCAAGGACGTTATCACGGATTATGCGGCGGGAGATAGAATTTCAATCGGTGCGGCAATTTCCAATACAAAGCTTAGCGGCGATGATGTCGTCTTTACAATCGGCAAGGGTACGTTAACTGTTAAAAACGGCGCAAATAAAACGCTCAGCATGATTAACGCAAAGGGCAAGGCATTCGAGACGGTTGTTAGTAGCGCGACAACTTTAACCATTAATAACAAGACAAAATCGCCCGTGACGCTCGCCGCTGATGTCGGAACTGCTGACGCCTCTAAACGCACGACGGCAGTTAAAATTTACGGCAACAAGCTCGACAATGTAATTTTGGGTGGTTCAAAGGCTGATATACTTTACGGTCAAGGCGGCAATGATTCGATACTCGGCAACGCTGGCAACGATAAAATTTATGGCGGCTTCGGTAGCGATACGCTAAAAGGCGGCGCGGGCAATGACACGCTTATTGGCGGTGCTGGTAATGATTCGTTGTGGGGCGACGCGGGCGCAGATACTTTTATCTACTCAAGCGGCTCCGGCAATGATATTATTTACGGCTTTGATAAAAATGACACTCTCACGCTCGACACGATTGACTTTACGGCTACTTACAAAAATAAAGCCGTCACGTTAAAATTCGACGAAGGCTCCGTAACGTTTAAAGATTTCACTGCGACAACTTTCCACATTAACGACGACACGTATAAAATCAGCGGCTCCAAGTTCGTTAAAAAATAAAATCTGCGCGGACAAAAATTTTTTCCTCCGACAAGTTCGGGGGATTTTTTTTATTTAGCGTTGATTTTGGAGGCAAGAACGCCCGCGCCGAAGCCGTTATCAATGTTGACGACGCCGACGCCCGCCGCGCAGCTGTTTAGCATTGCCAAAAGAGCCGCCAATCCTTGAAACGACGCGCCATAACCAATACTTGTTGGCACGGCGATAACAGGGCGATTAGTCAGCCCGCCGACGACACTTGCCAACGCGCCTTCCATGCCCGCCACGACGATTATCACGTTTGCAGAGGTAATTTCGTCCATATGCGCAAACAATCTGTGAATCCCTGCGACGCCGCAATCGTAGCAAGTTGAAACGGCATTGCCCCAAAGATAAGCCGTCAATCGCGCCTCTTCAGCAACCGGTACATCGCTCGTCCCAGCCGTCACGATTAAAATTTTTTTATTATTATCACGCCGTAAAGTTTTATCGCGGTCAACGTAAATCATTCGTGCCGTCTCGTCATAAATCGCGGCGGGAATTTCTTCGCTTAAAAATTCAAATTGCTCACGGCTTGTCCTCGACGCGATTAAATTTCCCGTACTCCTATCATAAAGATTCTTGAAAATAATTTTGAGTTGCTCCTTAGTTTTGCCGGGCGCGTAGACAACTTCCGGAAAACCTTGCCTAAGTTCACGTCCGTGATCAATCGTCGCAAAACCAAAACTTTCCGTTGCCAATGAAAAATTTTTCAGCTCGTCAAGAATTTTTTCTTCCGTCATATTTCCCTCCTTGTAATTGCGGAGCATTTCCAGCAAAATTTTTTCAGTCATTAAGTTCACCTCGTCGGCAAGAATAAATCATAAATCTCACTCTAAGAACCGGTGTTTATAACCGCTTAAGTAAGGTGTGAATATGGGAAATCTTAATCAAGGTTTGAGCAGAAGTAACGCTCAGCTCGTAATCCTTTGAAAGACGACGAGAATGATTGAACCAAGCAAACTTTCTACTCTCAAACCGAAATATTTGCATACTTCGCAGACAAAGGAGCCGCGATAACCACGCGCATATTTTCTTCAACGTTACATTTAACAACCAATATAATCGGTGACTATCTGCCTTTTTACTCCTTTCGTTTTTTCCCATA
>JAFRRH010000043.1 GCA_017428215.1 Selenomonadaceae bacterium
CCTTAAATGAGGTGTTAAAAATGACTGACCAAGAAAAATTCAACGCCGAATTGCAGATGAAAACTAATTTGCAGGAAGCCAAATTTAATATGCTCGTCAACGAACTTAAAGAACAGCGCCAAGATATTCGCGATATGAACAAAAAAATTGATGACAACCAAAAAGAATTTATACAACAGCTCCACAATAATTTTGTTCAAACTTTAATTGGCGTCGGCGGCATGATGGTTGCGCTCGGGGCTTTCCTCGTCGCCGTCCTTAAATGAGGTGTTAAAAATGACTGACCAAGAAAAATTCAACGCCGAATTGCAGATGAAAACTAATTTGCAGGAAGCCAAATTTAATATGCTCGTCAACGAACTTAAAGAACAGCGCCAAGATATTCGCGACCTTAATAAAAGAATTGATGACAAGTTCGACGTGCTCGACAAAAAGATTGATGACAAGTTTGACAAGCTCTCCGAACAAATGCACAACATGTTAATTGGCGTCGGCGGCATGATGGTTGCGCTCGGTGCTTTCCTCGTCGCCGTTCTTAAATAGTTAGGAGGTTTTTCTATGGACACTCAAATTAATGTTGACCCGCCCACGCTTCCAATTAGCGTCGCCTTTCTTAATGATATGGTTCGTCTTGCTAACGTCGTTGCCGATTTATATCAAATGGACGATTGCGAAGTTTCCATTACCATTACCGACGATAAAACTATTCACGAGCTTAACCGCGATTATCGCCACATTGACGAGCCTACCGACGTTTTAAGTTTTGCCTTCGCAGAATCCGACCAAATCGACGCTGACGGACTGCCCGTTATCCTAGGGCAAATTGTTATCTCTTATGAACGCGCCGCCGCGCAGGCTAAACGCTTCAACCACTCCATTGAACGCGAAATTTTATTTCTAGAAACGCACGGACTTTTACATTTGCTCGGCTACGATCACATTTACGACGACGAACGCGTCATCATGGAACAAACTCAACACGACATCTTACAGAGGTTCGGATTATGATTATTCTCGGCTTAACCGGCTCCATTGCCTCCGGTAAATCTTCCGTCGCTTTCACACTGCGTAAATATTTCAACGCCAAAACTCTCGACATCGACGACGTTACTCACCAATTAATCGCCCCTAATCAAATCCTTTACAATTTATACCTGCACCATTTCGGCAATCATATTCTTAACGATGATCATTCCATTAACAAAAAAAAAGTTGCTGACATCATCTTTAACGATAAATCCCAGCGCCAATGGATTAATAGCGTCGCTCATCCCATTTTACTGGATCATGCCAGAAATTTTCTCGTCGACTGCCAAGCCGCGCAGATTCCTTTCGTCGCTCTCGAAGTTCCCTTGCTATTCGACGCCGGTTGGCAAAATCTCTTCGACCAAATTTGGTGCGTCTACGTTCCCTTCGATATTCAAATGCAACGCCTTATGGCTCGCGACCAATTAACCTATCTGCAAGCTCGCCGCCGTATCAAGTCTCAATATCCCGTCAAACGCCTTATTAAAAAATCCCATGTCGCCATTCGCAATTTCGGCTACAATGTCCGTCAACAAATTTTCCACGCCGCCGCACGTCTCCTGCCATAAAATTTTTTTTTATCTTAGCAGGAGCCCGCCCTCCCGCGTGGAATTCCCCTTTACCATACTCATTTCATTTCGCTAACTATTTTTTACCACGCGTCTACTACTCACAAAAATTTTTTTCCCAACCAAAATTTTTTTGCAGGATTTATTCCCACCGCGTGGAATTCCCCCCACAATAAATCTATTCGAGGTTTATATCATGAATCTCATATTTTCCATACTCGTTAAAAATGAACCCGGCGTCTTAATTCGTATCGCTTCTCTTTTCTCCAGACGCAATTTTAATATCCATTCACTCGCCGTCGGCACCACTCACGATTCTAACATTTCCCGTATCACTATCATTCTTAACGCCGATTTAAACCGTGCCGACCAAATCATTTCCCAAATTCAAAAATCTCCTGTCGTCTTGGCTGTTCAACGTCTCGACCCTTCAAACACCGTCGCCAGAGAAATCGCTCTCATCAAAGTTCACTCCACTCTTAATAACCGCGATTCCATTCTTAACATCGCCAACGCCTTCCGCGCTAACGTCGTTGACCTTAGCCCCAATTCCATTATCCTCGAATTCACCGGCTCCGCTAACAAAATCAACGCCGCCGCGCAAGCGCTCTCCACTTTCGGCATTATCGAACTTATTCAATCCGGATTAATCGCTCTCAACCGCCAAGACCCCATTCCTTACGCTTCTAAACCTACCTTCCTTCATAAAAATTTACTTTAGCGAGGTATCTTTTCATGGCTAATATCTTTTACGACCAAGATGTTGACTTCTCCATTCTCAACGACAAAACCGTTGCTGTTATTGGCTTCGGCTCTCAAGGCCACGCTCACGCTTTAAACCTTAAAGACTCCGGCGTTAACGTTATCGTCGGTCTCTACCCAGGCTCCAAATCCATCCAAAAAGCCAAAGACGCTGGCTTAACTGTTCTCGACGTCCCTGACGCCGTCAAAGCCGCTGACATCACCATGATTCTCATCCCTGACGAAAAACAAGCCGACGTCTACCAATCTCAAATCGCTCCCAACCTCAAACCTGGCTCGGCTCTCGCTTTCGCTCACGGCTTTAATATCCACTTCAACCAAATCATTCCCCCACCTAATGTCGACGTATTCTTAGTCGCCCCTAAAGGTCCAGGTCATCTCGTCCGCCGCACCTTCACCGAAGGCGCTGGCGTCCCTGACGTCTTTGCCGTTCATCAAGATTTCTCCGGCAACTGTTTTAATCTTGCCCTTGCCTATGCTCGCGGCATCGGCGGCACTCGCGCCGGCATTATCCAAACTTCCTTCCTTGAAGAAACCGAAACCGACTTATTCGGCGAACAATGCGTTCTCTGCGGCGGCGTCACTCACCTCATTCAAGCTGGCTTTGAAACTTTAGTTAAAGCTGGCTATCAACCTGAAATCGCTTACTTTGAAACTTTCCACGAAATGAAACTTATCGTCGACCTCTTCTACGAGGGCGGATTCTCTAAAATGCGCTACTCTATCAGCGACACTGCTGAATTTGGCGATTATTCTACTGGTCCTAAAATCATTACTCCTGCCGTCAAAGAAGCTATGCAACAAGCTCTTAACGATATTCAAGACGGCTCCTTTGCTAAATCTTGGTTACTCGAAAACCGCGCCGCTCGTCGTGCTAATTTCCTCGCTCAACGTAGAATTCACGCCGAACATCAAATCGAACAAGTTGGTGCTAAACTGCGCGGCATGATGTCTTGGCTTCAAAAGAAATAATGAGGTTTTTCAAATGCCACTCACTATAGCTGAAAAAATTCTTGCACGACATGCAGGACTTGAAACGGTGGAGGCAGGGCAACTCGTCATTTGCGCCCTCGATTTAGTTATGGCTAATGACGTTACAGGTCCGCCGTCTATCAAAGAGTTTGAAAAAATTGGACGTCCTGTTTTTGACGCAGAAAAAATTGCGCTGATTCCTGACCATTTCCAACCTGCTAAAGATATTAAATCGGCTGACCTCGCCAAAATCATGCGCGAGTTTGCCCGTAAAAATAAAATCACCCACTACTACGAACAAGGGCGTGTTGGTATTGAACACGTTATCTTACCCGAATTCGGGATTGTTGCGCCCGGCATGCTAATTATCGGAGCTGATTCGCACACTTGTACTTATGGTGCCGTTAATGCTTTTGCTACCGGTGTTGGCACGACGGATTTAGCTGTAGGACTTGCTACTGGTAAGGCTTGGTTTAAAGTTCCTGAATCTATCAACGTCCACTTAACGGGCAAGAAACCCAAAAATATCTGCGGCAAAGATGTTATCCTCACGTTGATTGGCAAAATCGGTGTAGACGGCGCACTTTATAAAGCTCTGGAATTCACCGGTGACGGCGTCGCAGAACTTTCTATGACTGACCGCTTGACAATTTCCAACATGGCGATTGAAGCGGGCGCAAAGGCGGGACTTTTCCCATTTGATAAAGTTGCTGAAATGTATGTTGCGCGTCGCGTGAAAAAAACTTTTGAACCCGTAAATGCTGACGAAAATGCTAAATATTGCTCAACTGTTGAAATTAATTTAAGCGAACTTAAACCAGTTGTCGCACTTCCGCATTTGCCCGAAAACGTTAAGCCCGTCGATGAGCTAGGTGAAATTAAAATTAATCAAGTCGTTATCGGCTCCTGCACCAATGGACGCCTTGAAGATCTCGGCATTGCGGCGGGAATTCTGCGCGGGCGGAAAGTTCATAATGACGTTCGTTGTATAATTATTCCTGGCAGTCAAGAGATTTATAAAGAGGCAATTCGTTGTCATTGGATTGATATTTTTATCGACGCGGGCTGTGTCGTAAGTTGTCCGACTTGCGGTCCATGTTTAGGCGGTTATATGGGTATTTTGAGCGCGGGCGAACGTTGCGTTTCAACAACTAATCGCAACTTCAGAGGACGCATGGGACACGTTGACAGCGAAGTTTATTTGGCAAGTCCCTTTGTGGCGGCGGCGTCTGCTGTCCTAGGCAAGATTGCTACTCCCGAAGAGGTGATTGGCTATGAAAATTGAAGGTAAAGTCTGGCGTTATGGCGACAATATCGACACTGACGTTATAATTCCTGCGCGCTATCTAAACACGTTCGACCCTGCTGAATTGGCTAAACACTGCATGGTTGACATTGACGAAACTTTTGCCGCAAATGTCAAAGCGGGCGACATTATGGTTGGCGGAAAAAATTTCGGTTGCGGCTCAAGTCGTGAACACGCTCCCATTGCAATTAAAGCGTCGGGCGTTCCTGTCGTCATTGCGGCTAGTTTCGCACGAATTTTTTATCGTAATGGAATAAATATCGGTTTGCCGCTCCTTGAGATTGGCGACGCTGTAGAAAAAATTTCTGCTAACGACGTTTTAAAAATCAACACCGACACTGGTACGATTGAAAATCTCACGACAGGCGATATATTCCATGCGCACCCATTGCCCGGTTTCGTCCAGGAAATTGCTAATGCTGGCGGGCTAATAAACTACATTAAAGCAAAAAATTAAAGTCATAAATAAAAAATCCCCTGCAAAACGCGGGGGATTTTTCCTTGCAATTTTTTATTAACGAGCAAGCAATTTATTTTTGAGTTCAAAATATTTTTTTGTGAAATGCACGCCGTTTTGAGACTCTGCGCGGGCACCGAAAGGCATTTGTGTGACAGCAAGAATCGGCGGTGATTGAATTCTCTTAGCAACGCCCATGCCAGTAAATGCTTTCCACCAACGCTCCAAATCGTCAATGAATTCCTGCGCGGTCGGGAAATATTTTTCGACAATCCCCGCCTCGCAACCAATTTCCTTTTCAAGCTCGCCGTTTTTGTAGTCTCTTAGAATTGATTCGGGCGATAAGTTATACTCAACGAAGGCGCGGAATAAATAATCGTGATAAGGATATTTCAATGGGTCGCCCTTGCCCTCGTCAACGTTCTGTGCAGTCGAAAGTTCAGCACTCGGCACAATGTCGATAATGCCTTGCGGAATAACTTCGCGCTTATAAATTTCTCCATTCATATAGCGGGCAAGGTCATAAACTTGATATTTCCACAAATCGGCAAGTGCAGATAAAAATCCCGCTTCGTCGCCGTAAAGCGTGGCATATCCAACGGTTGATTCAGCTTTGTTAGCATTGCAAGTAAAAACTCCGCCGACACTCGCCGCAATCGCCGCAAGAATTCTTGAACTTCTGTCGCGAGCCTGAACATTTTCTTTGACGAAGCTTGAAACTTCAATTCCGCGCTCCTCAAGCTGTTTTACCGTCCAATCGACTGATTCTTGAATGGGCACGACAAAATATTTGCAACCAAGATTTTTTGCAAGCTGTTCGCTGAGATTTTTCGTCGTCAAGGAGTTAAATTTGCTCGGCATGTTGACAAGATAAACATTTTCCGTGCCCAAAACTTGAACATACAACGCGGCGGCTACTGCGCTGTCAATTCCGCCGCTTACGCCGATTACAACCTTACTCATGCCGATTTGCGACAAAAATTCTTTAACGCCGTAATTTACCGCACGATAAATTTTTTCCGCCTCGCTAACTTCGGGCAATTTAAGCGGAGGCATTTTATCAATCTCTTCAAGTTCGATAAAATTCAAACTTTCCTCGAAAGGTTCGGTAAGTTGAACGATTTCGCCACGTGAATTGTAAACCGCACTGCAACCGTCGAATGTGTAAATCGTTTTGCCAGTGTTCTGAATGCCAATCGCTCCGACTTTAATCATCGGACAATTAATTTTGTCGTCGGAAATTTTTTTATTGATACCGAACGGTTCGGCGGAAAAGCGTATGCAAAAATCTAATCCTCTCTCAACGAAATTTTCTCGTGCGTCAAAGATATATGCTCCTCGATAATTTTTGTGGCGACGGGTGAGTTTAAAAGGCGTTGATACACCTCTAGTCGGCACGATTCGTGACTTCTCGTGAAATCTTGAAAAATCTATAGCCACAGGGTCATCAATCCACTTTTTGTTGGCGGCGGCTTCAATAATTTTAAAGCGTTTTGAGAGACGCTCCATAATACTGCCAAAAATAACCGTGATATTTTTACTCGCAGCCCTAATTTCTTCACTGCAAGCTTCACAGTCGCGAGCGAACGGTATCGCTAAGCCCGTATCGCCGAGCATTTGCCCTGATATAGCTAATTCTGGGAAAATCACAACGTCTGCGCCGCCTGCTCGTGCTTCGTCGATGAATTTTAAAATTTTTTTCGTGTTGAGGCCGGGACGCCCCGCTAAAACTTTCATTTGCGCATAAGCAATTTTCAAGTCAATCACCTCCTACAAAATCAACGCCGCGCAGATTAAATCCGTGATTCAAAGGTCCGCTACCTTTGCCGAGATTTAAATCTGTGCTCAATGCGCCAGTTAAATAGCTTTTAGCACGCCCAACAGACGCTTTTAAGTCGTAACCTTTAGCTAGATTGGCGGCAATCGCAGAACTTAACGTGCAACCCGTGCCGTGAGTATTCAAAGTGTCGATTTTTTTGCCGTAAAACCATTGCCCCGCGCCGTTAAACAGATAATCATTGGCGTCGTTATGCCCGTGACCGCCTTTAGCCAACACTGCGCAACCATATTCAGCGAAAATTTTCTGCGCGGCGCGTTCCATGTTATTATCAGCGGCAATTACTTCCAGTTCGGGAATATTCGGCGTTAAAATCGTCGCCAGCGGAAATAATTTTGCTTTTAACGTATTAACCGCGTCATCATCAATCAATTTCGCGCCCGAAGTCGCTATCATCACAGGATCGACGACGATATTTTTTGCGCCGTAGAATTTTAACTTAGCCGCGATAATTTCAATCAATTTTGCCGATGAGACCATGCCGATTTTAATTGCGTCTGGGAAAATATCCTCAAAAACTGCGTCGAGTTGGTCGCATAAAAATTCCGGCGTGGAATTCAGCACAGAACGCACGCCACAAGTATTTTGCGCCGTTAAAGCCGTTATCACACTCATGCCATAAACGCCATTCGCCAAAAAAGTTTTTAAGTCAGCTTGAATGCCCGCGCCGCCCGAACTATCAGACCCCGCAATCGTCAATGCAGTTTTCATAACGTATTTAACAGCTCCAAAATATTTTTTACGACATCTGCGCGGGCAAAAGTTTTAAATTCTCCGCTCCGACGAACTTTTACTTCGACGTTGCCGCTGTCTAAAGTTTTCGGACTAATCGTTACGCGCAACGGATAGCCAATCAAGTCGCAATCCTTGAATTTTACGCCAGCGCGTTCCTTTCTGTCATCAAGCAAAACATCTACGCCAGCCGCTTTAAGCTCGTTATAAATTTCTTCAGCAAGTGCAAGTTGTTTATCGTCTTTTGCGTTGACTGGTACGACGACAACTTCAAAGGGCGCAATAGCCCGCGTCCAAATAATTCCGTCCGCGTCGTTATTCTGCTCAATCGCCGCCGCCATAGTCCGCCCAACGCCTATTCCGTAACAGCCCATTTCAAAAGTTTTCGTCGAGCCGTCCTCGTCAAGGAAAGTCGCGTGCAGAGCTTCAGAATATTTTTTGCCAAGCGTAAAGACTTGTCCAACTTCTATTCCGCGTGTCATTTTGAGCGGTGCGCCGCAATGAGGACACGGGTCGCCCGCCTGCACCATGCGAATATCTGCGACGATAATTTTTTCTGCGTCAAAGTCTCTGCGCGGCGTCACGTTGATAAAATGCGTATCAACCTCATTAGCTCCCGCGACGGCGTTATACATTTCCATAACCGTTTGGTCAACGACGATTATCGCCTTGTCGTTTAATCCAATCGGACTCATGAATCCCGCGCAACCGCCAGCCGAATTTATCAATTTTTCTTCCGCCATGTAAAGATGATTCGCGCCCTCAACCGCATTTATAACTTTTATCTCGTTAACTTCGTGGTCGCCGCGCACAAACGCCAAAATTAATCGTTCGTCGTCGTCCATAAACGCAACCGCTTTAATCGTCTTTTCAATCGGCACCTGCAAAAAGTTTTTGACAAGTTCAATCGTGTGACAGTCGGGAGTTTTGACTTTCTCTAGCGGCTTAGGTTCCTCTGGCTCTGCTTGAATAATTTTTAACTCAGCCTTCTCGTCACTGGCAGCGTAATCGCATTTTTCGCAGTAGGAAATATTGGATTCGCCGCTTGGAGCTAAAACTGTAAACTCGTGCGAATGACCTCCACCGATTGCGCCGTTATCCGCCTCGACTGCGCGGAATTTCAAACCACAACGTGTAAAAATCCTGCTGTAAGCGTCGTACATCTTCTGATAGGAAATATTCATGCCGTCAACGTCTCTATCGAAAGAATATAAATCCTTCATGACAAATTCGCGGCTCCTCATCAATCCAAAGCGCGGACGAATTTCATCACGATATTTATTTTGAATTTGATAGAGCAAAAGCGGCAGTTGCTTATAAGAGCGCACCTCGTCACGAATCAAAGTTGTTATCATTTCTTCGTGCGTGGGACCAAGTGCGAATTCTCTGCCGTGTCTATCTTTAAGGCGCATCATTTCCGGTCCGTAGACTGCCCAACGTCCCGACTCCTTCCACATTTCGGCAGGCTGAACAATCGGCATGATAATTTCTTGCCCGCCTTCAGCGTCCATTTCCTCGCGAATGATTTGCATGATTTTTTTCATCGTGCGCCAGCCCAGCGGCAAATAAGAATACAATCCGCCTGCCGCCTTGCGAATTAATCCTGCGCGATACATCAGTTTATGGCTTATAAGTTCTGCTTCGGCGGGCGATTCGCGTAATGTCGGTGCATAAAGTTGCGTTGCTCTCATTAAATTCACCTCGAAAAAATTTTTAATTATTATATCAGATTTAGTAACAAAGAACTATAGGCTTTGGACAAATAAAACTAAAGCTCCCTCCAAAATTCGGAAGGAGCTTTTTTCTTGCAAAGGTAAAAAATTATTCCTCAGTATAAAATTTAATTTCATTGCCGAAACGCAGACGCGGCGGACGAACTCCTTTAACAGCGATTTGACCGGGCATAGTTGCTTCTCCATTTACGACGATTGTGCAATGTCCCTCTTCGCGCAGATTTTTATTAACCGCGTCGCCGACTTTCACGACATCGAATTCGCTTTTGCCGACTTTGAGCTTGTCACCCGCGACTATATCTGCCGCCAACTCGCCGACCGTGTGCTCAACGACCATATCAGCCAATGCCGGGCGAATCTTTTCGTTAAGCAGAATAAAACTGCTGTTGCTCGTCAGATAAGCCGGTGCGTCTTTGCCTATGCTCGTCATTTTAACTTCGTATTTAACCATAAAAATCAACCTCCTTGACGCGAATAATAACACATTTGCGCCAAAATATTCAAGACCGAAAATTTTTTCGTTAACTGCAATTTTAGCTGTCTTTACTTTAAGCGGCTTTCGTGTATAATTACAAAAAAATTATTTAAGGAGAGCGGTGCCCTTAATGGATACTGCAGAAAATACAAAATTAAAACCTTACTTATCGCCGCTGAACGTTTGGGCATTGTCGTTCGGTTGCGCAGTCGGCTGGGGCGCGTTCGTCATGCCAGGCACGACTTTTTTGCCGATAGCCGGACCTCTTGGAACTGCGCTCGGTATGGCGGTCGGCGGAATTATCATGCTGATTATCGGCTACAATTATCATTTCATGATGAACAAATACCCCGACGCGGGCGGCACTTATTCATACGCTAAAAAAACTCTCGGCTACGATCACGGCTTTTTGAGTTCATGGTTTTTAATTCTCGTTTATATCGCGATTACTTGGGCGAACGCAATTGCGCTACCAATTATCTTCCGAAGATTTTTGGGCGATACTTTTCAATTCGGTTTCCATTATACAATCGCGGGCTTTGATGTTTGGCTCGGCGAAGCTTTATTAAGTCTCGGTGCACTGTGGATTTTCGGAGCGATTTGTATGCGCGGCGGAAAGTTAGCGGCGTGGGTTCAAACTGTCGCGGCGATAATTTTGTTCGGCGGTGTGCTAATCTGCATGGGCGCGGTTATTTCAAGCGGTGTGAATCCTTTTGACATTGCGCCAGCTTACCCGCTCGATAATACAAGTTCATTCGTGGCTATTTTCGGAATTGTAGTTTTAGCTCCGTGGGCGTTTGCCGGCTTTGAATCAATATCCCAATCGGCGGAAGGTTTTAAGTTCCCCGTCAAGAAAACTTTTGCAATTTTAATCTGTGCGGTCGTGGCGGCGGCTCTTGCTTACACTTTCCTCGCGATATTGGCAATTTCTGATATACCGGCGGGCTACTCAAATTGGTCAGAATATCTAGCCGACTTGGACAATCTGGAAGGATATGCCAGTATGCCGACGATATACGCAATTCACGCGCTAATGGGCGATACGGGCTTAATAATTTTGATTATGGCGGTTATGGGCGGCGTAATTACCGGTTTGATTGGTAACTACATTGCGGCTAGCCGATTAATTTTTGCGTTAACTCGTGATGATTTACTGCCCGCGTGGTTTGGCAAGCTCAACGAAAATCGCACGCCTATGAACGCCGTCTGGTTTATTATGCTCCTGTCGTTGCCGATACCTTTTTTGGGACGCACGGCGATTGCTTGGATTATCGACGTAAACACAATCGGCGCGACTATTGATTATACTTATACTTCGCTCGTCACGATTATCACTGCGCGGCAAATGGGTAAAAGTCTCCCGCAAATCACGGGAACAATCGGTTGCGTTGTCTCGCTGATTTTCTTCCTGTACTTTATGGTTCCGAACGTCTGGACTGTCGCGGCAATGACGACGGAAAGTTATCTAATTTTAATCGTCTGGAGTATTCTAGGCTTTGTATTCTTCCGCTACATTTTCCAACGTGATAATGAACAGCGGCGTTTCGGCAAGTCTACAATCTCTTGGATAGCATTACTATTTTTAATTTTCTTTACGTCAATGTTGTGGGTTCGTGAGGCAACCAGCGACGCCGCGCAGACGGTTTTGGGCAACTTAAACGAATACTATACGGAAGAAATGAGCGAACATGGCATTCCGCCGACCGCAAGAGAAAAAGCCGACTCCGAATATTATCTGCAAGGGCAAATGGAACTTGTCAGCGAATCTTTGACACGCCATAACTTTATGCAAATGGGTTTGATAACAATCGCGCTGTTTATCATGTTCAATATCTACAATATGATGATGAAACGCGAAAAGCATATGGAGCAAGAAAAATTTCAGGCGGAGCGGAGCAATAAAGCTAAGTCAACGTTCCTATCCAACATGAGCCACGATATACGAACACCTATGAACGCCATTATCGGCTACACAAACTTAATTAAAAAGGAACCTGGACTTCCGCCGCGCATGAGGGATTATCTGGATAAAATTGAGGCGTCGAATAATCATCTGCTCACGCTTATAAATGATATTCTTGACATGAGCCGCATTGAGTCGGGCAAAATGGAACTCGACCCGCAAAAGTCAAATCTCGTCAAAGCAATAAACGATGTGCGCGACCTGTTCGCAACGCAAATGGAGACTAAGGGCTTAAAGTTCGCCGTCAATATCGAACACGTCATGAACAAAATCGTAATATGCGACGTTCCGCGCCTTAATCGCGTCCTGCTGAATTTGATTAGTAACGCTTTCAAGTTTACGCCCGTCGGTGGTTCAGTGACTGTAACACTCCGTCAAGTTGGCGGCAACGAGGAAAAAGGCTCCTACGAATTGCGCGTTAAAGATACGGGCATGGGCATGACGCCCGAATTTGCCAAAAAAGTTTTCGCCGCCTATGAACGCGACCGCACAGTTAGCAACATTCAAGGCACGGGCTTAGGCATGTCAATAACTAAAAGCATCGTCGAACTTATGGGCGGCACGATTGAAGTTCAAACCGAACTCGGCAAAGGTACGGAATTTATCGTTAAGGTTGACTTCCCGATTGTAGACGAGCCTGAAGAGGTTGAGACTGAACAAACTACCGACGCCGCGCAGGAGATTGACTTCAGCAAGATTAAATTGCTGTTAGTTGAGGATAACGAAGTCAACCGCGAAATTGCGTCGCTGATTCTCACGGAATTTGGTTTTCAACTCGACACTGCAGAGAACGGACAAATTGCCGTTGATAAAATTTCAAACTCTAAGCCAGGAGATTTCGACGCAATTTTAATGGATGTGCAAATGCCGGTTATGAACGGCTACGAGGCGACAAAGGCAATCCGTTCGCTTCCGAATTTGAAACTTGCGCATATTCCGATAATCGCAATGACAGCCAACGCCTTTACGGAAGATATTCAAGCGGCAAAAGATGCGGGCATGGACAGCCACATTGCCAAGCCCCTCGATATTCCCAAAATGATTGAGACGCTAACGGAGGTGTTAAAATGAAAAAAATTTTGGCTACGCTGATGATTTTAATTGTCGCGCTGTGTGCAGGTTGCGGCGGCGAGAAGATTACTTACAAATCCTTGACACACGACGAGGCAATTAAAATGATAGGCGAAAATCCAAACGTTATTGTTCTTGACGTGCGGACGCCTGACGAGTACGAGAAGAAACACATTCCCAACGCAATTTTGGTGCCGCTTGAAGAGTTGCGTGAAGGAAATTTTGCCTCTCTACCCGACAAGAATCAAACGATTTTAATCTACTGTTGGACGGGGCGTCGCGCTCAAGATTCGGCTCAAATTTTAGTTGATAAGGGATATAAAAACGTCTACGAATTCGGCGGCATTGCTGATTGGAAAGGTCCCATTGTCAACGGCGAAACTTACAAGACAATCAGTCAAGAAGAGGCTATGGAAATATTAGTGGAAAATCCCAATGCAAGGCTCTTGGATTGTCGTTTCCCGAAAGATTACGAACTTAGGCACATTCCCAACGCAATTCATTATCCGTTAGAAGCCGCCGTTGCTGATAATTTCGAGAAGATACCCGACAAGGACGCGCCACTTATCACTTATTGCGGCGACGGCAATCGCGGTAGATTGACTGCAAAAGTTTTGGTCGAAAAAGGTTACACGAACGTTTACACAATGGGCGGCATTATCGATTGGAAAGGTCCCGTTGAGGGCACGGCAGTTGAAGAGCAACAACAATAAAAAAATTAAGCGGCGAGAAATTATCCTGTCGCTTTTTTGTTAAAAAATGTAAAAGGGTTTTCCGAAGTTATCTGGCGTAGATACCATAACCTGCTCATTGAAACCAATCTCGCGCAACGTTTTAAAAATTCTGTCGAAGTCATATTGTCCTCGCCGAGTTTGCCGATATGCGCATGACAACGAACTGTATCGTTCACATAAAGTCCCAACGGATTGATATTGTAGCAGAAAATTTTCGTGTAGTCGTAGGTATCAGCGAAGAGCAGATGTTTCAAATGTTTACGAGCGTATTTCAAGTTGTGTTCGTAAAAGTCGTCGGGGTGAGCTTGAATATCCATGCGAATTCTGCGCCGCTCCATAATCGGAACGAGTTCATCAAGCGAAATCATAAGTTTAGCCTCGCAAAGTTCGGGATTGTCGCGACCACTGCGCGGCGAAGTTTCAAAAGCATGCTGACATTGAGGAGCACGTTCATCGGGTGATTTTCAAGGGCAATTGTCTCTATGCCACAACTTTTAGCAAGTTCAGCGGCTTTGCTCCAAAATTCTATCGTGGTGCGACTTGTTCAGTAATGAAAAGTTACTGCGCTTGAGAAATTGAGTGAACTGGTAATCCGAAGGGTGGAATGAAGGAGTAACGCCCTGAAACGATCTCCCTAATACTCCGACTGGCAAGAAATTGTCAGAAGCTCGGTGAAGTCGGCTTTCAGTAGCCCTAACGTAAAGTCGAGGAAAGCTGAACGGATGCGGTTGGTGCTACCTATATGTCGGAGGTCTATAAAATAGTCAAGGTTAAAATGTTTCATAAGGAAACCGACGAATTTGCGAAAGTACGGGTCTAAACGGGAACAATACAGAAATGCATTGGGACGAGAAATCTTTGTGAGTGTGGCTAAGTAAAAATCGCAGTTATGAAAAGCCATACAGTGTTACAGGCACCGGCAAGCTTACAGGCTCATAGCAAAAACCTAAAACTATATGTACAGATAGAATTATCGGAACAAAAAAGGTATCGAAGTCAATAGACTAAGCTGACGAAGAAAATAAGCGGCTGAATCGGTACTGAAAAGTAGTGCTCGAACCAATGAAAGCCCTGCAATGGAACTGGAGGAATGGGCACAAGTCATACGATAGAAGAAATGAACTCAAGCATGATGGAACGCCATATGCGGTGAAAATCGCACGTACAGTGTGGAGTGGGGGAAAACTTAGCGATTATCTCAAAGAGTTACCTATCACTATAGTTTATGCCGCATTGGGAGAAATATACCGCCTCAAACCGTCAAACAATGGAATTGAACTCGAAAAAATGCGTCTGCCACAAAGATTTGAACACTGATAACTTAAATTCCCTGCGCTACGTCTACGAAAGCTAAAAAATCGTATTAAAAAGCTAAAAAAACAGCCCTTTGGCGAAGTGATATGCTCCCCTTATGAGAGACAGTAAAAAATAAAACTGTCATCATGCGGGGAGCATTTTTATGTCACAGAATCAGAAAGCAAACGCCGAAGAGAAAATCAAGATTGTCCGTGAATGTATTGCGGGCAGAATGGGCAATGGCATTAACTTAACGAAAAGGGGAAAAGAATTTATGATAGTCCCGAAAGGACTGTTATAAAATGAATCCGATAGAAAAGTTACAGGCAATTCTTAAAGAGATGGATAGCAATAAAAATCTTTATGTAACTAA
>JAFRRH010000044.1 GCA_017428215.1 Selenomonadaceae bacterium
ATTACGACAAAATTCTCGACCAAATAAGCAAGTATGTTCATCCAGTAAGGCAAGAAAGATTCTTCCTAAGAAATTGCCGATATATCCATCCTGTGAGCTTCAATTATCGTGTCGCTTAAGTTAATGGCATTGCACATTTCATCCCAATCTTCATATCTTTCATTGCGAATGTAATCATTACCATCGCCGCCGTTCACCGTTACATTTTCTCCGAGATTCGAAATAGTATCGTCATTCGCACCGCCGTCTATCGAAGTAAACTTGCCATTTTCGTTATTGGTTACAAAATCATTTCCGTTGCCGCTTGAGATTGTGACATACGAAACAGAATTAGATATGGTGTCATTGCCAATATCGCCGTTAAGCGCGGAGTACAGACCGTTGTTTTCAATATAATCGTTGCCCCTACTGCCGTTAATGCTGACTTCGAAACCGCTGTTGTTGATAGAATCGTTGCCTTCACCGCCGTCTATTGAAACTTGCGAGCCTTCGTTGTTAATAGAATCGTTGCCGTCGAGAGCGTTAATCATTGCGCTTTCGAGGGTGTTTTTAATGGTGTCTGCGCCTTCCGTGTCCATTATCGTTTCAATTGTCATATCGTCACTTCCTTTCATGTGCCCAAAAAAACTATTCATCGAGAAGCGTATTAAACTTTGACAGCCTGCATAAGCCTCGCCCCCTCCGTCAACACATATAACAAAAACTTTTAATGTAGTATACGATACTAGGAGGGGGTAATGCGATAGGTTAAAAAAATTTTAAATGTAAAATACATGTGCAACAGCTGAAATGAAAACTCGACTAAGAATATTTACAGGCTGTTGTTGTACTTCGCTTGACTATTTAACATAAAAAAAGACCCGTTCGCGAAGAACGAGTCGTTGAGTTCTGATTAAAGGTTGCCGCAAATAATTTCTGTTGCCTGCGCGGTTCCGATTTTCTTAAATCCGTCAGAATAAATATCAGCAGTGCGAAAACCGTCCGCGAGTGTCTTATCAATCGCATTTTCAATCGATTTCGCCGCAATTTCTTCGTTTAAGCTGTATCTTAGCAACATCGCCGCACTTAAAATCGTTCCCATTGGATTTGCAAGGTCAAGACCTGCAATATCGGGCGCGGAGCCGTGAATCGGTTCATAAAGGCTCGTAAGTTCGCCGATTGACGCGCTGGGCATTAAACCAATCGACCCGCCGATAACCGACGCCTCATCGCTCAAAATATCGCCGAAAATGTTGTTAGTGACGATAACATCAAACTGTTTTGGATTAAGGACGAGTTGCATTGCGGCGTTGTCAACGTAAAGATGATTCAATTCAACATCGGGGAAATTTTTAGCCACGTCAACGACAACTTTGCGCCACAATCTGCTTGCTGCGAGAACGTTAGCCTTATCAACGGAAGTAACTTTACCGCGACGAAGTTTAGCAGTTTCAAAGGCAAGCTTAGTGATTCGTTCGATTTCGGGCACTGAATAAATTTCAGTGTCCCAAGCTTGCTCGACGCCGTCTTTAGTTTCTGATTCGCAACGAGGTCCAAAATAAATTCCGCCGACAAGTTCACGGACGATTAATAAATCGCTACCGCCGACGAGTTCAGGCTTAAGAGGAGACGAATTTATCAGTTCGGGATAAACTTTCGTCGGGCGAAGGTTAGCGAAAAGTCCCAAGCCCTTACGAAGTCCGAAGATAGCTTTTTCGGGGCGCAAGTGCACGGGGAGCGAATCCCATTTCTTACCACCGACCGCACCGAATAAAACGCCGTCAGCTTTTTTGCAAGCGTCGAGAGCCTCATCGGTGAGCGGAGTGCCGAATTTTTCGTAGGAAGTGCCGCCCGCGTCGCGAGTTTCAAACTCCAAACCGATATTAAATTTTTCGTCAACTTTTTTAAGGACTTCGACGGCGGACTTTGTAATTTCTTGCCCGATTCCGTCGCCTGGTATGACAATTATTTTTTTCATGAGCTTAAACCTTTCCGGCTAAAATTTTATAACCGTTAATTCTGTCTTCAGCGTCGCGTTGAGTTTTCTCGAATAATTCCTGCGCGGCGTCTGGGAAATTGCGTTTCAGCGAGGAATAACGAACTTCACCCATTAAAAATTCTTGGAACTTGCTAAAGTCAGGTTCTTTGCTATCAAGCGTAAACTTTTGGTTGACGGGATTATAACGCCAATTCGCCCAATAACCGCACTGAACAGCAAGCTTGCCTTCCAACTGCGAAGAACCCATGCCTTTTCTTATGCCGTGATTAATGCAGGGCGAATACGCGATAATCAGCGACGGTCCAGGATAAGTTTCCGCTTCAGTAATCGCCTTGAGGAGCTGATTTTGGTCTGCACCCATAGAAACTTGCGCGACGTATACATAACCGTAGCTCATCGCCATTTTGCCCAAATCTTTTTTGCGCGTTTTTTTACCAGTCGCCGCGAATTGAGCAATCGCCGCCGCCGGAGTAGCTTTGGAGGCTTGTCCGCCCGTATTGGAATAAACTTCGGTGTCGAAGACGAAAATATTAATATCCTCGCCGCTGGCTAAAACGTGGTCAAGTCCGCCGTAACCAATGTCATAAGCCCAACCGTCGCCGCCAAGTATCCATTGTGAACGCTTAACAAAGAAATCGCGGTTGTCATAAATTTTATTGAGTAAAGTGTTGTCGCCCTTTTGAGCCTCAAGCAACGTCGTCAACTTATCTGCGCGGTCGCGGGTGTTTTCGCTAACGTTGAGATTTTCTTTCCAATCAGTCAACGCGGCTTTAAGTTCGTCGGAAATATTTTCGGCAATAGCTTTATCAACGTCGCTGGCAAGTGATTCGCGAACGGCTTTAACGCCTAAGAACATGCCCAAACCATATTCCGCATTGTCCTCGAAAAGCGAATTGCCCCACGCGGGACCTCTGCCGAATTGATTTTTAGTGTAAGGCATGGCGGGAGCCGACGCGCCCCAAATCGACGAACAACCCGTTGCGTTTGCAATCATCATTCTATCGCCGAAAAGTTGCGTCAAAAGTTTTGCGTAGGGAGTTTCACCGCAACCCGCGCAGGCTCCGCTGAACTCAAAGAGCGGTTTTTCAAATTGCGAGCCAATAACAGTTGTCTTTTTAGTCGGATTATTTTTAGGCGCAACTTTTATGCCGTAATCAAAAACTTTTTGGCGAGCCTTAGCCGCGTCGTCATACTTAACCATAGTCAACGCTTGCTTCGGGCAAACTTGCGCACAATTACCACAACCGAGACAATCCATAGTTGAAACGGCGATTGTAAGATTATACGCGCCGCGAGAAATTTTTGACGGGATACTTTCCATGCCTTCGGGAGCGTCTTTAAGTTCATCATTGGTCGTAAGTATCGGACGAATCGCCGCGTGCGGACATACAAACGAACATTGATTGCAACCAATACATTTAGATTTATCCCATGCAGGAACTTTAATTGCCGTGCCGCGTTTTTCGTAAGCCGTGCCGCCAACAGGGAATGTTCCGTCTGCAAGGTCAACAAATTTGCTGACAGCGAGATTGTCGCCCTCTTGACGGTTCATAACGTTTTGAATGTCGGTGATAAATTCGGGCGGGTCAACTTGCGGCGATTTGTGATTCAAGCTGGTATCTTCAATATCCCATGTGCTAATATCGACTTTATGCAAAGCCTCAATGCCCTTGTCAACAGCCGCGCAGTTCATATCAACGACGTTTTGCCCCTTCGAGCCGTAAGATTTTTCAATGGCGTCTTTGAGATATTTAACGGCGTCGTCAATCGGAATAATATCCGCGAGCTTAAAGAAGGCGGCTTGCATAACCATATTAAAACGTCCGCCCAAACCGAGTTCGCCCGCAATTTTAACGGCGTTGACGGTGTAGACGTTGATATTATTTTCGACAATGTAGCGTTTCATGTAAGGCTGAAGTTTTTTGCCGAGTTTTTCGTCGCTCCAATCCGTGTTAAGCAAGAAAGTTCCGTTAGGCTTTAAGCCAGCAATTAAATTGTAGTGGTGCACGTAACTTTTCTGCGAACAGGAAACGAAATCTGGTTTAGTGATAAGATACGGCGAAGTTATCGGCAATTCACCAAAGCGCAAATGGCTCATGGTAATTCCGCCGGATTTTTTGCTGTCATAAGCGAAATAAGCCTGCGCATAAAGTTTGGTGTTGTCGCCGATAATTTTAATAGCGGATTTATTTGCGCCAACAGTGCCGTCCGAGCCAAGCCCCCAGAATTTGCAAGCCCTCGTACCTTCGGGCGTCAAGTCAACGTCGAGATTAGTCGTCGCGAGTGATTTATTGCTTACGTCGTCATTAATGCCGATTGTAAAGCCGTTGCGCGGCGAATCTTTTTTAAGCTCTTCAAAGACTGCAAGCAACTGGTCAGGCGTAGTGTCCTTGCCGCCCAAACCATATCTGCCACCGACGACAACAGGCTTATTTTCAACATCATAGAACGCGGCTTTAACGTCCGTGTAAAGAGGTTCACCGACTGCGCCGCTTTCTTTCGTGCGGTCGAGGACGGCGATTTTTTTAACGGTTTTAGGAATGGCGTTGAGGAAATGTTTAACGCTGAACGGGCGATATAAATGCACACTCACGACGCCGACTTTTTCGCCTTGCGCGTTGAGATAAGCCGCCGCCTCGTTAGCAGTTTGACAACCCGAACCGATAGCGATAATGACTCTTTCGGCGTCGGGTGCTCCGCTGTAATCGAAGATATGATGTTCGCGCCCTGTAATTTTTGCCACGTCTGACATAATCTCTTCGACAATATCAGGCAAGCGATCATAATTATTATTAACAGTTTCGCGAATTTGGAAGTAAACGTCGGGATTAGTCGCCGTGCCGCGCATAACGGGATGGTCGGGATTTAATGCATTGCGGCGGAAGGCGTTTACCGCGTCGAAGTCCAAAATTTTTGCGAGGTCGGCGTAATCAATCATTTCAATCTTTTGAATCTCGTGCGACGTGCGGAATCCGTCAAAGAAATTTATAAACGGAATTCTGCCCTTAATCGCGGCTAAATGTGCAACCGCTGACAAGTCCATAACTTCCTGCACGCTTGATTCTGCAAACATTGCGCAACCCGTTTGACGCGCCGCCATAACGTCTTGATGATCTCCGAAAATGCTAAGCGTCGACGTTGCCAAAGCCCGCGCAGATACATGGAAGACGCCAGGCAACATTTCGCCCGCGATTTTGTACAAGTTCGGAATCATGAGCAAAAAGCCCTGCGACGCCGTGTAAGTTGTCGTCAATGCGCCAGCTTGTAACGAGCCGTGAACGGTGCCAGCCGCGCCGCCCTCCGATTGCATTTCGACTAAGCGAACTTTTTGCCCGAAAATATTTTTGACGCCACGCGCAGCCATGACGTCAACATCTTCAGCCATAGGCGACGACGGCGTTATAGGATAAATCGCGGCAACGTCCGTAAATGCGTAGGAAATATACGCCGCCGCTTGATTGCCGTCCATCGTCTTCATTTTTTTTGCCATAAGCTTTCAAAGTTCTCCTCTCAATTCAAATTGCACGCGATTATATCATGCCGCTATAAAAAAGTAAACTGCACTGCATATGTTGAAAATTTTCACGCTTTGGCAGTTATTTATTTAAAGTTTTTGGCATGTACAGGTTCACGAAATTTTTAATCTCAATAAAAGATTTTACGCTCTCATCGAGATCGGGCAAAAGTACCGAGAAGTCATGAGGCATTCTTTGATAAACCGACAACGTAATATTAAGTTCGTCGGCAGTAGCTTTTTTGAGCAATTCGATTCCGTCGTCAACGAAAAGTTCATAGCCGCCAATCTGAACCAAAGTAGGCGGCAAGCCTTTCAAGTCAGCGTAAATCGGGGAGAGGTGCGGGTCGTTCAAAGGAATTTTTCCGGCGTAAACGGGATTGAACACCGCGTTATACATTTTAGAATTATTTTTGCCTAAAACTAAATCGCGGTTGGCGTTGTCGGAGCGAGAAGGCAAGTCGGTTTCAAATGTCGTACGAGGCGAAAGCAAAATCAACATTGCGGGTTGCGGCAAATTTTTTTCCTTGAGACGAAGCGACAATGCTAACGCCAAATTTCCGCCCGCCGAATCTCCAAAGACGATTATATTTTCCGATTTGATTCCGCGCTTTAAAAGTTCCTCGTAAGCTTGTTGAGTGTCGTCAAGAGCGGCGGGATAAATATGTTCGGGTGCTACTCTATAATCAACCATGTAAATTTCGCGGGCCTCAGTCATTACCGCCTGTTTGATAGCAAAGTCTCGATACCATTGGCTCAAGTGACCAACATATCCGCCGCCGTGAAGTTGCAGGACGACCCGCGCAGATTTTTTTTGCTTTGGATTCGCCAATCGCTCGACATCAACGCCATTGACGGTAAATTTTTCGTACTTCCACCCGCTGGGCACGGAAAATTCTACCTTGAACTGTTCGCTAAGAAGTTTTTTCATGGTGTCAGCAATGTAAATTTGCTTAGCCGCATCGTAGAAAACTTTTCCTTGCGTGGGAATTTGCCAGGCGGGAGCCGCAAAGCTCGTGCCAGTCAACAAACTCAAGCTCAAAATGCCAGCCACAAAAAGTTTATAAATATTTTTCAAGGTACAATCGCCTCCACTAATTATTTATTAAAAATTTTTCGCCCGTGCCAATAAAATTCCTGCAAAAAATTTTCGCCGCGAATAATATTGTATTCATGAACAAAAATAGTTGCATAGTCTAACTTTTATGTTATAATGCGTTTCGGTTTTGAAAATCTTTCTTAACGGAGGCAATAAATCATGAAAATAGGAATTCTTGGATATGGCAATCTCGGACGCGGTGTTGAATGCGCGATAAAAGAAAATCCCGATACTGAACTCGTGGCGGTCTTCACTCGTCGCGATCCTGCTAAAGTTAAAATCCAGACGCCGAACGTGCCCGTTGTCCATGTTGACAACGCTAAAGATTGGGTCGGCAAAATTGACGTAATGATTCTTTGTGGCGGTAGTGCAACGGATTTGCCGACTCAAACGCCCAAATATGCTACGATGTTTAACGTTGTTGACAGCTTCGACACGCACGCGAAAATTCCCGAACACTTTGCTAAAGTCGACGCGGCGGCTAAAGCTTCTGGTCACGTGGCAGTTATTTCCGTCGGCTGGGATCCGGGACTTTTCTCGCTTGCCCGCGCTTATGCAAATGCAATTCTTCCCGACGGCAAAGATTACACTTTCTGGGGCAAAGGCGTCAGTCAAGGTCACTCCGACGCAATCCGCCGCGTGAAGGGCGTTAAAAATGCTAAGCAATATACCGTTCCGATTGACAGCGCACTTGACGCCGTTCGTAGCGGACAAAATCCCGAACTTACTACACGCCAAAAACATTTGCGCGAATGCTACGTTGTCCTTGAGGAAGGTGCAGACGCCGCTGAAGTTGAGAACGCAATTAAGACTATGCCGAATTATTTTGCGGATTATGATACGGTTGTCAACTTTATCAGCGAGGAAGAACTTTTGACTAAACACGCTGGACTTGCACACGGCGGATTCGTGATTCGTTCAGGCAAAACCGGCATGGCTAAAGAGAACAACCACATCATCGAATTCAATCTTAAGTTAGATTCCAATCCCGAATTTACGACGAGCGTTTTAGTTGCTTATGCTCGCGCCGCTTATCGTCTTAATAAAGAAGGCAATAACGGTTGCAAAACTGTATTTGACATTGCACCCGCTTATCTTTCCGCTCAAGACGGCGCAGAACTTCGCGCTCACATGCTTTAATTAAAAAATGACAATCGAACCTCCGCAACCGCCGACTGCGCCCGCTCCCGCAATTCGTCCAACTCCGCCGACTCCGCCGCGCATTGACAAAACGCCCTTTGCAAAAAATTCTACAGATGAAGTTTCTGACGTTGACGACGCACCACAAGTTACTAGACAAGTAGAAACGCCCGAAACTCAAGCTAGGGACGCCGTCGCAAATGGATCGGGACCTTTGACTAAACGAACTGTCGAACGTGGCGACGACGAACAATCTGCTCCCGCTAATCAAACAGTCACCGTTATTCCGCCTGACGCGCCGATAGTTCCTGATACTCAATCGGACTACGACAGAGGAAAGGACGTTTTGCGCCAGTTCAGAGAAATGGACGCTCGCGAATCACAGTCAACATACAATCCCCCCGCGCAGACTACGACGGAACAACCACGTAACATTACGCCGAAAATAAATTATCACGAAGGACACGGCGGAGTTTTTTGGATATTTACAATAATTTTTGTGGCAATCGCGGCGTTCGTCATTGTGAAAAAATTTTTATTCACGGATAAACCCACGTTAACTAAGTCGCAGTTGTTCGAGGATTCGACAGATAGATTAAAAGCGGCGGCTGATAAAGTTAAACCCGTCGCCGCACCGCCAAAGCCCGCAAAGTTGCCGCCTAAGAAAGACGACGACAAGGGCAAACATTTTGAAGTTCGAGTTTAAAATTTGAAAGTAAAAAAAGAAGCCCCGATTACCAGTCGGGACTTCTTGCGCGTTTTAAAGGATAAAAATGGAGGGCACCAAAAAAATTTTACGCTTAAGATATACTCTTGTCAGCGGATTTTATTTATGGTATAAAATTAATAAGCGAAGTAAATCATAGATTTTCTTAGTACCAAAATCTCGGCTGACCACCGAGTCAATAACAATTTCAAACAAAAAGACCGCCTCCGGTTTTGGAAGCGGTCTTTTGCGTTCAAAATATTAAATTTAGTGAATGCCGACGATAGATTTAATTCGTCGCTCAAGTTGTTGCTCAAAGTTATTTGGATTGCGCGTTTGAATCAACACGACGCCGGGACCTCTAAAACGACAAACGACTCCTTCGCCAGACGTTAAACTAGAAATCCAGCCGTTGGAGGCTCTTTCCATTTCGTAATTCATATAGTCGGGCCAAGCAACAAGATGACCATTATCGATGATAACTTCTTCTCTATCGTCAAGATTAATCGGGTGAATTACGCCATAGCTTGATACAAAAACTGTGCCGCGTCCTCTGGCATTCAATACGAAAAAACCTTCGCCGCTTAGGAAACCTTGAAAAAGATTTTGCGCCCGCGTATCAATGTCAATGCCTTGCGTGCTTGCGAGGAACCCATTCTTTTGAATCGTAAGTCCGTACGAGCCGTCAAGTTCCACGTCCATTATACCGCCTATTTGCGAATGACCAAATAAAACTGTTCCGGCACCGCGACGCGCAATCAACTCTTGAAAAAATAAACTCTCGCCCGAAAGAAATTTCCTAGCCAAGCCGCGCAGAAGTCCCCCGTCCATTTTGCCTTCAACGTCAATCGTAGACGACATTGCAATCATCGCGTCTGATTCAGCTTTGATACTCTCGTTCCTTTCAAGATGACACTCAACGACGGGGAATGCTTCAGGATATAAAATTTCGTACTTCAATAAAATCACCTCAATGTAATTTAAAATTATTTTCTTAATAGCCAAATAAGCTGTCCAAAAATCCGCGCCAACCTCTTGATACCGATTCCATTCTTTCGCCGCTAAGCAAACTTTTTACCAATTCCGAAATACAACGCGACGCCGGAGAATTCGGATTGACGATAAGGAACGGCTCTTGCTTGTGCACGGCTTCGCGAACAATTTTATCTTCGTAAATATATCCTAAACAACCGACCGTTAACCCTAAAAAATTTTGCGTAGTCTGATTAATTTTATCAACGACCTCGTAGCATTCTTCCTCGTCGCGAATACGGTTGACGACAAGTTTAATATTTCGGCGTTCGGTGTAAGTTGTGTAGGCTTTTATAACGGCATAAGCGTCGGCAAGTGCGGTGGGTTCGGACGTAGTTATAAGCAAAACTTCTTCCGCCGCAAGCACGAATTCTATTACGTTGCGATTCAAGCCCGCGCCCGTGTCGATAATTATAACGTCAGCAATTTCTGAACAGCGATTAAGTTTCTTATGAAGTTTCCTTTGCTCAAGGCGATTGACACTCAAAGCCGCCTCGACGCCTGCAACACCCGAAATATATTTCACACCTGCCACGCCGTTCTCAATAACATCCTCCAGTTCAACGTCCTCGTTTAAAAGGTCAAGCAAACTGCGATTTGTCACGGAACCCATTAAAAGATTTATATTAGCCATTCCAATATCCGCGTCAATCAGCAAAACCCTTTGCCCTGCCAACTGCAAACCGACTGCAAGATTTACGGCTAGATTAGTTTTGCCGACTCCGCCCTTGCCAGAAGTTATCGCAATAACCCGCGTATTTTCTGCCACGTCAAGATAAAGTTCGCCAATTCGTCGAGCTTGCGCCTCTTCGTCAGCGCGTTCCTCAACTAAATTTCTTAGCTTTGATGCTTGGTCAGACATTTCCTGTACCTCATTACAACTCGTCAATTTTTTTCAGCAAGAGACTAGACAAGAGGTCGGCACTTGCCCGTTCTATATCGTCAGGGACGCTCTGCCCGGTTGTAATATATGACAGCGAATATTTTCTATCGTGCAGAAGATTTATAATCATGCCAAGACTAGCTGTCTCGTCTATCTTCGTGAAAATTACTTTGTCGGGTTCAATCTGCGAAAATTTATTCATGATATGGCGGGCGTCGGTAAATTTAGTTGTCGCGCTTATGACCAAATGTTTTTCGATTCGCGGATTTATGCGCAAGAATTCTTCCAGCTCGCGCATTTGATATTCGTTATGCTGACTGCGCCCCGCCGTGTCGATTAATATTAAATCTTTATCGCGGTGGCGTTCGATTGCCGAAGCTAATTCTGCAGGATTGTAGACGATTTCCAACGGCAATTCGAGAATATCGGAATAAGTTTTGAGCTGTTCTACGGCAGAAATTCTGTAAGTGTCCGCCGTTATCAACGCGACGTTCGTCCTTTGCTCCAAAACAAATTTCGCGGCGATTTTAGCAAGCGTAGTAGTTTTGCCGACGCCGGTCGTGCCCAAAAGCGCAACTATCCTTACGCCGTGCCGATTTAGCTTAACACCGTCAACAAATTTCACGTGTTCATTTAAATATCTGGTCAATGTCGTCTTAGCTGTTGGCGTGTGCACATCAACGAGCGTATCTCCTGCATTTGCTTGCGTTGCCATTTCTGTTAATAATTCGTCTTCGACTTCTTGCGACTTCAAAGCTTCGTGCAGAGTGACTATTCCCTTTGTTGGGGCGCGTCCCAAAACTTCTGCCAACAGGGCTTTCATCTGCGCGATTTCTTCTTCGAGATGTTTAATTTTTTCTTCGTTCTGCGGATTGGCTACGGGCTGTACTATGTTTTCTTGAGATTGTGCCTGTTGCAAGCGAATTTGTTCTACCGCCTGCGCCTGTGCTTGAGCGATTGCCGCTTGTTGCATCATTTGCATTTGGTTGAACTGCGCCATAATCATTGCTTGCGTCTGCGCCATTTGCTCTTCCGTGAATACTGTACTTTGTTGCGAAGATTCTTCAGCGGGTTTAGATTTTTCTACAGGTTGAGAATTTTCTTCGACCGGTTTAGATTCTTCCGCAGGTTGAGAATTTTCTTCGACGGTTTGGGATTCTTCCGCAGGTAGAGGATTTTCTTCAACGGGTTGGAATTCTTCCACAGGCAGAGGATTTTCTTCAACGGGTTGGAATTCTTCCGCAGGTTGAGGATTTTCTTCGACCGGTTTAGATTCTTCCGTAGGTAGAGGATTTTCTTCGACCGGTTTAGATTCTTCCACAGGCAGAGGATTTTCTTCAACTGGTTTAGATTCTTCCACAGGTTGAGGATTTTCTTCAACTGGTTGGGATTCTTCCATAGGTTGAGGATTTTCTTCAACTGGTTTAGATTCTTCCTCAACTTTTGTCGCCGGTTCGTTCTCCATTTCTGATTCCAAATTTTTAATTGCCGTTTCGGTTCCGTCGGTTTTGTATCGCGTCACGATAGAATTGGGCGCAACGGTTGGGCGTGGCAATTCTGTTTTTTTCGGCAGAGAATTTTCTTCGACTGCTGCGGTGATTTCCACGACTTCGCGGCTACCTATTCCGAGAAGTCCGCCCTCTTTGTATTTTTTGCTGTGTAATATAACTGCCTCGTCGCCGAGTTCGGCTTTCATTGCCGCCATTGCGTCTTTCATATTGCCCGCTTTAAAAACTTTTATTTGCAAACAAATTCACCACCATTTCCATTTTGCTAAAAGATTATATCAGAAAAATATTTTGTAGCAAACCAATTTTCTTTCCGCAAAAATTTTTAAAGATTTTTTGAGGAATTTTAGTGGTAAAGTGGACAAATGGCGTAATGACGGGGAAAAGTGGCTAAAAAAATTTTTTGTAGAGGGTATTGACAAAGGGGCTTTGTGGGTGTATATTAAGCAAGCTTGATTCACGGGGCTCCTTGAAAACTGAACAGTGCAAATCAAATGTGCGGACGAAAGTAATTTCGACCTTAACTAAAATTCGAGTCAGACAACTCAAAGTTTAACGGAGAGTTTGATCCTGGCTCAGGACG
>JAFRRH010000045.1 GCA_017428215.1 Selenomonadaceae bacterium
AAAATCCGCACCGCTCACTGCCGCTAAAGTTCCGCCAATCGCCGCTGTAATGTGATCGTAACCTGGCGCAACGTCCGTAACCAAAGGACCGAGAACATAGAACGGCGCATTTCGGCAAAGTCGTTTCTCAAGTTTCATGTTCGCTTCGATTTGGTCATAAGGAACGTGTCCGGGACCTTCAACCATAACTTGAACGCCGCGTCGCCAAGCTCTATCAACTAAATCGCCTAAAGTTATCAGCTCCGTTAATTGAGCGCGGTCGGTAGCGTCGGCAATACAACCAGGTCTCATGCCGTCGCCAAGACTTATCGTCACGTCGTATTTGGCGCAAATGTCTAAAATGTCGTCGTAGCGTTCAAAGAGAGGATTTTCTCGTTCGTTGTGAAGAATCCAGCCCGCGATAAAACTTCCGCCGCGACTTACAATATCCATTTCTCGCTTTTGCGTCCGAAGTTTTTCAATCGCTGCACGTGTAACGCCACAGTGCAACGTCATAAAATCTGCGCCGTCTTTAGCTTGCGTTTCAATCGTGCGCAATAAATCTTCTTCCGTCATGGAAACAATCGCGCCATGAGCTTTAATCGCCTCAACCGTCACTTGATATATCGGAACGGTTCCAACCATTATCGGCGAATGCTCAATAATTTTTTTTCTGGAAAGGTCAATGTTGTTGCCTGTGCTTAAATCCATAACCGAATCCGCGCCGCATTTAATAGCCTCGTCCAATTTTAAAAGTTCAGGTTCAATGTCAGGGAAGGTTGAACTCGTGCCGATATTGGCGTTGACTTTTGTACGCAAGCCCGCGCCCACTCCACAAGGTTTTAAATTTTTATGGTTGATATTCGCGCATATTGCAATGACGCCTTGCGCCACGCCCTCGCGAATTTTTTCGGCAGGAATTTTTTCCGCCTCCGCTACAAGTTTCATTGCGTCAGAAATTTTGCCCTCACGAGCCATTTGCATTTGTGTTGCCATAAAAAATCATTCTCCTATCAAAAATTTTTTAAACTTCTTAACGACAAGCCCCGCAATGACTGCGCCGCATACCGTCGAGATTAAAAACGGTGTGACGTAAAAATAAAATGCTACGTCGCCTGCGTTTTGTCCTAAGATAAAAATCGCTATTGGATAAGCCGCAAGCCCGCCGATTATCCCCGTGCCGAATGCCTCCGCGATAACTGTTAGCAAAATATTTTTCGTCCGCGCATAAACAACGCCGCTTAAAAATGCGCCAATCATACTGCCTGGAAACGCAAATATCGTTCCCAAGCCTAAAAGATTTCTAAGCAAACTTGCAGTGAACGCCGCGCCGACGCCATATCGCCAACCAAGCAACACCGCGCAGAATACGTTTACCATATGCTGAACCGGCGCACAGCGACTGCCTAACACTGGAAACGAAATTAAACTGCCGACGACAGCCACAGCCGTTAACACCGCCGCCAGCGTCAAATTTTTTGTACTGCTCATTACATCAACTCCTGTTATATAAAAGTGTATTGAAACTCGAAAGAGTTTAGCTAAAATCCAAGCGGACAGTTTTCTTCTTTCAAACTCCTTGTGGCACTGTCCACTTCATGAAGAGTGAAGACTCTGACCTGCGGAATTATGAGCCGGATGTTGTCAAAAATCTCCTTATCTGCAAACAGGTTTTGAGCCACAGATGTCAGAGTGAATGTCCGAAAGGGTGATTTGAATGTATATTGTCGGCATTGATATTGCCAAACGTTTTCACGAAGCGGCAATTATCGATCGCGCTGGCAACGTTGTTGTTAAACGAATTCGCTTCGCTAATTCGCACTCCGGTTTTCTTAAACTCATGGAAGCGGTAAGAAAACTCAACGTGACTGCCGAATTCGGCATGGAAGCAACCGGTCATTACTGGTTATCACTGTATGCTCATCTTCGACAAGCAGGGCAAACTGTTCACGTGATTAACCCTTTGCAGTCAGATGCTTTGCGCTCTATGTTTATCCGTCAAACCAAGAACGATACCATTGACGCTTTAATCGTCGCCGAAGTCATTCGTTTCGGGCGGTATTGTAAAACTCAAGTTGCTCCGGAAAATATCGTTGCGCTACGTGAACTTTGCAGACAACGCTTTTTCATCGTCGATACCGCCTCCGACTTCAAACGCAAAATCATCGCTCTGCTCGACCAAACTTTTCCCGAATACGAGAAACTTTTCTCCGATACTTTCGGCAAATCTTCCGTAGAACTGCTTGCAAATTACACCACTCCCGAAGAAATGTTAGCCGTCGACACTCAGACTCTCGCCGACCTTTTGAATAAAGCTTCTCGCGGACGGTTCGGGTTCGACAAAGCCAATCAGATTCAGCAGACTGCTAAAAATTCTTTTGGCATTATACTTGCCTCGTCAAGTTTCGCGCTCATTATCCGTCAATATTTGGAGCAGTTGAAGTCTTTTGAAACCTCCATCTCTGTTTTCGACGCCGAGATTGCTCGCCTTATGGCTACCTTCGGAACAAAACTTGAGACCATTACAGGTATCGGCACTACTCTTGCTGCCGTTATTTTCTCCGAGATCGGCGGCGACATTAAAAAGTTTTCTTCCGTGTCCAAACTCGTCCTGGGCTTTATCCTACTTCTCGACAGTCGGGCGAATCCAAATCCGAAGGGCATATGTCTAAACGTGGTTCTCCTTATCTTCGACGAGCGGTGTGGCTTGCCGCCAACGTTGCCGCTTTCAAAGACCCTGCTATTAGTCTCTTCTACCAAAAGAAACGTTCTGAAGGGAAAGACCATTTGACTGCCATTGGGCATGTTTGCCACAAAATCCTTGCCATTATTTTCGCCGTCCTTCGTGATAACAAATCCTATGTTCCGGCTTTAACCTCTTGACTTTTCATAGTCGGTCTTGCATTAAAAAGAAGGCTCCCAAATTCGGAAGCCCTCTTGTCGTGTCGAAAGATTATTTTTCCTACGTCGGCATTATCCGAATCAGGTTTGCGGGTCGACGTGCTTAACGTCCTCTCAGCCTGTCTGCAAGCTCCCCGATATTTTATTTATTGGTTATTGATTACTTAACTAAAGCGTCCCAAGCCTCGTTGGCGCGCTCAACAAAAATGTCACGAATTCTTTTGTTTTCGCCGAGACCTTGTAATTTTGTCTCGACTTTGAAGCCCATTTTCTCCAAAATAACTTTGTGCGAATCTTCCTCATCGCCAGCCATATCGTTATTAGCGTGGTCACCGGCAACCATCATCAGCGGCATTAAAATTATCTTCTCGACTTTGTGCATTTTGAGTTTGCCCGCCCAATCTTCAAGACGCGGCCAACCTTCTACCGTGTAAATGTGTACGTCGTTGCGTTTCATCGCCCGAAGCTTTTCTTGCATGACGGAATAATAAGCGTTAGACGGGTCGGGCGTGCCGTGCGCCATTAACAATATCGCCGTACCTTTTTTATATGCCGGCAAATGGAGCGACTGCATAACTTGCATAACGTCATCGGGCTGTTCCTCTTGTCCTTGCCAATACATCAGCGGCGTTGCAAGCGTCATCTTCTTAAACTGCGTCTTGTACTCGTGGAAAAGAGCGACATCGTATTTATATTCCATGCCAGGAATTACATCAAGCGAGACGAGCGCAATCCGCGTGTAGCCTTCCTTTTTAAGTTGGTCAAGCGTCTGTTCAGGCGTCATATAATCGCATTTGCCTTCGTTCTCCATAATGTGCTTAAGGACAATATGACTGGTGAACGCCGTAACAACTTTGGCGTTGGGGTGCGCGGCTTTAATCGCGTTGGCAGTCGCGTCGATTGACTTTGTGCGCTGGTCTTTGTACGTCGTGCCAAAACTCAAGACAACTATCGCGTCTTTGTCCATGTAAGTGTTGAGCGCGGGATTTTCGTACTTAAGCAGTCCGATTTGAGTTGCCATTTGCAGAGCGGCGGGCGGATTAGCTACCTCGTCGTTAAGCGTATAGGCGGCGTCTGCTGGCGTGCTGATTAACATACTAGAACACGCCACACTTAACGCCAATAATTTCTTCCAAGATTTCACTTAAGATTCCTCCTCAAATTTTTTAGCTTGCTCATACATTTCTATTTGCTGAGGAGTAAATTTATTTTACCGCGTCGATTTAATTTGTCAAATCTTTTTAAATGATATAAAATACAGCGGCTATAAAAGGAGGCATAAATATGAAATTCAGTTGCTATAAGAATGATTTAACCGAAGCTCTGCAATTCGTGATTCGTGCAGTTGCCGTTAAGCCCATGACGCCTATACTTGCCGGAATTTATCTTAGGGCGGAAGGCTCCATGCTTGAATTGCAAGCCAATAATTTTTCCACAGGCATTATCACGCGGATTCCGGTTAATACGGAAGTTAGCGGCGAAACTGTCGTTAGCGGCAAGCGTTTTCAAGAATTCGTGCGCAATATGCCCGACGATACCATTACTTTTTCCGACGAGGACAGCAACAATACTTTAGCGATTGAATCGGGCGGCGCAAGTGTCGAGTTGCTTACTATGGCGGCGAGCGATTTTCCTAAAGTTAAGACGCCCGAAACTGATAAATCGTTTAGGATTAGCACAACCGCGCTTAGGAATTTGATTCGCAAAACTGTTTTCGCCGTTTCAAAAGACGATACGCGCCCCGTATTTACCGGCTGTTGCTTTGAGATTAAGGGCGATAAAATTTCTCTTGTCGCGACGAATACTCACCGCTTAGCACTTGCCACCGAGCAACTTTCCAACTCCTATGAAGATTGTAGTTTTGTCGTGCCCGCTGAAACTCTGCGCGGCATTATGCTTAGAATTGATCCTAAGGACGTGGATAATTACGTTGCGATAAATTATTCGACGCGCTACTTAACTTTTACGTTCGATAATGTCTTTGTGAATTCGCGCCTTATCGAGGGCATGTTCCCACCTTACGATAGAGTTATTCCCGCGTCAAGCACAACGCACGTCACCGTTGACAGCCAGGAATTTAAAAACGCCGTTGAATTCGTTTCGCTCATGTCTAAGGAAACCGAATACAACACCGTTAAATTTGTCTTCAGCAATGGCGGCATAGAAATTTCTTCAAACTCGCCCGAAATCGGCGGCGCAACTAAAAATGTTGAAGCGCAAATCGACGGCGACGAGCTGGAAATTTCCTTCAACGTCTCTTATATTGCTGACGTTATGCGTGTTGTCGATGCTAAACAAATTAATATCGCGCTTAACGATAAGTACAGCCCCGCCGCGTTTACTGAACCCGATAATCCCGATTATATTTACATTGCCACGCCGGTTAGAGCCTAATGTACATCGCCGAAATTTTTCTTAATGATTGGCGCAACATTTCCGAAATAAATTTTCGCCCCGACAAAGCGATAAATATTTTTCTCGGACGAAATGCGCAAGGCAAAACTAATATTCTTGAGGCGATTAATTTTGCGTCGCTACTGCGCAGTCGGGCGGGCAAGGATACGGAACTTGTACGTTGGGGACAAACTTCCGCGCTTATCCGAATAAAATTTTTCAAAGCGGGCATTTCTCACGAGCTAGCTATAGAAATTCCTTTAGAGCGTCCACGCAGAATTTTTCTTGACGGTAATTTGATTCGCCCCCGTGAACTCGTCGGCAAATTAAATTCCGTATTCTTCTCGCCCGAAGATTTATTTTTGTTCAAAGGTTCGCCTATGGGACGCAGAAAATTTTTAGACGCGCAAATTTCTCAAGCCTCGCCAATTTATTTTATGGACTTGCTAAGGTATAACAAAATCGTCGAACAGAGAAATGTTTTGCTAAAAAAAATTCGCGACGAAGAAGTTAGCGAAAATGAGCTTAGCTTATGGGACACGCAACTTGCTTTTGCTGCAGAAAAAGTTCTAAGTAAACGGCTAAGTTCCGTCCGCAAATTAAATTCCTTAGCGAATGACGTACAACAAAAAATTTCGGCGCATAATGAAAATTTATCCGTCGTCTATGATATGCGCGGGCTTGATTCAGAAACTGACATTGCGGAGAATTTTTTTGAATTGCTACGCGCAAAACGCCCTAACGATATACGCAACGGCTCAACCAGCGTAGGACCACATAGAGACGACTTGAAATTTTTCGTCAACGATCGGGAGCTAAAACTTTACGGCTCGCAAGGACAACTGCGGACTGTCGCGCTTGCCCTTAAACTTTCCGAATTGCAATTCCTAAAATCGGAAACCGGCGAATATCCATTGCTCCTGCTCGATGACGTGATGAGCGAATTGGACGCCGACCGCCGCGAAATGTTGCTTGAGTTCCTGCAACGCGAAAATATTCAAACGCTGATAACTGCCACCGACCGCGCTTATTTCCCGTCGCAAATGTCAGCAAATGTTTTTTACGTTGAGGCGGGTGATTTAGTTCAATGATTGAAATTGACCAAGTGCTCCATAAACAAATGCGCTCGCTCGGCAAGGTTACTTATAAAAAATTCCTCTGCCGCGAAGTGATTAATAATTGGAGCCAACTTGTTGACGAAAGCATTGCCGCGCAGGTTGTGCCCGTCACCATTGAACGCGGCGTTCTTTTTGTTAATGTCGAGAATTCCGCCTTCAAAGACCAGCTGAAATTTTTTAAGGAAGAAATTATCGACGCAATTAACGAAAACTTCGGGCAAGATGAACCGCTCGTCAAGGATATTCAAATCGCTAAAAGTTTTCAAATCCCAAATCCACCACAAGAAAAATCGCCGCCCGCGCAGGTTGAGGAATCTCAAATTGAGGACATAACTTTGACAGAGGAAGAAATTGCCCGTTGCCAAGAAGAAGCTGATAAATTCTCCGACGAGCTCCGCCAAATTGTTTTAGCTACGCTGGTGTCGCAGGCTAAAGCGCAAAAACTTCGGCTTAAAAACAGTTGGCATAAATGCGCTAAATGCAACGTCCTCTGCCCGCCCGAAGAAAATTTTTGCGTCGTGTGCAAAATAAAAGAACGCACTAATATGATTAATAAGCTGTTCGATATCCTTTATGACGCTCCGTGGCTGAAGTCGTGGGACGCTCAAAAAATTTTACTGGAACAAATGCCGCATATGCGTTCGGAATGTACACTTGATACGGTTGATTCGGCGCGAACGTCTCTTATCCAAAACTTAGCAAGCCATATCCGTTACGGCGACGAAGATTCACCAGAAGTTATGAAATTGGTTATGCTAAAAAAACAGTTGCCGCCCGATAAACTTACTCCCGCGATAATCAAACGCGCTTTGTACGAATTGCAATTCAATCTATCAGAATTACCTCGACGAAAATAATTTTAGCCCTCCACGCGGGGGAATTTTTTTTGCCCGAAAACCTTCTACCTTGTACTAATCACCAAAAAGGCTTCCGCTGAAAGCCACTTGCTTTAGTTAAGGAAAGGAAGGCGGTACACACTTCCTTTCTTTTAATTTTTATACTGATTTATTTTTTTCAATAGTGTATAATAGAATTGAAAGCGAGGTGAATTGAATGCTTTATACACTAAAAATTAAATTGCATCCGTCTGCCGAGCAACGTATTGCCATTCTTAAAACTATGGAATGTGTCAATGCCGCTTGTAACTTTATCAGTAATTTTGCTTTTAAACATAAGATTTTTAGTAAGATTAAGATTCAGCAAGAAATTTATTATCTGGTTCGCGACCAATTTAAACTTTCGGCTCAAATGGTTGTCCGTGCCATTGGTAAAGTTTCAGAATCCTATATGAATAAAGAAACGCGCGACACGCTCCATCAATTTAAGTCGCACGGCGCAATAGTTTATGACCAGCGTAATTTGACAGTTAAAAATATGGACACGGTTTCTTTTGTCACTTTGCAAGGCAGAATAACTGTTGCCATGACTGTTTGTAATTATTACGCTGAAATCATTAACAACGGTCATCGAGTGCGCGGACAAGCTGATTTGTGCTTAGTCGATAATATTTTCTATCTGTTGTTGGTTGTAGACTCGCCTGACGCTCCCGAAAACATCAGAAAAGAATTTTTAGGCGTAGATTTGGGAATAGTCAAAATTGCAACTACTTCTGACGGCAAATATTATTCCGGCGCGACAGTTAAAAATATTCGCAGGCGTAATTTTAAACTACGGCAGAAATTGCAAAGTAAAGGAACAAAATCAGCTAAACGCCTGTTGAAGAAACGCAGTAAAAAGGAGCGGCGTTTTGCTACGGATGTGAATCATTGTATAAGTAAAAAATTAGTTCAAGTCGCAAAAGGCACTGAACGCGGTATTGCGTTGGAAAATTTAACAGGAATTAGAAAGCGCACTACCGAGCGGAAAACGGTTAATAAAACAATGCGGCAAGAACTTTCGGCTTGGGCTTTTAATCAGCTTCGTCAATTTATTCAATACAAAGCTAAGGCGGCGGGTGTTCCTGTCGTTTTGGTTGACCCGCGCAATACTTCAAGGACTTGCCCAATTTGTGGACACGTTGATAAAGCTAATAGAAAAACTCAAGCCAAATTTGTCTGTGTAAAATGTGGACACAGTGCCAATGCAGACATCAATGCCGCTACGAACATTGCTCGTCGCGGGGTTGCAGTCATACAGCCGTACGCGGTGGCTTAGGCTAACTGCAAGCCCTCGTTCGTAGGGTTTATGACATAAAATTTGTATAATGCATAAAAAATCTTCGGAGGAAATCGTTAATGAAAGTTATCCCGTATGATAAAAAATTTGTCGGCGCGGCTATAAATATCTGGAATGAAATTGTTCGCGAGGGAATTGCCTTTCCACAAGAAGACGAACTCGACGAAATTTCCGGCGATGAATTTTTTAAATCGCAATCGTTCACTGGCTTAGCTGTTGACAGCGAAGAAATTTTAGCTCTTTATATTCTTCACCCAAATAACGTCGGGCGGTGCGCTCACATTTGCAACGCTAGCTATGCTGTTCGTTCAGACCTGCGCGGGCGGCATATCGGCGAATTTATCGTTAAGGATTGCATTGTTAAAGCTCGTGATTTAGGTTTTAGAATTCTCCAATTTAATGCCGTCGTTGCTACTAATGTTCACGCTCGCCATTTATATCAACGGCTCGGCTTTAAAGAACTTGGAATTATTCCTGGCGGTTTCCGTATGCCCGACGGCTCGTTTGCAGATATTGTTCCTCAGTTTATTAGCTTAACTTAGGAGGTCAGCAAAGTGCAAGAACTCATTAGCATTACCAATAAGTTTAACGATAAAAAAATTTTGGTCATCGGCGATATTGTGGCTGATGTCTACCTTGACGGACGCATTTCGCGCATTTCCCGCGAGGCTCCCGTTTTAATTTTGGAAAAAGCCGGCGAAAAAGTTGTAGCTGGCGGTGCCGCTAATGTCGTCGCTAATGCCGCTACTCTTGGCGCGGAAGTTTACGCTATCGGTGTTATCGGCGACGATTCCCACGCTGAAAGTCTTCGTAATATCTTTAAGGAACTCGACGTTCACATTGAGGGACTTGTCCGCGATAAATCTCGTCCGACTATTTCCAAAACTAGAATCATTGCTGGCGGACGCGCTACTGTAAGTCAACAAATCGTCCGTATCGATTCTGAATCCAAAGAGCCACTCTCTAAAAAAGTTGAGGCTGAACTTCTTACCAAAATCGATAAAATTCTGCCCAAAGTTGACGGAATAATTATGAGCGATTACGGCTCCGGAACTATTACCGCCAATGCTCGTAAACTTATCACTCGCTACGCTGGCAAGAAAAAAATCCCTAATATCGTCGATTCGCGCTATAATATCGGCGACTTCGCGGGCGTTGGTTTCATTAAGCAAAATGATTCTGAACTCGGCACATTTGTCGGACACCCGCTTAACGACGTCACAGATTTAATCGGCGCAGGTACTCAAATCTTAACTAAACTTAACGTTGACGGCGTGTTAATTACTCGCGGCGAATTGGGCATGAGTTTATTTGAACGCAACGGTGCGGCACATCACATTCCTGTTAGCGATATGAGCGAAGTTTATGACGTGTCCGGTGCAGGTGATACTTGCGTTGCCGCGTTTCTGCTGGCTTTGACTACAGGCGCACAACCTGCTGTCGCCGCTAAGCTCGCAAACTTCGCCGCAGGTATTGCCGTCCGTAAACTCGGCACAAGTACTGTTAGCGCAACTGAATTAATTTCTACTTTGGAGCGTGCTCGATAATGCTAATTAATAAAAACGATGCCGCGCAGTTCTGCGAAAATCTTAGACGCGAAAAAAAAATCGTCTTTACGAACGGTTGCTTCGATATTATTCACGCGGGGCACGTCCGTTATCTTACTGCCGCTAAAAATTTCGGCGACGTTTTAATTGTCGGGCTTAATTCTGATAGTTCCGTCCGTCAACTTAAAGGCGCGTCTCGTCCAATTAATAATCAAGCCGACCGCGCAGAAGTTCTTTTGGCTCTCAAGCCCGTCGACTACGTTATTATCTTCGACGAACTTACCGCCGAAAATCTTATCTCCAAAGTCAAACCAGACGTTTATGTTAAAGGCGGCGATTATTCTTTAGAAACTTTGCCGGAAGCTAAAATCGTTCAAAGTTACGGCGGGCGCGTAGAACTTGTTAATCTCGTTGCCGGCAAGTCAACTTCCAATATTATTAAAAAGATTGAGGCTACATTATGAACGAAGATTTAAAAAATGTCCTAATCGTTAAGCTTAGCGCAATGGGCGACGTGATTCACGCCTTGCCCGTAAGCTACGCCATTAAAGAAACTTTCCCCGACGCTAAAGTTACTTGGGTCGTCGAACCTCCCAGCTTAGATTTGCTTAAAATGAATCCATGCGTCGATAAAATTATTCTCTTCAACAAAAAAAATTTCCGAACGCTTAAGGGCTTTATGAAAGAATTCTTCCCATTTAAACACGAACTCCAAGAACAAAGTTACGACGCAGTTTTAGACTTGCAAGGGCTTTTTAAATCGGCGGCGATTGCATTCTTTGCTAAGTCTAATATCAAGCTCGGTATTTGCAATATGCGCGAGATGAGCGATAAAGTTTCTAAACCCGTCATCGGCGAAAATGCGGAAGGTCATATAGTCGAACGCTATCTGGATACTGCGCGGGCTGTTGGTTGCGTCGTTAATGAAGTCGTTTTTCCTATCCAAGTTCCTCTTGAGCAATGCGATAAAGCTCGCGCCATTATGGAACATTCCGGCTTGCGCGAAGGCAATCCTTTTGTCGTGTTCGTCGTCGGAGCAAATTGGCCTAACAAACGATGGAAGACCGATTATTTTGCCGAATTGGGCGACTGGTTTTATCAATTAGCTGTCGTTCCCGTGCTCGTTGGCAACGGCGACCTCGATAATATGCTTGCTAACGAAATATCTTCTAAAATGGAAATTCCGCCTATTAACCTCGTCAACAAAACTAATATTTATCAACTGGCGCACGTCATACGCAGTTCGCGGTTGGTTATCGGCGGTGATACGGGTCCTGTACATTTGGGCGCGGCTTTAGGCGTTCGGACTATTATGCTTATGGGTCCAACTAATGTTGAGCGCAATGGTCCTTTTGGACAACTTGAACACGCTATCGAAGTCGAACGTCCTTGCAAAGGTTGCTGGAAACGCGCCTGCCATAAAAAAGAAATTTGCCTGGAAAAAATTCCCGTTTCTTTTGTCGAAGAGAAAATTAAATCTATGGGCTAAGGGGGCTACTTATGAAGTTCCTAAAAAGATTTTTCGACGGCATACAGCGCGACGCTAGATTATTCCTCTTTATCCTAATCCTACTGGAAATTTATCGCGCATTGTTTATCTTAATAATGTCTAGTTATATGAGCGACGACACAGCTACAAGCCAAATCGCGACGGCTCTTTTTGCTGGCTTGCGTCTTAGTTTGAAAACCGCCGGCGCAGTTACTTTGTTATCATTTATATTCGTGACAATCGGCGGCTTGCGCTCACGGCTAAGACTGCTTATCGGTATAATCGCATCGTTTATTTTCTCGTTGCTGTTTATGCTACGCTTTCCTTACTTCCGCAACTTTCAATCGACTTTTGGCTTTGAAGTCGTGCAAGGGCTTAACGACGACCTCTGGTCAATTATCGTTACTGCCATTCAAGAATACGGAATTCTCTGGCGGATTATCGTCGCGCTAATTTTAACTATTATTTGTATTGCCGCCCTTAGTCGTCTGCTTATCATTAAAACTCGCCCGCTACCCAATCTCGACACTAAGAAAAAAATTGCCGGCTTCAGCGCAGGTTTAATCGTCGCTATATTTTTATTTGGATTGTTTGTTAGATTCGGCGGCTCTTTTAGTTACGCTAACGGTATTAACTGGGAAAATGCCGGTGTCACGACCGATAATTTTCTTAACGAATGTATCCTCGACGACGCTCAAGCACTTTATCGCGCTCGTGCTATGGCTAAACGTATGGAGGCTGGCGATATTTACGGCGTTGACCCAAATAATATTCTCGCCGCCGCGCAGATTGTCGCCACTAATCACGAACTCACCGAATCAAATCTCGCGCCCTTCCTCGAACGTAAAGCCGACGGGCAACGAATTCCTACGCCTAAACATATTTTTATTATACTCGGCGAAACTTTTATGCAGTGGCCTATGCTCGGCAAATACGACGAACTTTTAGTCGCTGAAGGTATCAAATCACTCGTCGCCGAAGATAATTGCTATTACTCTCGAAACTTTATGCCCAATGGCGACTTCACCTCAACCGCGATAACAGGACTAGTTACCGGATTGCCCGACGTTAATATTAAAGTCAATTATCAACCGCGAACTTACGATAAACTTTATATAACCGCTATGGCTCCCGCCTTTAAGGAACTCGGTTATACCGTCGATTTCTGGTATGGTGGCATGCCCTCTTGGGATTCGATTGCTAAAATGAGTTTGGCGCAGGGCTTTGATAATTTTTATGGTTATCCGGACTTCAACGCGCCTAAGCAAACGACTTGGGGCACTAAGGACGAAAATTTATTCAACGCCTTACTTGCTCACCTGCCCGACGAAAATCCTACCGTCCATTTAATTATGACGACGACCAATCACCCGCCCTATAACTTAGACTTAGCCGCAGAAGGTTACGATATTAACGCCGTGACTGAAGCTCTTAAAAAAATTCCCAGCGTTGACGACGTGAATCAGCTCGCAGTTGAGTTGGGGCATTATTGGTATATGGACGAGGTAATTACTAATTTTGTTCGCACCGCCTATCAGAAATATCCGGATAGTATTTTCGTCATAACAGGCGACCATGCTGTTCGTTGCGACCCGTCAACTCACCCGACACTTTTTGAACATCAAAGCGTTCCTTTTGTACTTTACGGCGCAGGCATTACCAAAGACATTATCCCGCCTGATTCCGTCGGAGATCATATTTCTATCGTGCCAACTCTTATCGAACTTATCGCGCCAAAAGATTTTGCATATTATTCTATTGCGCCGAGCCTTTTCGATAGCGACGGAGTGGGATTTAATAATTCAACTTTTCTAACTTCTAAAGTTGCTGGGCTTATCGAATCTGACGTTATCGAACTTTTGCCGCATGTCCCCTCTAACGAACTTAACGACGTGAACTTAACTGACGAACGCAACCGCGCCACTAATATTATCGGGGCAATGCGTACTGTCGCCTGGTGGCTTATCATCAACGGACTTTTTATCGGGCAAAACTAAAAAATCTTTTCCGATTTACGCAATGAAAAATCCCCTTCCGTTTTTGGGAGGGGAATTTTTTTATTGGTTAGGTGCCACAGTCAAGACGTTTAAGTTGCCGTCTTCCGCGATTGAAAATTTCAAGTTATCCTTAACGACACTGCCAGAAGAATTTTCCGCCGTCAACTCGCTCATCAAAGTTTGCGGATTAACTTCGGGCGCAAGGCTTTTAACAAACGCCGTCATCAGCCAGATTGTAAAAATTGATTCGTCCTTTTCTTCGGGCGTGGTGTAGTAGAGGCTTAACACTTTAAAATTGCCGTCCGCCGCGCAGTTGCCAATAACCGCAACCCGATAATCGCCAAAAATATTTGCAAAAATGTTGCCGATAACTTTGTAATCTTTAATCAAGAACAGGTGCTCCATTGCCGAAACGTCGTTGGTAGCCATTGCCTCTTTTAAAATCGGCGTTATCAGTCCGTTGAATTTTTCCTTGAAAGTTTCGACGTTCAGCACAAGTGTTGATTCGGTTTGCACTTGCTCAACGTCTAAAAACATTTTATCCAGTTGCGTGCGATTGAACGGCAACGCTTCTGCCTGCGCGGCAATTATTAAAAATGCAATCGCCGTTATTAAAAATTTTTTCATGTCAAATTCCTTTCGACGCGAGGTAATCTTCCAAAATTTTACGCTTGGCAATTTTACCCGTCGAAGTGCGCGGAATTTCGTCAAGCTTATGAAACTCGCGGGGAATTTTATATAAGGCAAGATTTTTCTGCAGGAATTTTTTCAGCTCGCGAACGTCAACATTTGCGCCGTCTTGAACGTCGTAGAAACACGCGCCGACTTGCCCGCGCAATTTATCATCAACGCCGATAACCGCCGCGTCTCTAATGCCTTTGAATTGATAAACGACCTCTTCGACTTCGCGGGGATAGATATTTTCGCCCATGCTGATAATCATTTCTTTGATTCGGCTGACAATGTAATAATAACCGTCCTCATCGACTTTGCCAACGTCGCCGGTGTGGAGCCAGCCGTCTTTATCGAGAGCCTCCGCCGTAGCTTGAGGATTATTCCAATAACCGAGCATAACTTGCCCGCCGCGTACCAAAACTTCGCCGACTTCACCTTGAGCAACTTCATTGCCGTCCTCGTCGACCAATCTAACTTCCGTGCCCTCAAGAAGTTTACCACATGAACCTTGACGCTCCTCACCATGAGTAGTCAAAAATACTGCTGGCGATGCCTCCGAAAGTCCGTAGCCTTCCGCGATTTTCCTGCCGAATTTTTTATTGAATTCCTCAACAATTTTATCTGGTAAAGTTGTGCCGCCGCTCATGAAAAATCTAACCGTCTTAAAATCTTCGGGATTAGCAATCGCAGTTATCAATTTAAAAATCGACGGAACAATAATTATATCGGTCACTTCTTGTTCGCGAACCATGTCAACCATATCTTTAGGCTTGAAGACGCGCACGACATCAAGTTCCGCGCCGCGATAGAAAGTGTTAAGTACGACGCATGTCCAACCAAAGCAATGATACATCGGCAGGACGCAGAGAACTTTGCATTTGCTGTGGCATTTAAAGACTTGACATTGGCGAGTATTGCAGACAAGATTTTTATGCGACAGGATTGCGCCTTTAGGATTACCAGTCGTGCCAGAAGTGTAGATTATAACGCAGGGATTATTTTCGTCGAAGTCAGCGGGCAATTCCGGCGCGTCGGGGAAAATTTTATCGCCAAATGTCGCAATGTCGTGTTGAGTGACGGCAAGTTTTTCCTCGAACATCAACGGCTCATAAGTCAGCAAATGTTTGACGCCCGCATTTTGTAAAATGTAGGCAGTTTCACGCGGGCTAAGCTGAAAGTTTATCGGAACATTGATTGCGCCCAGCGATGCCATTGCAAAGTAAGTGTAAACGAATTCCGCGCTGTTGCGTGAAAAAATTCCTACGCGATCGCCCTGCCGAATTCCCAGTTCGTAGAGGTGATTGCGATATTTTTTTATGCCCTGCTTGAGGTCGGAATAGGTTATCTGCCGCCCCTCGTCAACGATTGCAATATCTTCGCTTTGTCCGCGATTTATAATTTCGTGAACTAACAAATTTTTTTCGCTCCCTTCATTTATTCGTAAATTCGTCTAAAACTTTAGCCCATTTGCTTGCTACGATATTTGGCGAAAATTTTTCTACGCTACGTGCGCAATTTGCCGACAACTTATCACGCAAGCCAGGCTCAGTAAGTATTTTTATAATTCTATCTGCCATTGCCTCAACGTCGCCAAGAGGTACCAAATAACCGTTCACGCCGTCTTCAATCATGTCGCGTGGTCCGTAGTAGCAATCGAACGAAACCACAGGGCAATTATTTTGCAAACTTTCTTGAACGGCAAGCGAAAAACCTTCCGAATCGCTGGTACAAATCGACAACGCTACGGAAGAAAATATTTCGGCGACATTCGGGCTAAATCCTTTAAACATAATCGAATTACTTAAATTAAGTTCCGCAATTTTAGTTTGAAGTTCTTCCTGCAACGGACCCAAGCCATAAAATAAAAGTTGCGCCTGCGGAATTTTATCCACGACAAGTTTAAAGGCGTCGATAGCTTTTGCGTGTCCTTTAGCGGGAACAATTCGCCCGACCATTACCACAGTAAGCGGATTAAAATTAACTTTGCCAACGTGAACTTCCTGCAGTGCGTGCGGAATTGCGTACACGTTTTGCAAATTATATCTGGTTATTATGTCGTTCCGTTGCTGTTCGGTTAAGGCAATAATGGCGTCGGCTTTAATCTTTTTACTCTCTAAAAACTCGTAATTATCTTTAACTGGCGACGTTAGTGGCGTTCTATCTCCGTAGACGTGGAAGCCGTGCAACTGGTGAATAACTTTTACGTTGTCGAGATTCGCCGATTTTAAGTAAGTATAAGTTTTGTGATATTCCGGCGTCCTGTCACCTATCAGAAGATAATTTTTGTCCTTATCGCTGAAAAGTTGCTTGAGCCAATGCAATAACGCCTCGTTGCGCCGGTGAAATTTTATTATAATTTTTCCCTGCCGATTTATAAGCTCCATTTTCTCCAGAGAATTTTTGCCACGAACGAATTGATAGGTCTCATGGATTGCAACTGTGCCGTCCGGTCGATAGTAAAAAATTTCCTTCTCACGCTCGGTTTCGGAATCTAATTCTTGACGGCAACTCAAAAAGCCAAATGTATCGTAGCAATCGCGGCGAATTTTTTTGCGCTCCTCGTTAAAAAAATTTATAAAACTTAGCCGTTGAGTTTTGCTCGAAAAGACGCAGTACATTACTAAAACGCCGTCTTTCCAAATGCACAAATCATTTCGGATTCGTTCAATGCTCCAGCCTTCGTGCATTGGCTCAATTAAAATTCTGCGCGGCTTCTCGACTTCCCGATTAATTTCTTGAAAATAATCGTACATGTTCAACACGCGAGCACTTATCTTGTAATCGTCGCAACGCTCAAGTAAATCGTGCTGATATTCATTCGTGATTAAAGTTACGTCAATGCCGAGATAATCTTTAAACAATTTTGCTCTGCGAAAAGACGCCAGCTCAATTCCAGCGGTCGTCATTTTAACGGAGCGGAGCATAAAAAATATATCATTAACGGACAAGAAGATACCAACTTTCTTTACGGTGCCAAAGATTTTCTGTACTTGACGCACTCAAAAAATTTTTCTACGCTAGAATTTACGACGAGTTCAGCAGGGAAATTATTTTCCGCCAAAATTTTTTGCGCATCTTCGTGTCTGCCGACGTCAAGGTCAATGTGCGCGTCCGAGCCGATTATAATTTTCGTTCCGTATTTTTTGCAAGCTGTCAACATAATTTTTGCATTATCCGCCGAACCTGCGCGGTGTTTATAAAAGTAAGAACTGTTGTTTACTTCAAGCAAAACGCCGTTATCTTTGGCGGCGCGAGCAATCGCATCTAAATCGGCAGGAAATCGCGGATTGTCGGGGTGCCCGATTATCACGACGTGCGGATTGCGCATTGCTCCGATAATCGCCGCTGTATTTTCAGCAACGCTTCCAATTTCAATACACTCTTTGTGCAAACTAGCAATTCCATAGTCGAGCCGCTTTAAAATTTTGGCGGGGAGGTCAGTACTGCCAGAATAGTCGATTATGTTCAGTTCCGAACCCATTGCAATTTTTATCCCATAAGCGTCGCGAGGTATCACTTTAAAATTCATAAAATAAAATGGGTGAATCGAGCCTGGCACGGATGGCGCATGGTCGGCAATTCCGATAAGCTCCAAACCTTTTGCCTTAGCCGCCGCAATGCATTCGCTAAACGTGCTGTAAGCATGCACACTTGCCGTTGTGTGTATGTGAACGTCTAAAATATCAATCATTAAAATTCCTCCCCTATTAGACGCTAAGAAAATTATTGTCCTTAGCAACGAATCGCCATAAATAATTCGCCGCCTCGCCCGCATATTCGACGTTAATTCTTTTAGTCGCCTCTACGCATAAATCTTCTGCCGTCTCGATAAAAATTTCATCACTACATAAATCCGCGCCATAAAAATTTTTTGTTATTCCTAAAGCTTGAGAGAGTTTGCCAGGTCCTGAACACAGTTCGCGCAGGTTCTTTTTATTCCGACGACTTTTCATAAGTTCAATACCGTTAACGGGTTTCAAAGCTCTAATCAAAACAGCTTCGGGAACGTTCGCAACATTGGAAACGACATTTGTACAAAGATACATTCCATAAATCAGGTAAACATAAACAAATCCACCCGCGTTGTAAAAAATTTTCGTGCGTTCCGTCTTGCCCCTATAAGCATGAGAGGCGGCGTCAATCGCACCCATATAAGCTTCCGTTTCAATTATAATTCCACTAGTCAATCCTTCAGGCAGATTGGTTACAAGTTTTTTCCCGATAAGCTCGCGGGCAACCGTTAAGCCGTCACGTAGATAAAATTCGCGCTCAAGTTTCATTGAAATTAATTACCTTTAGTTTTTGTTGTACATTATAGCATGTTTAGAAATTGATTTCCACGTAAAGCAAAAGTGCCGCCTTGCGACGACACTTGAATTTTCGATATGGTGGGCAGGGATGGATTCGAACCATCGTACTCAGTGAGAACGGATTTACAGTCCGTCGCCTTTAACCACTCGGCCACCTACCCAATATGGCGACCCTGGAGGGACTTGAACCCCCGACCCTTTGATTCGTAGTCAAATACTCTAATCCAACTGAGCTACAGAGTCATATTTATTTTAAGTTGGTGGACCCACTAGGACTTGAACCTAGGACCGACCGGTTATGAGCCGGTTGCTCTAACCAACTGAGCTACGGGTCCAACCGGTAACCAACTTGTTATCAAAAACTTGGAGCGGACAACGAGGCTCGAACTCGCTACCTCAACCTTGGCAAGGTTGCGCTCTACCAGATGAGCTATGTCCGCAAAACTTGGAGCGGAAAACGAGGCTCGAACTCGCGACCCCAACCTTGGCAAGGTTGTGCTCTACCACTGAGCTACTTCCGCTTGTATCAGCCACTTGACTAACACAAGGCGCATTATAACGGCTTTATAAATTTTTGTCAAGAAAATTTTTCTCGTATGTAATTTTATATTTCCTTGAAATTTTTTGCCGACAAAATCATTTCGGAGGCATTTTTTATCGCAACGGGCGATTCTTCCCCCGACGCCATACGCGCAATTTCTTTAATGCGTTCCTCGTCGTCGAGGTGTTTAACTTTTGTAATGGTGCGCCCGCCGACTTCCGATTTAGTTATTTGTAAGTGAATGTCCGCCATGCTCGCGATTTGCGGCAAATGAGTTATGCACAGGACTTGCCAGCCACGTGAAATTCTAGCAATACATTCTGCAACCGTTTTTGCCGTGACGCCGCCAAGCCCCGTGTCTATCTCGTCAAATACCATTGTTTTAAAATTATCGCCGCGTTGTTGAGACGCCATGACAATTTTTATTGCCAATGCGATTCTCGACAGCTCGCCGCCCGATACGACTTTTGACAATGGTAATTTCTCTTCGCCGACATTCGCGCAAAATAAAATATCCGCTTTGTCGCCGCCGTTCTTAGAAAATTTTTCTGATTGCTCAACGACGATTTCAAATTGCGCACTCGCCATGCCTAATTTCTGAACTTCCGTTTCAATAGTTGCGCTTAACATTTTTGCTGACGCTTGACGCATTGTTAAAAGTTTTGCCGCGCAGGATTTTGTTTTAACTTCCAATTCAGCAACCGCTTTTTGAAGTTCCTCGACGTCCGAATCAAAATTTTCTATCGCCGAAATATCAAAGCGAATTTTTTCCAATCGCTGCAAAATTTCATTGACTGACGCGCCGTATTTCTGCTTGAGTTTAAAAATTTCGTCCGCCCGCTCATGAAGTTTATCTAAAAGTTCGGGCGAAAAATCAAAATCGCCGCCGTAATTGCGAATCTCATCATAAGCCTCGCGCAGATAAATTTCAGCGTCCTCTAAAAGTTTTCGCGCCGAATCCAGCTTATCATCATAACGCGCCACATCATTTAAATTTTTCTGAACCTTAGCTAATGCCGTCAAAATATCATAGTCGCCGTCGTTTAGAATCTGCGCGGACTCTTGAACGTGTTCAGCAATTTTTTCTGCATGCGACAACTTTTTTATCTCCGCGTCAATTTTTTCGTCTTCGTCGGGCTTGAGATTAGCCGCAGAAATTTCCCGCTCCTGCCAACGCAAAAAATCCAAGCGTTGAAGATTTTCCGCCCGCGCAGATATTTTTTTCTCCAGTGCACGATTTTTAGAATTCAGCTCGTGATAAAGACTTTGGAAAGTTTCCAGCTCAAATAAAATATTTTCGTCGTCAATCAGTTTGTAAATATTTTCCTCACGCAAAAGCTCCAAATTTTTATTTTGATCGTGCGTGTCTAAAAGTTCTGCGCCGATTTTTTTCAACGCAGCCAAAGTTATCGACTTGCCGCCAACCGTAATTGAATTCTTGCCTGTGCGGGAAATTTTTCGCATAATTTTTAAGTCGTTAGAAAAAATTGCCTCGACGCGCAAAAAGTCCGCGCCCTTACGAATTTTACTTACACCGATTTTATTTCCGAGAATTGCGCCCAATGCCTCAATCAGAATTGATTTACCCGCGCCGGTCTCGCCAGTCAAAATATTTAAACCCACGCCAAATTCAACGGTAACATTTTCTATCAGCGCGAAATTTTCAACTGTTAAAGTTTTGAGCATTTATTTTTTACCAGTTGAGCCACGTTTAGTCAGCGGAACGCCTTCTTTGCACAGCGGGCAATCTTCCGGCTTATAAGTCTCAACGTTCATGTGAAGTAATGCATAGCTCGGAACGTCGCCAAAATTGACTTTGCCGCCCGACCTGTCGACGAGCATACTAACTGCAACGGGCACGCCGCCGAATTGCTTAACAACGTCGATAACCTCACGAACAGAACCGCCCGTCGTTACCACGTCTTCGACAATCAAGACGCGCTCGCCCTCGTGCAAAGTAAATCCGCGACGAAAAGTCATTTTGCCATCAACGCGCTCCGTAAAAATCGCGCGCGTGCCCAATGAGAATGCGGTTTCGTGCGCCAAAATGATTCCGCCCGTCGCGGGACCGACAACCGTCTCAATCTGCGCGTCCTTGAAGTGTTCAGCGATTGCTCGGCAGAGTCTTGCAGTGTAAGGAGGGCGTTCCAGCACGCGAAATTTCTCGATATAGCGCGCCGAATGGTCGCCGCCCGTTAGAGCGAAATGCCCATGCATAATTGCGCCCGTCTTAACAAACAAGTCGTAAACCTCTTTCTCAGTCATGTAAAAAACCTCCTTAGCAAATTTCCAATGATAGCCGCCCGCCGTCTTTCCTATCCCGTGTAAAACTTTAGATAAGAAACACGGAGTAATTCCGACGGATTCAGCGGCGATTTTCACCGAAGCAAAAATTCTTCCCGTTTCAACACAAAATACAGGCTTATAGTGATTCAGATGAGGATTACTTTTCCCCCTTAATTTAGTCGCGCGCTTTTCAATTTGTTCCGCGCTCTGTTTTTTGCCTCGATTAGCTTTGCCCAAACTTTTGCTAGTTTCTTCAGAGACTTTATCATCAGGGTTCAGATAAGCCCAGCGATAACCGCCGGCTGTTTTCATTTTCCCATTTAAAGCCATTGAAATGCAACCATACGAAACGCCAACTTTTGCGGCGGCACTCTTCACCGAATCAAAAATTTCTCCGGTGTCAATGCAAATTATCGGCTTTTTGATAAGCTTCAGGTACTTTTCGTCTGCCCACTGCTTTTTAGCGGCTTCCCGCAGTATTTCACGCGTTTCAGGCGAAGGCGAAACTCTTGTAGGACCACTGCCGCCTTTAGCTAAATTATATTCCGGCTTGAGTTCGGCGATGTAGTGCATCTCTTTTTCGTCAAGCTCTTCGACGGGGCAAAATTCCAATACAGTTTTGTCGAAGGCGTCCCAACCGTATTTCGCGATGGCTTTACATATTAAGGGCGCAAAACTTTTGCAATTTTTATGCTCATTCAGCCGCCGTTTGATATTGTTGGATTTTCCGATGTATCTTTTGCCATTGACACGGCATTTAAGCATGTAAATTCCGCTGGTTTCCCAAGATTTGTCCACAGCTTACACACCGTCGATTTCAACTAAAATTTTTTCTGCCGCCTCGCGTGGATTTGCCGCTGCCCGAATTGGACGCCCTATAACCAAATGTGTCGCGCCGTTTTGAAGTGCCGCCTTCGGTGTAGAAATTCTTTGCTGATCGTTAATGTCGGCTCCTGCAGGTCTGATTCCCGGCGTCACGATTAAAAAGTTTTCTCCGCAAGCCTCGCGAATCAATTTTGCTTCCTGCGGCGACGCAACTACGCCGTCAAGTCCTGCCGATTGTGCAAGCTTTGCAAACTCAACAACCTGCTCCGAAATTTTCAATGCGCCGCACCATTCAGATTGATTTAGACTGGTCAGGATTGTTATCGCTATCAATTTCGGACGTTCGACGCCGCGCAGATTTGCTTCCTTGTGCAGAGCCTCTGCCGCCGTTTTCATCATCGTAAAGCCGCCCGACGCATGGACGTTCAAAATATCCGCGCCCAAATTCATAAGCGAGCACAAGCCGCCAGCTACCGTATTGGGTATATCGTGAAGCTTGAGGTCGAGGAAAATTTTTTTATCCTGCGACTTAAGCCACTCGACGACGCCCGCGCCGACCGAATAAAAAAGTTCCATGCCGACTTTGTAAAAGTTCACGCTATCGCCAAGCTCGTTGACTAAATTTTTTACGTCGTCGAACGTGTGGAAGTCCAGCGCGACAATTAATCGTTCATCAGCCATATCAATTCCCCCTCGAAAATATTTCCTTGAAAAATTCGGTGCAAAGCTTTAAAATCCTGCGCAGGGTGATTTTAAATAAATTGCAGAGGAATGATGTAATGCGGCTGTTTATCGCAATAGAATTTGACGAAGAAATTTTACAAGCACTGACAAAATTGCAATCGGACTGGAAAGTTTTGGGCGTATGCGGTAATTTCACACCCGTACAAAATCTTCACTTGACTTTGGCGTTCATCGGAGAGTACGGAAATCCCAATTTCATCTCGGAAGTTATGAATTCCGTTCCCTTTAAATCTTTTTCCATAAATCTTGACGGTATCGGAACTTTCAGAGATATTTTTTGGGCGGGGATTGCGGCAAACGACGAGCTGTCAAATTATGTTCGCCGATTGCGCAGAGCTTTGGCGGAAAATAATATTCCATACGACAGAAAAAAGTTTTCTCCACATATAACCTTAGTGCGTAGGGCAGAATTCAACCGAAGTATTGAAGAATTGCTTAAAAATCCTCCCAACGGAGAAATGGAAGTTAAATCCGTCTCGCTTATGTCCTCCACGCGAGGCAAAAGCGGTATGATTTATACTAAGGTCGGCGGCGTCGAAGTAAACTAGAAAATTAGCAATAAATTACAATAGGAGAGTGATATATAAATGTGGCGCGGACTTTATACGGCGGCAACGGGTATGATTAGCGAACTTAAACGCACTGACGTTATCGCCCATAATCTTGCTAACGCCGCGACGACCGGCTATAAAAAAGATATAACCGTTCACAAGGAATTTCACAACATGTTGATTCGGCGCGTCAACGACTTTGACAACGGCGGCGTGCTCGGCGTGGACGGTGCACCTTTTAACACGCTGGCGGAGCTTGGCACGTCTAAGGAAGACATCACGCAGATTAAAGGCTTTAACGCCGACCCATTTTACGTTCCGAATATCGGCAAGCTCGGATTGGGCGACTATATTGACGAAATCGCCGTTGATTATCAGCAGGGCGCACTTGAGACGACTGGCAACACTTACGATTTGGCGATTGTCGGCGACGGATTTTTTGCACTTCAAACTCCCGACGGCGTTCGCTATACTCGCAACGGAGCTTTCTTTAAAAACGCTCAAGGTTATCTGCAAGATATTCGCGGCTATAATTTGCTTGATACGACGGGCAATCCGATTCGTATTCCTGCCAACGTTGCCGATTCTAGCGTCGTCGTCACTGGCAACGGGGTAATTTACGTACCAGGCACTGAATTGCGTCTTAATCCGGAACTTAATCGTTGGGAAGCCGTTGGCAATATGGATATTCAACAGCCGCTCGCGCAAATTCAGTTCGTCGAGTTCGGTGATAGGCTTGCCACGCAAAAGCAGGGCGATAATCTTTATTACATCGTCAACGACAACGAAGGCAATCCGCCGCCGATAGCAGGCGTCAATCCAAACTTGCAGGCGCGAATAATGAATCCCGACGCACAGCCGCGCCCCGCTTCAGGCGAATTACTTCAGGGCGCATTGGAAAAATCTAACACGTCGATTGTTTATGAGATGGTCGAATTGATTCACAATCAGCGGCTTTACGAGTCGAATGCAAAGGCAGTTCAAACACAAGATAGTATGCTTGAAAAGTCCGTTAATAGTGTCGGCAGTCTTAATGGTTAAAGGTAGTAAATTATGATTGAAATTAAAGGCTTAAAAAAATCTTTTGGCGATTTGCATGTTTTAAAGGGAATTGACTTGCACATTGACGAGCGCGAAGTTGTCGTGATAATTGGTCCTTCGGGTTCGGGCAAGTCAACTTTGCTCCGTTGCATAAATTTTTTAGAGGAGCCAACGGACGGTACGATAACTGTTGACGGAATCCCAATGGATAGCGACGCTAATATTAACAAAGTCCGCGAGGAAGTCGGCATGGTTTTTCAGCGGTTTAATTTATTTCCGCATATGACAGTTCTCGACAACATTACGCTCGCGCCAATGAAAGTTCGCAAAGTTAATCGCTCCAAAGCTGAACAGACTGCGCAGGATTTACTTGACCGCGTGGGCTTAGGCGACAAGGCAGACGCTTACCCTAACCAACTTAGCGGCGGACAACAACAGCGCGTCGCAATCGCCCGCGCCTTAGCAATGCAACCCAAAGTTATGTTATTCGACGAACCGACGAGCGCACTGGATCCGGAAATGGTCGGCGAAGTTCTTGACGTTATGCAACGCCTCGCCGAAACCGGTATGACTATGGTAATCGTAACTCACGAAATGGGTTTTGCTCGCGAAGTCGGCACGCGATTATTATTTGTCGACGGCGGCTATATCGTCGAACAGGGCAAACCAAAAGAAGTTTTCGAGAATCCGAAGGAGGAACGCACCAAAGCTTTCCTGTCCAAAATTTTATAAACTGTAAAAATCCCCCGCGCCCTTGTTGGGGGTTATTTTTTTCGTCTGTTGTTTATCGGGTATCGTCGCCCTATTTTGCTCAAAAATTATTTTGGGTAGGATTTTCCTTTTAAAAGCCTCTGTGATATAATTTTAGCAAAAATTTTTGGAGGAATCACTATGAATCAAGGGAACTCTTCAACCAATGAAAATGCCTATTCTAACGATAATTCTATTAAAATTTATGATGGCGTCGCCGAATGTATTATGAATGATTCCGATAACCTTAAAAATGTCAAAATCCGCGCTAAAAATCTCGCTCAAGAAAACGTCCAAAAGAAAATCGCTAATTATGTCTATTCCTTCTTGAAAGATAGATATTTAACCTTCCCTGACGACGAAATTTTATCTATCGCCAACGAAATTTATAATATCAGCAACATTAACTATAATGTCATTGATTCTAATGATAATATTTTAATTCGTGCAACCGTTATTGCCCAAATCGACGATAATGAAATCATGGATTATATTGTCAAATGTTTTCAGGAAAGAACAGAGCTTAAAGCGCAAAATGAATCTCTACGCAGGGAAATCGAAGAATTACAACGCCAGCAAATTAATAATAAAATATTTCAAGAACTTACAGACCATGAAAGATTTGTTATTTCAAAGATAAAATCTGATAAAGCTTGGGAACTTATTGATAAAAATGACTATGAGAGTGCAATTAAGCTTTGTAACGATTCTATTCAACTCAATCAGAATAATTTTTATGCATACAACAATCGCGGCATTGCTTATAAAAATTTAGGACAATATGAGCGAGCCATTCAAGATTTTGACAAAGCTATTAAAATTAATCCAAATGATGATTATGCGTACAATAATCGCGTAGATTGTTATAAAGAACTCGGCTACGAAGGCTAAAAAATAAACCTCTGTCGAAAAACTTGCGGCGGAGGATTTTTTTTGCTAAAATTTACTTGGAGATGAGATTTTATGGGCGAAATTGAAGTTGGCGAGTATATAGTTGAGTGGGACGATAACAAAGCCGAATTGAATTGGAAAAAGCACGGAATACATTTTGAGGACGCGGCGTTGATTTTTCTCGATGAACATTTGATTGACGACTACGATGAGGAACATAGCGACGACGAAGACCGAATAAAAGTTATAGGACTTGTCGGAAAGGTTCTTGTCGTAATTTATACAGAGCGCGGCGAAAAATATCGTCTCATTTCAGCTCGACAAGCAACTAAAAAAGAGAGGAGCAGATATTATGGGCAGTCTGGTCGTTTATAAGGGAATGAAAATAAGTGCCGAACAACAAAAAAGAATTTTGGAGATGAAAGAACTTAAAGATGATGAAATAGATTACAGCGACATTCCGCCGTTGACTGATGAGGAACTGGCAAAAATGAAACCTGCGCGGCTCCGCAGACAAAAGCAAAAAATTGCAAGCTAAAAAATAAACCTCTGCCTTTGAACTTGCGGCGGAGGATTTTTTTTGCTATCATGACTAAAATTTTTAGGAGAGGTGACGAAAATGGACAGCAAAGTTTTATTCAACGTTCAATACGGGCTATTCGTTCTGAGCGCGAACGACGGCACTAAGGATAACGCCTGCATAATCAACACCGTGACGCAAGTGACAGCCGCGCCGATAACTAAGGACAGAATTTCAATCGCGGTTAACAAATCGAACTACACGCACGACATAATCGCAAAGACGAAGAAATTTACCGTGTCAATCATCAGCGAGGCGGCGACTTTCGATTTATTTAAGCATTTCGGCTTTCAGAGCGGGCGCAACGTCGATAAATTTGCCGACTTCGATAAAGTTCAGCGCACGGCGAACGGTACATTGGCAATTACAGAGGGCACGAACTCTTACATAAGCGCGAACGTGATTCAGCAGGTCGAACTCGATACGCATAGCATTTTCATAGCGGAAGTTGTCGATATGGAGAAATTTTCTGACGTACCTTCGACGACTTACAATTTCTATCAAGCTCACATCAAACCGAAACCCGCCGTTAAAGCTTCGGGCAAAACGAAATGGGTTTGCAGAATTTGCGGCTATGTTCACGAGGGCGACGAGCCGCCCGCGATTTGTCCGCTTTGTAAGCACCCCTCTACCGATTTTGAAAAAGTCGTTGAAGAGGCTCCGAAGAAAAGCAAATACGCCGGAACCAAGACCGAGAAAAATCTTCAAGAGGCATTTGCGGGCGAAAGTCAAGCTCGGAATAAATATACTTACTATGCAAGCGTCGCGAAAAAGAACGGCTACGAACAAATCGCCGCTTTATTCCTTAAGACTGCCGATAACGAGAAAGAGCACGCCAAACTTTGGTTTAAAGCGCTGGGCGAACTCGGAACGGTGGAAGAAAATCTTTTACACGCGGCTGACGGTGAAAATTTCGAGTGGACGGATATGTATGCGCGTATGGCACGCGAGGCTGACGCGGAAGGCTTCCACGAATTGGCGGAGCAGTTCAGAGGCGTTGCGGCTATCGAAAAACATCACGAGGAACGTTATCGCAAGCTGTTAAAGAACATCGAGGCGCAGGAAGTCTTCAAGAAGGCGGGCGTTCAAGTTTGGGAGTGCAGAAATTGCGGACATATCGTCATCGGAACTAACGCGCCGGATCTTTGCCCCGTCTGCAATCACCCGCAAAGTTTCTTCGAGATTAATGCAGAAAATTATTGAGCGTAATTGATATAAAAAAATTAGGCGAACGGTCGATTGACTGCTCGCCTTTTTGTTTACTTGCCGAGATTGTGGAAAAGTTTTTCTTCATGCTTCATATATTCTTGTCGGAAGGAAATAACATGTTCGCCATAGCGTAGCCCTTTTTCTTCTATTTGTTCAATTAAAGATTCGTCATATTCTTCGCTAATGACAAGATGAGGCAACTCTTCGCGTGTCACGTCAGCAACAAGATTTAGATAATTTTTCACATCGTAGAAAAAAATTTTATCGGTAACAGAGCTGTCCTCACGAATCATGCCGGCTAAAATTTTCATTGCAACAGGGTGGCGAATAACTCGAACAGAGGCAAAATTTTTCGTCGGCAAATATTGGAGGACGGATTGACCGTGTTTAATCCCGCGAATTAAACGCCTTATCGCTACAATTTCTAAAGACGATGTTAATCGGAATTGATAATCTTCGTTGCCCATTTTATCACGGAGCGGACGCAAATCCCAACCATATTGTGCAAAAGCCTTGACATAAAAATCTGCGCCGAATTTAGGCCAGCCATGACAACCAAAAGGAATTTTCCCAGTTCTTTTTATGAATCTTTCAGGATAAAAATCAAAAGCAAAGCGCACAGCAACGAATACGGGCGCAGTTTTAAAATCTACGTCGTCATTGACGCCGCAAAAACCAAAGAAAGCATCTTCGTAAAATTTATCAAGAAAATCATTCCAATTCGGTAAAGCTGAACATTCCTTTAAGAGTTGATGACAAGTTTTAACTTTGCGCAGAGAAAAGCCACCGTTGCCGACACGCGGAACTTTTTTTGATTTATATCCGTACCACGAACTATAAGCGATAGGTGCACCAATATAATCATAACCAAGCGAGCAGAAAAATTCGAGTGCGTCATAAAAAACAAAAGCGTCAAGCTGATAAATTAAAATATAATCGAAACTTAGGAACGCCTCGTAAAATTGCGGCGACATCATAAGATAATTATAATTTTCAAGGCTTTGGAAAAATTGCGGCGGGAATTTAACAATTATATCTTCATGGTTAAAGTAGGAAAAATTTTTTCCTTCAGGTACGACAAAAACAATCGGATAATTGCCCAAAACTTTTCGGACTTGTGCGAGGGAAATTTTTTCAAATTCGTCGAGTTCTTCTTTGTAAGTTGGGATAACCACAGCGACTTTTATTGACGGCAAAATTAATCACCTCTTTAAATAGCGGAACGCGTCTTGTGCAGTAAGGACATTTTCATATCGTAATAATCGGGCGTCATGTCAAGATAATGGCGGTGAGGGTTTTCAAAACGCTGTTCTTCCTGCCAAATTTCCTCTGCAAGCTGGTGCTTGACATAATCGCGAATTTCATTAAGTTGGGGCAAAGTCTCCACGCGCCGCCCGTCTTTAACGTAAAGTCGCGACAGTTTTTTAGCTGTGCAATTTTCAAAGCGACGATTTTTCCACGGCTTAACAGGGTCAACATAGCGGAAAGGCTTGCTCATGTCAACAGGCTCATCGAACAGCGCGATTAAATCTGCTACGGCATGTCCGTTTGAATCGTAGACGCGATAAATATTTTTCAAGCCGGGATTGGTGATTTTTTCGACGTTTTCGCTAACTTTGATTCGCGGAATGAATACGCCGCCTTCTTCAACCGCTACAATTTTATAAACTGCGCCGAAAACCGGCTCGCTTTTGGCAGTTATCAAACGTTCACCAACACCAAAGGAATCGATCGCCGCGCCCTGACTTATCAGCGAAGTTATCGTGAATTCGTCGAGACTATTTGAGGCGATAATTTTACAATCGTTCAAGCCCGCTTCGTCAAGCATTTTACGAATTTTTTTAGACAGATAAGCCAAGTCTCCAGAATCAATGCGCACGCCGCGCAGGCGTTTACCTTGCGGCCCCAAAATTTCTTTAGCAACACGAATTGCATTTGGAATGCCGCTATGGATAACGTCGTAAGTATCAACAAGGAGCGTCGTAGAATTGGGATAAACTTCGGCATATCTTTTGAATGCCTCAAACTCGTCACGGAAATACATAACCCAACTATGCGCCATTGTGCCATTTACGGGAATGTTAAAAAGTTGTCCCGCGCTAACAGTTGCCGTGCCATTGACACCGCCGATAAACGCCGCCCGCGCTCCATAAGTTGCAGCGTCCATATTATGAGCGCGTCTAGCTCCAAAGTCTGAAACGAAACGCCCTTCCGCCGCCCGAACGATACGCCGCGCCTTAGTTGCAATCAACGACTGATGATTAATCTGCGCTAAAATTGCCGTCTCAACAAGTTGCGCGTCAATCAAGTTAGCTACAACTGTTAAGAACGGCTCGTTGGGATACATAATCGTGCCTTCGGGGAAAGCGTAAATATCGCCGTGAAAATGAAAGTCTTTTAAACTCTCCAAAAAGTCATCGCTGAAAATTTTTTGTTCGCGCAGATAGTCAATATCACTCGCGCTGAACTGCATATTTTCGACGTATTCGATAACTTGTTCAAGTCCTGCGAAAATTGCAAAGCCGCCGGCGTCGGGGTTGCGCCGATAAAATACGTCAAATGCCACGCGAGTATTTTCCCCGCCGTTAACAAAATAGCCGTTCGCCATTGTCATTTCGTAGAAATCCATCATCATCGATAAATTTCTTTTATCAAACTGCGACATGGAAATTCCTCCATAATAAAAAAATCTTTTGCGTATTTTAATATTTCTCGCCACGAAACGCAACTTGATAATTTTAGTTGAAGTTTTCGATACGCTGAATTATAATAACCAGAAATTTATTTGATTAGGAGGATTTTTTATGGAGATTAAATTTGTCGAGGCTAAAACTCTCAAGACAAAGCCCGACGTTTCTAAAATTGGATTCGGCACGCACTTTAGCGATTATATGTTTGTAATGGACTACGACGCCGCGCAGGGTTGGCACGACGCGAGAATCGTTCCGCACGAAAAGATTTCGATTGATCCTGCCAATGCGACGCTCCACTATGGACAGGCGATTTTCGAGGGATTAAAGGCTTATCGTCAAGGCAACAAAGCTGTCGTTTTCCGCGCAAAAGATCATCTCAATCGTTTAAACCGTTCAGCTAAAATTCTTGATATTCCCGAACTTCCCTTTGACGTGATTCACGCGGGCTTGATGAAACTCATTGACATTGATAAAGATTGGATACCGACGGAAAAAGGGCAGAGCCTTTACATTCGTCCGTTTGTTTTCGCAACCGATGAAGTTTTGGGCGTCAGTGTCAGCAAAAAATATAAGTTTATGATAATTTTGTCGCCTGTTGCCGCTTATTATGCTCATGGCTTCGCGCCCGTTAAAATTCTCGTCGAGGATAAATATGTCCGCGCAGTTCGTGGCGGTTTAGGTGCGGCGAAAACTCCTGCCAACTATGCGGCGAGCCTTCACGCGGGACTTGCCGCTCACGAAATCGGCTTTGACCAAGTGCTTTGGCTTGACGGCGTAGAACGCAAATATATCGAGGAAGTTGGCTCAATGAATATTCTATTCAAGATTAATGGCGAAGTCGTTTCTCCCTCTCCGCAAATTCAAACGTCGATTTTGGACGGAATTACGCGCCGCACTGTTAATCAAGTCGCTAAAGCTTGGGGAGTTCCCGTCGTTGAGCGCAGAATTTCAATCGACGAGATTATTGCGGCTCACGAAGACGGTCGCTTGGAAGAAGTTTTCGGCTCTGGTACGGCGGCGGTTATTTCGCCCGTTGGTGTTTTGCGCTACAAGGGAAAAGATTATGTCATCGGTGACGGCAAAATTGGAGCCTTTGCGCAGAAAATGTACGATTACATTGAAGGCTTGCACGTCGGCGAAGTTGAAGACACTTTTGGCTTTGTCGAAGTCGTTGGCGAGTACTGAACTTAGTTTTACAAACAAAAAGCCCTTCTCGATTGTCGGGACGGGCAATTTTTTTATCTTGAATACTAAAGCTTGCAACCAAATTTTACCAACGCAATTTCCTCTGCCAAGCGAGCAAATCTTTCTTGCTTAATGGCAAATCAATCGATTGTCCGTTATCATAGAAAAATTTTATGCGAATCTCCTTAGCCAACAATAAATCTTTAAAGCTTGACTTCGGGAAATGGAAAAATAATTTATTCTCGTTGCGCCAACCTGCAGACGTTTGCTTAGTAATGGCATCGACTTCCCAAGGAGCACCGTCCGTAAAAACTATTACCTTGTTTAGCAGTTGCGCCTTGTCATAGCGATAATCCCACAAACTTAGCGTCGCGCTTTCCCAATTCCCGTCAACGTCACGTCCAACTTGAAAATCCGTCGCCGCATATTTATCCAGCGTGTCAACCTCGCGGTGGTCATAGTGCCACGTGTAGCTTGCTCCGAAAATTCCCAAGAGAATCAATCCAATCCCGATTCCCAATAAAATTTTTTGCATGAGTGACCCCCGCTTTACTTTACATTTTAACGCCTATTATAGTACAATATATTCGGTGTATTTTTCAATAATTTTTTCAGGGGGTAGTTCTGTATGCTCAGACCGCGTTTTGAAGATGAAGACGAAGTTTATATTCCGGAAATCGAGGTAGATGAGACAGGCTTTAATGTCCACGACAGAATTCCGCATTCCAATGCAGGCGTTGCACTCGGCTGGTCGGCATTGGAACAGCAAATGTTCGATATGCTCCTTTTGAACCGTTTCGCCGCTGATGATCAAGAATTGCTTGACGAAACGGCGCGTACCATTTCCCGCTTAGTCGAAACTTTTGAGGCTCACGAGATTGCCCGAATTATGGCGGTTGCAATGATGTCTTTTCAGCTCGCCGCCGCCGAAGATAAATCTTTTGAGGACGAGTACAACAAGTATCGCGATTATATCAAAAAGCACCCCGAAGATTTGGAAGAAATTTAATCTGAATTTTTTGCCCTTGCCGCGTTTGCGGCTAATTTTTTTTGCTTAAAGCACGTCAGCAAAATGTGGACGCAACTTTTTAAAACACCACGCGCCGATAAACATAATTACCGCCGTCAACGCCCAATAATACGCTGTCAAATGCAAATGCTCCCAAAACCACTCGTGATAAATAAAACTTTGCCGATAACCTTCGACGACGTAATACGCGGGATTTAATTTTAAAATAAATTGAAACTGTTCGGGAATCATTTTTAAATTCCAGAAAATCGGCGTGCCCCAAAAACCAAATTGCAGAATCATTGCAACTAACTGCCCCACGTCGCGCATAAAAACTGTCAGCGAACTCGTCAACCAACTAATTCCCAACGATAAGCAAATCATCGCGAAGCAATAATAAATTATTTGCAGGTTGTAAATCGTTGGCATATAACCATAAGCCGCGAACATGGCGAACAGCACGACGATAAAAAAAAGGTGTACGACCAGCGCGGAAACAATTTTTACAATCGGCAAAAGCTCCACGCGGAAGACAATTTTTTTTACGAGGAACGAACTTTCGATAACCGAATTCGTCGCGCTCTGTATGCTTTCGTTTAGGAAAAACCAAGGGAACATTCCGCACACTAGCCACAGGATAAATGGGACGTTGTTCATTGGCACGGATTTAAATCCGACTTGAAAGACAAACCAGAAAATTAAAACCGTTATCGCCGGCTGAATGAACGCCCATAAAATTCCCAAGTAAGAGCTGACATATCGCTGTTTGAAATCGCGTCGCGTCATTTGCCATAAAAGTTTTCGATTAATAATGATGTCGCGAATCAAGCCGATTAGACTATAAAATTTTTTCATAGTTGCCTTTCTATTTAGTGCAGACGAAGCCCGCAAAAGATTCAACGTTGGTAATTTCTGCGCGGGCGTATCGTTCACTTAATTTTTTTTGCAAGCTAGCAAACGTTTCATGGGGTGGCGAAAAAAATCCTTGACGGTCGCAAAAGTTTTCTACAAAGAAATCCGTCCGCCGATTTTCGCCCTTAACATACATGCAACCGCTAAAAGTTCCGCCACTTTTTAATACGCGATAAGTTTCCGTCCAAGCTGAATTTTTATCGGGAAAGACATGGAAGCCGTTAATTGATAATACCGCGTCGAAAAAATTATCTGCGAAGGGCAATTTAGCTACGTCGCCTTGAAGAAATTTCACGCCGCGCAGATTCATTTGACTTGCCCGAACTTTTGCCGCGTCTAACATCTTGTCCGAATAATCTACGCAAAAAATTTCCGCGTCGAGTTTTTGATAAATTGGCAATGACAAAACACCAGTGCCGACAGGAACTTCAAGCAATCTTCCGCCGAAATTTTTTGGAATGCCCGCGAATGCTTGCGCTAGAAATTTTTGATAAGCCGCCGCGTCGAGTCCCCAAAAAATTTTCAATGCAAGTCGTGCAAGCAAATCGGCATTGGCCATCATGCGGTCGAAAAAAGTTGAACAATAGCCAACGAGTTGATACGCATCCAAAATTTTTTGCATGGTTAGGGAATTGTAGTTAAGAGTGCGTCACAAGAGCCGCAAATTTTCCACTCGCCCGCGCCTGCCGTCAAAAAGAACGAGTCGCCTTTACGATAAAAATATTCTTCGCCGCCACAAGAAATTTTGCCTTCGCCGCCGAGAATCAGTACGCTTAAAAAAGTTTTCTCATCAACGACGCCGCGAGCCTCTGATAAAATTTTTCCGTCGAGAGTGAGCTTATCTACAACAAAATAATCACAGGCGGCAAGGTGCGGATAACTTTCTCCACGCAAAATCGCAGGATTTAAATTTGTCACGTCAAGAGCCTTGTCGATATGTAGCGGGCGATTTCTACCGTAATCATAAATGCGATAGCTTACGTTAGAATTCTGCTGAATTTCGGCAATCAAAACGCCTTTGCCAACAGCGTGAATCGTCCCCGCCGGAATAAAAATCACGTCGCCGCGCCGCGCAGGTACAGCGTTAAGAACTTCAACTAGCGAATTATTTTTTATGCGGGCAGTAAATTCATCACGGGAAATTTTTTTATTAAAGCCACACCAAAGCACAGAATTTTCATCGGCGTCGAGGACGTACCACATTTCACATTTTCCGAATTGCCCTTCATGAGCTAAGGCGTAATCGTCGGGCGGGTGAACTTGCACAGAAAGATTTTCTCTTGCGTCGATAAATTTTATGATAATCGGGAAGTCGCGGAAATTTTTACAGTTCGTGCCTAAAATTTTCGTGCCGTGATTTTTTATATAATTAGCAAAATTTTCGCCGCTCTCAAGTGTTGACGCGCCGTCGGGGTGACAGGACAACATCCACGCTTCTGCTAAAACTTTTTTATCGTAGTCAATGCCGAACTCTTCAATGAGCCGTCGTCCGCCCCAAATATAATCTTTGCAAGCAGGTTTCAGTTTTAAGATTGCCATTAAAATTTTTCGCCTCCTAAAGTAATTCAATGCAATATACCATAAAAAAAACCGCTTTACAACTTATTGCAAGCGGTTGAAAATTTTATCTGCGGCGTAAAGCCTTTGGCTTATCTAAAATTTCACTTAGAACAAAAGCGTTCATGACATTTGACGGCGTTAAATTCAAATCGAGTTCGTTAGTCTCCTCCGCCTTGCGAACTTCTTGTACGGAAATTTTTTTCGGGCGCGGCGGAATTTTTTTAGATTGAACTTCCACTTGACGAGGACTTTCTATAAAAATGGGAATCTCTTCGCCTGGAAAGTTAGGATCGTTCGGTAACGTTGGTATATCGAAATCAGGCGAATCATTTTGCGGCGGCGGAAGTCGTCTTCTTTTGCGCTTGGCAAGATTATCAATAACCGTAATCGCCAGCCAGATTAAAAATATTGTTGCAAGTTCCATAATCAGCACCTCATTTCAAGTAATTTTTGTCAGCAAAATTTTTTCGCGAATGGAAATTAATTGCGTATCGTCATCATATTCCGCTTGAAAAAAGTTAAAGTCGCGAATAGATTTTCCGAGCTTGGCAAGCTTCTGCAAAATTTTAAATCGATCGTCGAGCGTCGTCCTTATCCCGAATATAATTCCCGTCAGCATTTTCAAATCATATTTCAAATTCCGAGCAAACCTGTCTGTGTAATGAGAAAATCTATCCGCTAAAAAAATTCTGTATTCGCGTTCGTGATGCCAATCCATTATCTTCCGATAAAATTTTTCTTGATAATCGTCGACGTATCCTTCTGTACTTTTAGGCGCGGTTAATTTTTTACTTTTAAGCCCGCCGCGTCCTGTCAACCAATCCTCTGCGCGGATAAAACTAAGATTGAGCAACGTATCGAAAAAATTTCGCTCAATGACCTGCGAAGTATATTTTATTTGCTTAATTTCCAAAGATTTTGTAGCGAAGTTTATGTACTCACGCCCGTCAAGATTTTCCGTCTCGTAGATAAAACAAATGCCTCTGTGATTGTCAGCATAGTTGCCCCACATGGCGGAATTCGTTGGCGTGTCAGAAAAACACACGACGTAACCGCTAGGATACATAATTTCTTTAAGCTGTTCGACGTAAGTGCGCGGAAAAATAAATCGGATCCAAAGCATATTTTGCTTGAGCACATATTCCATATCGGACGAGCGATTATTTAATTTCAAGGCGAGCAATCCTGATTCCATCATATCGCAGTTAAGATTTTCGAGCGAATCAATTTTTTTCTTGCGAGCGGCGTCGCTGATATTTTTTAGTTCCGCAAAAGAAATTTCATATTCCACATCGAAAAATTTTTCGTCAAAGTCGTCGTGAATTAAGCCGAGACTTTTAAATTTCTTCACGCAAATTATAAATGCAGCGTCAATAACTGTACGAAAAATAAATTCCATTTCGCGCCCGTAACATTTAATTTCATCGTTGCCGTAAAAATCGACAACCTTTTTAACAATTTCCTCCGCCCAAAAATTTTCAGTAAGTTCCTCGAAAGTTTGACTAAACGACGAATTATCAAATTGGTGAAGGTCAGACAATATGCTTCTGGTCTGAAAGTTGCTCAAAAAATTTTCTTGTGCAGAATTTTGGAAACGCCGTGACATGAGCAAATACGTTTGAAAGTTGTAGAAAAGACTGCACACGAAATTTTTCAGCAAGCCCTCCCAAGCAAATTTATCGCCTTGCCAAAAAATTTTCAAGTAACCTTCGAGCGGGTCGTTTAACTCTTTTGGATCCGCGAAATAAAACGTGCCGTTATCCAATTCCAACAACGCGCTCTTAATCGTCCTGTACCTGTAAAGTTTCAAATCGTGTCCTCTCCAAAAATTTTTTCAAGCAAAATTATATCTAAGCTTTAAATCTTTAACAACCTTCGACGCACAAAAAAATTTCGCAAGTCAGAATCAACCTGCGAAATTAATTAAAGAGAATTCAAAGTTTCATCTAAGCAAACCGAGCACTGCGCTTGAATGTTGATTTGCTATTGCCAACATCGATTGCATTCTGTCCTTTTGGAAAAAGTCTAAAGTGTACAGAGTTAATGTTCTCGCCCTGTCTGCGTTGCGTACCATTAAATCCGGTTCTTGGATATTACTAATCTCATTCGACAAAGCGTCTGCAATGTAACCGAGTTTCTTTTCAGAGTAGCCAATCGTCTGCAACTGTTCTGTAGCTCTACTCAATGCGTTATTTATGGTAGATAAGGCGGCGTCGGCGTCCTCTTTTGTAGAGATACTAATTGTATTGCCGTTCGCGCCCTTCAAACCGAAAGCTTCAGCCCGCATATCGGTAAAGCCGAAATTTAGTACTTCGTTAATATTTTCGCCGATTTGGAAGTAAACGGAATTATCATCGCGTGCGTCAGCCGCATAAGTCGTCGTCTTGAAGTTATTCAGCACGGCATTTACAGCCTCTTTGGCGTTGCCAGAACTATCCGTGACGTTGATTGAAACGCCAGAAATTTGTTCGTCAAGTCCGGGTTTACGCGCCGTCACACTCAAGCCGTTATCATCGGGTTTAACAATGTTGGCAGTCATTACACGATAATCAGCCATATCTTTTTGGTATTGCGGCAAGAAATTTTCGTCGTAGTCTCTTTTGTAATCCTGATATATCGGGAGAAGTTTATCGTATTCTTCCCGCTCCTGATTATACTGCTCGACCAAACCGGAATAAGCCTCAAGGTAAGCTGTATATTTCTCGTAAGCCGCGTGATAATCTTCAGCAGTCGAATTGTTATTATATTGGTTCAAATATTGATTGTAATCAGCGACAATCCGACTACGTTCTTCATTAATCGAAATGGATTCATTCGTAAGGTAAGCCGAATAATTCTCATAAGCCTCGCTTTGGTCGGGAGCATTTGCAACGTAATCTGCAAATTGTTCATACTTGCTGTTGAAATCAGCCCGCGCCAAATCATAGGAATCTTTTCTGTTAACATACCAATTATAAGTCGCGATTGTGGTATTCGATGAAGAATTTGCCGCAACTGTTTCGGAATTATTTGCAAGGTAAGCTTCGTACTGTGCACTAGCCGCGTTGTAATCTTCCATCGCCGAATCATAAATATCCTTTTCGTTCAAGTACTGATTGTAAGCTGTAATTTCCGCAGTGCGGTCTTGGAAAGTCTTAGCGGAATAATTTGCAAAGGCGGTCGCGTAATTCGGATCATTCTCTTCAACAATATTAGCGGTTCCAGATTGAACTGCGCTATAAATTGCAGTAGCCGCATTATATTCATCAGCAGACGCAAAATTTGTCATTTCGGGTTCATTGTTCGGAACAAATCCGCGCGGAATTTCAGGCTTGGCAACTGTTGTGGGGGCAGTCGGCTCAATCGGAGCGGCGAGCTGGGTAGGGGCAATCGGTTCGAGCGGTCTAATCGGGGCGGGCGGTTCGACGGGTTTAGTCAAGATTTCTGCGCCGCCGCCGACAAATGCAGTCTCTCTAAGCGACATACCAGTTATCGTGTTGAGATTTTTAAAAATATCTTCGAGCGTGTTATTGCCGACAGAAAAGCTTGTTGTATAGATATTGCTGTCCTTGACGTAAGAGGCAGTAATACGGTCGCTAGCGTTAATTCCGAGATTTGCGCCGTTGCTGTTTTTCAATTCAGTCAGCGCGGTATCTGCGGTTGTGCTGCTGTACAACGAATTATTGCTAAGTACAGTTGCGAGTGCAGGATTGCCCGTTGTGGCGGAGCCGTCAATCAATTTTTTACCCTTGAAAGTAATTTGTGCATCTGTCGAGATTTGATCAACGAGCCGATTTATATCTTTCTGAATTACACGGCGGTCGTCGTCCGTAAGTGCTTCGTCGGTAGCACTAACAGCCAGCCGCTGAATTTCCTTAATCGAATCGACGATTGCACCGCCGCGACTTTGTGCCGTCCTGAGGAGGGCAGTATCATCTTGGATATTCTGATTGACTTGATTAAGGACTCGTGTGCGAATACGGAGACTTTCTTCAATGCTATAGGCGGAAACGTTGTCGATTGCGTCGTTAACATCCAGACGGGTTGTTGAGGCTCTTTGTATTTCTTTTTGATAAGCTATTTTGTTCCGAGTGATGAATGACAGTGAATTAAAAGCAGCGAAGTGATCATTATTATTGTTGTTGTTGTTACTACCGATAATCATAGCCATATGAATTCCTCCTTGTAAAATTTATCCTTTATTTGTATTGATATTTTATCAGAAAATTTTCGTCAATCAAGTAGATTGCAAAAAAAATATCCCGCCATTTTGACGGGAAAAAATTTCTAATTATTTCTGCGCTGGAATATTTTTTCTACTCTTGCCAGCTTGACTGATTGATTTACGCATTTCAGTATCCGATTGAACGTTCATCATGTTGTAATAATCCATGACGCCGAGATTGCCCGCCTTGAACGCCTCTGCCATTGCGTGCGGAACTTCTGCTTGCGCCTTGACTACTTTTGCTTTATTAGTTTTTCTGATTACAAAATATTATTCGAGCTTACTTATAGGGAATATCCAAACCTTACGATACTTTCCATTTTTATCGGGCTGTATGCCGTTACGGTGCTGAGTTCCATACATCGGCTTTCCTGCCAACTTAACAGGCCCTTTATAAGTGAACTCTCCCTGCCTGAATACCTCGAAAAGATAAAGTCCGCTGTAGTTCTCATGATAAAGACGCCTGTTTTGAATCGCTGGTGGATTTGGTTGATCTCCAATGTTTCCCATGCCCGTGTAATAGAGCACACCGTCTATCCATTCATCATCAAAGGGATTCCACTCTGGATTCGACCGCTTCAGTGCATGATTAGAGATGAGCACCAATACATCGTAAGTCTTAGAGTAACGCATGCCACCCATATTTGAGACCTTGAAGATGGAACTTAAGCTAGCGTTGCTAATGACTTCACCGATTTTCAGTGGTGGAACAAACATAGGACTCTACCTCCTTTAAAAGATTACTTCTGTGAGGGAATATGTTTCCTATCCTTGCCAGCTTGACTGACAGCCTTGCGCATTTCCGTATCCGATTGAACGTTCATCATGTTGTAATAATCCATGACGCCGAGATTGCCCGCCTTGAAAGCCTCCGCCATTGCGTGCGGAACTTCTGCTTGCGCCTCGACGACTTTTGCTTCCATTTCCTGCGTATAGGCTTTCATTTCCTGTTCTTTAGCGACTGCCATTGCGCGACGTTCTTCCGCCTTAGCTTGAGCAATTCGTTTGTCCGCTTCTGCTTGGTCTGTTTGAAGTTGTGCGCCGATATTCCGTCCAACGTCAACGTCCGCAATGTCAATAGATAAAATTTCAAACGCCGTACCCGCGTCAAGTCCTTTACCCAAAACAGTTTTAGAAATATCGTCGGGACTTTCCAAAACGTCCGTGTGCATTTCAGAGCTACCAACCGTCGTAACGATACCTTCGCCGACACGAGCAATAATCGTAGGTTCGCCCGCGCCACCAACTAATCTATCGATATTTGCACGAACGGTAACACGTGCCTTGATTTTGAGTTCGATACCATTTTTAGCGACCGCAGAAACTACTGGAGTTTCAATAACTTTTGGATTGACGCTCATTTGAACTGCTTCTAAAACGTCACGACCTGCCAAGTCAATCGCCGCTGAACGCTCAAACGGCAAAACAATCTGCGCACGTTGCGAGGCGATTAAAGCGTCAACAACTTTGTCGACGTTGCCGCCCGCGAGGTAGTGCGCTTCCAACTGATTAACATTGACATCGAGTCCTGCCTTATTAGCTTTTATGAGTGGCATAACAATTTTGGCGGGCGGAACGCGGCGCATTCTCATTCCTATCAGCGTGAAAATGCCGACGTGAACATCAGCCGCCAACGCCGAAATCCACAGCCCGATTGGTACGAAATGTAAAAATACCGCCGCTATAATTATTCCCATTAAAACGAAGAAGCCGGAACCTATTAGAAAATCCATGAGATGACCTCCTCTCTAAATTTGACGAACCAACACGCGAGAGCCGTCTACGTTGATAACTTTGACAATATCGCCTTGCTTGACGAAACTGCCTTCCGTCACCACATCAACCGGCTCGCCCTCAACAGTAATTGTCCCTGCCGGTCGTAAATCCGTTACACAAACGCCAATCGCACCTAAAAATCTGCTCTTGTCAATAACGCTCGTGTAGCCGTCGCGATTTTGCTGGCGTTCGTCAAGGACAAGTTCGTCGAGCATGCCCTCGTTTTTCTTAGAACCGCGACTGCTAAGGTAAATTACGACTAAAATCCCCAATACTGCAATGCCGACCAGCGCGTAGGTTACGAACGAAAACATTGCCCCCGAAAAAATTTGAACTTCCGACATTTTCATCACCCCCGCAAAGTTTCAATTTGGAATGATTATTTCTGCGCTAGGCTTTGAATTCCCTTCAACATTGTAAGGCAGTTCCTTTTGATTTTGCGCGAAACGCTCCCTAAATTCTGCAATTTCTTGTTTGAACAGCGGGATATATTTTTCAATCCGCTTTGCCGCCGCCGCTGTCAATTCTGGCAACCGCGTTAAAAGTTCTCGATACCATTCCAGACGCTCCAAATAATGTTGGCTCATCAATCTTTCGCGCTTTACGTAAGCATACGCCGCCTCTGCTACCATGCGCCGCAAATTTTTATTTTTAACTAGCAAGTTGAGCTTGTTAATAAATTCTCTGTCGTCACGATAGATAAAGCCCGTGCGCCCTTCCTCGATACTTTTTGAGTAAACGACTGGCGACGCCAATACAACTGCGCCATTGCCCGCACATTCGATAAATTTTAAATCGGACTTTGAACGGTTGAATTCATTATCGCGCAAAGGCAAGAGCGCAATATCCGACGAACGAATTGCCGCCTCGTAAACTTCGTAGGAAACAAATTGCCCTTCGTATTTTTTTAAGTCGCCGATGAAAGTTTTATTTTCTGCCTCCAGCGCGTCGAACAAATTTTTTCTCGCCAAAATTTTAAACGCGATTTTTTTTCCGTATTGCTTAGCGAATCTGTTGAGAATTGGCAATAGCTCGATAAAATCTCCGTCGCGATTGAGTGCGCCAAAAAATATCGTTACTGGCTTTTTATGCTTAAACTCGTCGTTAAAATCACGCGGCGGCGGCAATCGGTGAAGTTGATTTGCGAAAACTGTTACATTCGGATTAAACTGGCTTAAAAAATCCGCTAAATAAGGCGTCGACGTTTGAATTGCATGCACTGCACGAAAATTTATCCACGCCGTCTTTTTATAATCTTCCTCCCAAAGTACAGGGTGATCGTCCATTTCCGAGATAAAAAGTATTTCTTTCTGGCGCAAGACTTTAAAAAAATCCAATCCGACTGCAAACGACGGAAAACACATGCGCTGATTTATAAAAATCCTGTTCTCGAATTGTTCACGATCAAATAAACGATAAGACTTACCGACATGTGACGACACGATAAAAACGTTCGGTTCCGCCATGAAAAATGCGTTGGGCATGTGGACGCGACTTGGCGCACAAACCGTTGACTCGCCTATTAACGTTTGAACCAAAGTTTTTTTAGGCGGCTCACTTTTATAAGCTGTAAATATGTAAACGAAAACCGACAGCTCCGTTTTTGCAACGTCCGCTATTGACTTCTTAACTTGAATAGGACGAGCGGCATTAAGCGAACGCAAAACGGATAAACCCGCGTCTTCAATCGCGTCGCTCAATTCGTCGTGTGTCAACGTGACTTTATATTTTAGAGGCTTGCCCTCAAGAATCGCCGTGAGATTATCTGCATGCCCTATGTTATCAAGTGTAAAAATCAGCGTGCCATTGAGCTTGAGACGTGTGGCAATTTTTTTTATCATTGCAACGAGTTTTTCATTGGCAAGCGTGCCGATAAGAGGACTTTGAACCAAAATTACCTCGAAAATCCCTTTAAGGTCAGTTAAATCTTTAGCGACAGTATATTTACATTCGGGCTGAATTGCTAAAAATTTTTTCTCCGTCGTCTCAAAATCATCGGGAACGTCGCCTGTAAGTTCAAGCACAGTTTTTGCTCGCGCCGGAATAAATGTTTCAAAAGTCATCGCGCAATCCTCAACGAACCAAACGATACATTAAATCTTCCTGCGCCTTCATACACTTCATCAGCTCAAAACGTTCTTGAATCGTTTCACGCGCTGCCGCTCCCAATTTTTTGCCGTATTCGGGGTCGTCAAGAAGTTCCTCAATTTTGCGGGCAATGTGATATGGCGACCTGAACTCTGCAAGTAAACCGTTAACGCTATCTTCCATAACCTCTTGAACAGGCGGAGTTTTCGAGCAAACCATAGGACAGGCAAAACTCATAGCCTCTAAACAAGACCAACTAAGCACGAACGGACGAGTTAAATAGACGTGACAACTTGACGCTCGTAAAATTTTCTGATAATCACCGCGATTTCTCAAGCCGACAAAGTGCACGCGGTCAGTAGGATAGCCGCCTTTTTTCTCCTCTTCTTTAAGATAAGTTGTATCCTTAAGCTGTGCGCCGTAACAAATTCTATCTTTGCCAACAACGATAACATGAGTATTCGGGCGGCGTTCCAAGACGTGGCGAATTGCGTCCATGAAATACGGAAAGCCGCGATAAATTTCAAAACCGCGTGCAACGTAAGTAATAATCTCGGTGCCTTCAGGCAAATTAAGTTGAATATCATCAAGCACAAGTCCAGGACGTTTACCGCTTGGGTCGGGCGAACAAAAGCGCGTATCAATGCCCTCGTGAATCACGTTGAGTTTTGGCTTGTACTCTTCGGGGAATTGCGAGTATTGCCATTGAGTCGGCGTAATTCCCGCGTCGCAAAGCTCCAAGTTCATTAAGTGATGAGCGTTGCGCGTGCGAATTGAAATGCGATTTCCAAGTTGCGGAACTTCGTCTGGCCACCAATAACAATCGCTGTCCTCAACCAAATAATACCACTCAAAATAGCCGAGAATGGGAACTTTAGGATACATGTCCTTGCAGTAAAGAGTTGAACCCCAGCCCGTGTGACCGATTATTACATCAGGTTTAACATTGCGCTCTTTAACGAGCCACTCCATAGCACGAAGAACGGCTTGCCCTTCAACGACAGCCTCAGCCGCCGGGCGCAATGGTCCACAAGTTTTAATCCAATTTTCCGATTCTTCGCTTGGTTTAGGATAAAGGGCAAGTGTCACGTTCTTAAGTTGCGCGTTTATCGAATTTTCCTTAGATAAAAAGTAAACGTCATTTTCAGGATTGCTTGCGAGATATGGCGCAAGATTCAAATACTGCGCGGGGAATGACGGGTGCAAAATAAAAATATTCACGAAAAAATCTCTCCTTTATTATCCCATTTGAGCTTGATGAAGTTTAGCGTAGACGCCGTTGCGTTTCATTAATTCATCATGAGTACCCGCCTCGATTATGCGTCCTTTGTCGATAACAATAATCGCGTCGCAGTCTCGAACAGTCGACAGGCGGTGAGCAATCATTAACATTGTACGCCCACGAGAAATCGGCTCAATATTATTCATGATGATATTTTCGGATTCGTAGTCGAGAGCAGAAGTTGCTTCGTCGAAAATCAAAATGCGGGGATTAGAAATCAACGCACGAGCGATAGCAATTCTTTGGCGTTGACCGCCGCTAAGCATACTTCCGCGTTCACCGACAAAACTATCGTAGCCGTGCTGGAATTGACTAATAAATTCATCTGCGCCCGCCAATTTTGCCGCATTAACAATTTCTTCATGCGTAGCGTTCGGGGCGGCTATGCGAATATTTTCCTCAATCGAACCACTGAAAAGCATGCTATCTTGCAACACGACGCCGATTTGCCGCCTAAGCCACGCCGGCTCAACCTGTGCAATATCAACGCCGTCAATTAAAATGCGTCCCGTGTCAGGCAGATAAAGTCGCTGAATTAATTTAGTTAATGTAGATTTGCCCGAACCGGAGCGACCGACGATACCGACTTTCATGCCGGCGGGAATTCTAATGTTGACGTTATCGAGAACTTTGCCGCCCTCTTCCGTGTAGCTGAACGCTAATTTTTCCATAGCAATTTCGCCGCGCAGGCTCGGCAATGTCGTGCGCGAAGGATTAAACGCAGGCTCGGTGTCCTCGTCCATAATATCTGAAAGTCTTTCCATTGAAACGCGAACTTTTTGAAAATCTTGCCACTGATTAATTAGACGCATAATCGGACCGATTAATTGTCCCGCAATCATTTGGAATGCAATCAATTCACCAACTGTAATATCGCCTTCCATGACATAATAAGCACCAATCCACAAAATTACTAGATTGAAAATACTAAAGAAGAACGAGCCGATTGAGTTCGCGATATTTGCCAAATTGACAACATCGAGGGAGGCTTTAACCAAACGAGCAAGCATTTCTTCATAGCGGCGAATAAAATTATTTTCTACACTTGTCGCTTTGACTGTATGAATACCGGTTATCGTCTCAATAAGGAAGGAACGATTTTCACTAGCTATTAAAAATCTTTCGTTGATAAGACGTTTAAAAATCGGCGCGACGATTAAATTTAATAGCACGAACATCGGAATCATAACCAAAACGACCAGGCTAAGCATTCGGCTGTAGTATAGGAACATAACTCCGAAATAAAACACCGCGAAGACAATATCAAGAATAATTGTAAGGCTTACACCCGTCATAAAATTCCGCAAAGTTTCTAGCTCGCCAATACGTGATACAACATCGCCAACTTGCCACTTTTGAAAGTAGCTTATAGGGAGCGACGTGATATTTTTGTATAAGCGCGAACTCAATACCACGTCCATTTTGCTCGTTATGTTCGCGAATAAATATGTACGCAATCCTGTCATTATTTGCTGGAATAGCGTACATATAATCATTCCCAGAACTAAAATATCTAATGCGTCCGCTGCTCTGTGCACCAAAACTTTGTCGATAATATTTTGCACAAAGAACGGAGATGCCAAACCTAAGACTTGCAACAGGAATGACAAGAATAAAACATTTTGCAAAAGGGACGTATACTTCGACAAAACTGGAATGAACCATTTAAAGCCGAATTTGCTTTTCTTTTTGTCGAGTTCAAAACGGCGCGTGAAAAGTATCGCTTCGCCATTCCAATCCAGCAAAAGTTTGTAGCGGTCAACTTTAACGGGTTGTTGCGAGAAAGCAGGATCCATTACATAAATATTCCCGTCGCGGATTGTAGTGATGACTACACTTCTGCCCGAACGCAATCTGATTAACACTGGATAAACTAGCCTATCCAAGTCGGCTTCTTTTAGCCCCTCGTATTTGCGAGCTTTTAACTTCAATTCGCGAGCAGCTCTAACAAGTGTCGTAATATCAACACTACCCGCTCTAAGGACATAAGCGCGTTCTAATTGTCGATAATCAGCAGGAATATTGTAGTATTTAGCAATAGCAACAAGGCAAGCAATTCCCGTGTCAATACCGTTTACTATGCCGCCGTCTTCTTGCTCAGCTTCATATTCGGTGCCGAGAGCATATACTGTTTCATATTCGCTACTATAGAGATCTTTTTTGCTTACATCTTGCTCGTCAGATTTTTGCGGTGCTTGTCCTTTAGCAAGAACTATTTTTTTGTCGTCGGGATTAGGATTTTTATTTTCCGCCATAAATCACCGCTCCCTTAAAGCTTCGGACGTATAGCGGCGGAACGGATCGAGGAAGAAGTCAATAATTCTCTTCTCCTTAATTTTAATTTCCGCGCTAACATTCATGCCGACTTCCAATTTTGCTGGTTGTCCGTAGACAGTAATATCGTTGCTCGTCGGGTCGAGGAGGAGTTTATATTTCATGTAGCGTAATTGGTCGCTGGGTTCATTGACGGCGTCCGCGCTAATTTCCATAACTTCCGCTTTATACATGCCGAACTTTTGGAAATTGAACGTCTCAACTTTAACTTCCGCTTCTTGCCCAACTTTGATAAAACCAATATCCTTGTTGTCCGCATAAACTTCAAACTCAAGTTTAGCATCTTCAGGAACAATCTGCATTAAAGGTTGCGCGTCCGTGACGATACCGCCGAGCGTGTGAATATTCAAGTTGTAAACACGACCTGTAATCGGCGCGTAAATCGTTGCCATGCGCGAATCTTCGTCAGCCTTTTTGATAGACTCTGTGACGGTGTAATATTCTTTTTTAGCCTCGACGAGAGCAGTCATTATGTCTTTGTGATAAGCGGCGTCGACGTTGGCTAAGTTTTGTTGCGCCTCAGCAATTTCAGCTTTTATGCTGTTAATTGAATCTAATTCTGCTTGAGCATTTTTGGCGTATTCAATCGTGGAGCTTTGCTGTTCAAGAAGTTGGAATTCGGCGATTGCATTTTGCTCCCTCAACTCCAAAAGGCGTGCTTCTTTTTCCTGTTGAATAGCTAAAACTTCCGCATATTTCTCGTAGGAGGCTTGCGTTGCTTGAAGTCTAGCTATTTTCTGATCAATAACGTCCACGCGACTTTGGCGTTGCGTGCGATAATCGGACGTGCGACTTTGATAAAGAGCCATTTCCGCCGCCAAATCGTGCGCCTCAAGGTCGGGATCTTCTTCCGGCACAAAAGGCTGTTGTGTAAGTTCAGCAGTCAATCGCTGAATGTCAAGCTTGTAATAGGCGGCGCGTTTCTTTAAGCTGTCATAATCTGCCGTAGTAGTCGTCGGATCGAGGATAACTAATACATCGCCCTCTTGAACGAGTTGCCCTTCCTCGACATTAATTTCTTTGACTATACCTTTGTTCTTGACTTGAATAGTTTTAATTTGTCCGGAAGGAATAACTTTACCTGCGGCAACTGCTACTTCATTAATGTGCCCCAAAATTGACCAAGCCAACGCGATGACGACTAAAAGCAAAACCGACCACATAACTAATCGTCCCGTCGGCGAAGGTGGTGTTTCTGTTACTTCTAATATCGCTGGCAAGAATTCGGTTTCTTTTTCTCGTTCTTCCCCGCGAGTAAGCCATTTAAAAAATTTGCCCATTGTTTTAACCTCTGCTTTCTTGCTGATCGTAAAGATAACGATAAAGTCCACCGTGATTCATCAGCTGTTCATGCGTGCCGCTTTCGACGATTTCGCCTTTGTCAACGACGATAATTTTATCGCAACGACGCACCGCGCTCAATCTGTGAGCAATAATAAGCATTGTTCTTTTTGCCCCGATTGCGCCCATGTTGTTAAAAATAATTCTTTCGGATTCGTAGTCAAGAGCACTGGTTGCCTCGTCGAAAATTAAAATTGGCGGATTGGCAAGTAGTGCACGAGCAATAGCCACGCGCTGACGTTGACCGCCAGAGAGTGAATCGCCACGCTCGCCAACTTTAGTATCGTAACCTTCTTTAAGCTCCAAAATAAAATCATGAGCACCGGCAAGCCGCGCCGCACGAATAATTTCGTCCATAGTAGCAGTTGGGCGGCTTATTGCAATGTTGTCGCGCACGCTGGAGTTGAACAGATAATTTTCTTGCATTACGACGCCGATTTGATCCCTAAGCCATGAAAGATTTGCCTCACGAGTATTGATACCGCCAACAACGATTTGACCTTCTTCAGGAATATAGAGGTTTTGAACCAAATTTGTTAAGGTAGATTTACCAGAACCAGAGCGTCCGACTATACCGACTTTTTGACCGGGCTGAACAGTTAAATTTATATGTTTCAAGACTTGCGGCAAATCTACACGGTATCGGAAGGAAACATCTTTAAACTCAATCGCACCGTCAATTCTCTCGTCGCCACGCTTGCCCATTTCCTGAACAACCGGTTCCATTGGCGTATTCAAAATATCTCCAATAAGTTGGAGTGAGAATTGAAGCATGAAAAGTTGCCACCACATCATTAAAAGCTGTGTTAAAGGTCCAGTTGCCTGTCTTGAAATCATTTGGAAGGCAATTAATTGGCCGAGAGTGAATTCACCGTTCATGACCATATTACCGCCATACCAGAGAATTCCAAGAGAAACTAGCGCATCAGCAAGTCCTCTATAGCCGGTAAGAAATACCATAAACTTTTGCATTTCAAATTGTGTACGGATATAACGCGATACTAAATTTTCCCATTTATTGACGAATTGTGGTTCTACAGCTAACGCTTTAACTGTTTCAACGTTGGTAATGGATTCGATCATAAAAGAGCTATAAGCTACTCTTGCACGCCAAATATTTTGCATTTTTCGCATTATAATTGGCATAGCCACAATTTGAATCATATAAAGAGGGAATATAGTTATTGCTATTAAAGTTAACTCCACTGAGTACCACAACATAAAAGCGACAAATACTATCGAGAATATTGCATCAAGCACTGCCATTAGTCCGGAGCCTGTAAAAAAGCTACGAACACGCTCTAGCATATCCATACGCATAAGTATTTCACCGACGCGCCGCCGTTCATAATAAGGCAGTGGCAATGAAATTAAGTGACGAAACAGCCTTGTCCCCAAAATTGCGTCGAGTTTGTTTGTCGTGTGATTAAGTATGTAAGTTTTCAGCGCGGTTAAAAGCGATTGCATTGCGAAGAAAAACACCATACTATAACCGATAACTGTAAGCGTAGATAAGCCGTTATTACCGATAACTTTGTCTATGATAACCTGCGTAATAAGCGGAAAAACAATGCCCATTACTTGGAGAAATAGAGACGCTACTACAACTTCCATTAGCGGCTTTTTGTAACGCGTAATAACTCTTAAGAACCAATCGAGGTTGTATTGTTTTTTAAAGTAAGCCCAATTAAAGCCAGCCGAGAAAATCATCATCTCGTTTGTCCAGCTTTCCAAGAATTCCTTCATTGGAATAGCTTTAGGCTTAGTTTCTCGTGGATCAATCGCCAAAACAACGTCTTCGTTCGTGCTACCGATTGCTATATATGCGCCGTCGTGCATTTTGACAACGGCAGGATATTCAATCTCGCGAAATTCATCGACGGTTGGGCGAATAATCGAGCTATTGACTCTGTATTTTTTCAATAACTTACTGAGTTTTTCCCAGTTTAGTTTGTCATCGGTTTCGGGGTTTTCGTCGTAAACTTTTTGCAAATCCTTCACACCGAAATGTTGCAAAACTTTTATGATAGAAATTATCCCTGTACGGTCCTTGGGGGGCAAGGATTTATTTTCGGGCATATTGCATACATGTCTCCCTTCAATTTTTCATTCTATAATCGATTATGAATTACGATTGTTAAACGCAGATTAGAAATAATTTTTCATTCACGAAAAAACCGCCGTCAACGAAGACAGCGGCTTTTTGTGATTGTCGATAAAGATTAACGATACTTCCGCTTGCGAGCCGCCTCCGATTTTTTCTTGCGGCGTACGCTCGGCTTTTCGTAATGTTCACGCTTGCGAACTTCGGCGAGCGTGCCCGCCTTTTGACAGGTACGCTTAAAGCGGCGGAGAGCACTGTCTATGGATTCGTTTTTCCCAACTTTGACTTCATTGGCCATTCAATATCCCTCCCTCCGCTTGATACTAGAATATTCGATTGCCCGCGTATTTTAACACGCAACCTTTTAATCGTCAACGGCGACAATAAAATTAAATCAACCATCGAACTCCAAAAGCCCATAGGCTCCTGCCGTGCGCTTGTAGACAACGCAAATTTGTTCGGTCTGCGCGTCGCGGAAAACGAAAAACGTATGGTTGAGCAAATTCATCTGCATGATAGCTTCCTGCACGTCCATAGGTTTCACGACAAAGTGTTTCGTCTTGACAACGGGATATTCGCCCTCGTCCTCGCGCTCAACTTGAACTTTGGATTCAGCGAACGCTTCCGACCGCATGCCGCCATTGCGAAAACGCCGTTCGAGTTTTGTCTTCTGCTTGTGAATTTGGCGTTCAAGTTTCTCAACGACCAAATCAATCGAGGTGTACATATCCAAATTAGATTCCTGCCCGCGCAGAATAAGCCCTCCGCGCACTTCCGCCGTGACCTCGACAATCTGCCTGTCTTTTTCGACCGAGAGTAAAACGGAAATTTCGTCCATGTTGTCGAAGTACTTCGTAATTTTGCCGACGCGCTTTTCCACGTATTCGCGCAACGGCTGAGTGATTTCGATGTTTTTGCCTCTGATGTTGAATGTTGCCATGATCAAGCAACTCCTTCCGCTCTTGCCGAATGTGTTTGCTTTTATATTCTGCGCGGCGGCGATAATTCCTTTAAAGCAAAAAAATTTTAGCCCTCCGAAATTGGAAGGCTAAGTTTAAATTGTCGGGATAGTCAGCGTGAAAGTCGAACCTTCAGCGGGCTTGCTCCTAACTTTTATTTTAATGTTGTGACGGTCGGCAATCCACTTTGCGACGGAAAGACCAAGCCCAACGGAATTTTCGTTATCATCAATTTTAGTACGTGCCTTGTCCATGCGATAGAATCTGTCGAAAATTTTCGCGCAATCTTCTTTCGGAATGCCAACGCCTTTATCAATAAATTTCAACGTCGCCTCGTTCTTTGAAACCGTCAGCTCAACTTTAACTGGTGTATCAGGCGGACTATAGCGCAAGGCGTTATCAAGGAAGGCGGCTAACATTTTCTTTAAAAACTCAGCGTCCGCTAAAATTTTGCAGGGCGCGAACTTAGAGACTTGCACACGAGGCGAACGATAACTTTCTATAAATTTTTTTAACAGTTCGTCTAAGTCGACGGGCATTTTCGTTAAAGGTTGGCGTCCTTGATCTGCGCGGGCGAGAAATAATAAATTTTCAACAAGGCTTTGCATATTCTGCGCGGAAGTTTTTATCGACGTGACTGCCTCTTTAAAAAGTTCGGGGTCGGATGTGCCGCAAGTTTCCAGTAAGTCGACATAGCCGCGAATTATCGTCAGCGGCGTTCTAAGCTCGTGTGATACGTCGTTTACAAATCGCTGTTGTCGGCGAAAACTTTCATTGGTTCTTGCTGCCTGCTTTGAATTAATCTTTAATTGCATAGCCAACGCCTCTGGTTGTATGAATGTATTTTTCGCCGAATTTGTCATCAATCTTGGAGCGCAGATAGCTGATATAAACATCGACAACGTTGGTATCGCCAATGTAATCATAGCCCCAAACGGTTTGAAGAATTTGATCTCGACTTAAGACATTGCGTTTATTTTCCACCAGATATTTCAATAGCGAGTATTCTTTATGCGTCAAATCGACTTTCTCGCCCTTAACTGTGACTTCATAACGATCCGGATAAAGAATCATATTTTTAACAACGTAACGAGTTTCCTCCGCGTTGCGAATTCGTTCATTGTGTCGACGAAGTACGCCTCTTATCCGCGCTAAAAGTTCCTCGCCAGCAAAAGGTTTAGTCATGTAATCATCTGCGCCCAAGTCAAGTCCTTCAACTTTGTCACGAATTTCATCACGCGCCGTCAACATGATTATCGGTACGTCGCTAACTTCGCGCACACGTTTACAAATTTCCATGCCGTCCATTTCGGGGAGCATAATGTCCAACAAAATTAAATCATATTTCTCTTGGATAATGCGTTCATAAGCTCGCCGTCCGTTTGATTCGATTGCCGTCTTAAAGCCTTCGCGTTCTAGTGTTAATTGGAGCAAGCGAGCTATTTGTCGTTCGTCCTCCACTATAAAAATTTTTTCTGCCATTTACCAAGTCCTCCTTAGCATAATTGACGCTGTAACGTCTTTGTCGTGTTCGCCGCACTGAATTTCCGCCTCGCCGCCCATAAACCAACCACGCGCAAATTCATTTTCACCGCGCACACTAAATACGAAATGAGTTTTATCGCGCTTATTACGAAGTCGATAGCTGTGTTCGTTGTCGCCCTCATAACGAATTTGCAAATCTGGATCTGCGCCCGTGAATCCGTGCTTGACGCCAAATCGAAAACCTATCATTCCCGTCCGATAATATCTTTTTAAGTCAAGCCCCGTCTGCGCCGCAAAATAATTATTACTACTGGATTCGACGTGCTGATTGTAAATTCCCGCGCCGTGCTCGTGGTAAGAATTTTGCTTGAGATGTGATGCCTGGAAATTTACAAACGGACTGAAATGCCAAATTTTTTTCGGTGTGAGGTCATATTTATATTCGCCGCCAATCTCAAAAATGCGGCTTTTATATTTGGCGTTAGTTGACAAATCCAATGAAGAAATTCCTCTGTGCAATGAGTTCCTTAACTGCCCGCCGTTAGCATAAATATAAACATCACTTGCCCGATTGTGATAGCCCGCGTAAAGTCCAAGCCGCGTATCGTAAACCGTCGCCCGCGAATTTTCCGCGCCATAACCTATTGTGCCATAGGTCGCGAAAATTCCCGCACGCCACTTTTTACCAATAGGTCTGTCATAACCGCCAACAATAACAGAGCCGTGATAATCTGTGCCGCCGCTCAGACTTCCCCAATTTTTCATGTAGTTAAGCCAGAAATTATTTTCTTGCCGCGCAGGAACTTTAACTTTAACCGTCACATCGGGCGCGTTGGAATCACCGTCAGCAAAATTTAGAGGGCTTACATTTACGTTGACATAATCGGGCACAAAAAATTTCGATACTCGCGAAGAAATCATTCTATCAACAGCACTATTTTGTTGGGCGACGCTCATAATCTGCGCGGCGTCATTTGAGGCAATTTCCGTTAAAGTCTCCTTGACTTCGGCGGGTTCTAAATTATAAAATTCGCGCATTTCCCCCTGTTGAGTATTGTCAAGAGTTTCAAACATATTATTCATCGCGTCGAGAGTTTCTTCCTCTTGCGAATTCAAATCTTGTGTAAAGTCAGCCTCATGCGTCGTAACGAATATAGTATTGCCGACAATTTCGCCTGTAGCAGTAAGCAATGCAGAAATTTGAACGGGTTTTCCGACGGGATTTTTAATGTTACCGGTGATTGAATTAGCGATTAAAACTCTAGCCGTTTCATTGGGCAATAAACTATCTGTCGTGACGGTCGAGCCTTCAACATTTGCGTTGCCGTTGACGATAATCAAACCCGCCTTGCCGCCGCTAATCTTTTGTAAAATGCCGTCGGAAATCAAATTGCCATTAATAACCAAATTATTATCAGGCGAATCCGCGCCAATCGTCCCGTGATTTATAAAAGTGCCCGTCGTTGTGTCTCTAACGCCAGATATATTATTTAGGGTGAACAGACTGCCGAAAAGTTTTGCGCCAACTCCCACGTCGACACTCAAAACATTTACAGGACCAGAAAAATACGCTGTGCCCTTGTTTATGTGCATTTTGATGTTATTCGCGCCAGAAATTTTTCCGTCGTAACTGAAATTCGCGTTGAAATTTAAATTCGTCACCAAATCGGGATTATAAGTCGTCATTTTCCAATCAGAAACAATGTTGCCTTTAATGCTTGCGCCGCTGTTTATATTAATATTTTTGACGAAAGAATTTTCACCGATATAAATTGCGTGTTCGCCGCCAGTGAGTTTGCCTCGCAAATTAAAATTGTCGACAAATGTACGATTGAATTCGTCGCCACTGAAATTAAATTCGACTGCATTACCCGTCGCAACAATATTTCCGAAAATATCCAAAGTGTGCCCGTATCCGTCGGCAATTAAAATCCCCGTGCTGTTCAAACCTCTAAGATTAATCGCCATGCCCTTTGGAATTGTAATTTTATTTCTTAAGCCTTCGATTAAAATCCCAACAGCTCCAGCTTTTGTTGAAGAAATATTTTCGTTAAGTGTAACATCATTTTTTGTACCTGAAACTTGCAAGCTTGCAATCGAGTTTTCTTCGTTCGTGGAGTTTGTATCATCAGCAGAAACTTGACCAGCCGCCGTACTTATACTTAAAAAAATTGCGACAGCTAAAAGACGACGTCGCGTTTTATAATCTTTTTTTATGCTCATCTCCATTGACGAATTCTCCCTACTGATTTTTTCGACTGCCGCCGGAAAATATTTTAAATAGTTTATCACAAGTGAAGTTAAAAAAAAAGACAGCGTACGGATTTAAATTGCTCGCAAAATAACTTTTAACGAAATTTTAATTTACTAATTGTAAAAACCCGCATTACAATTAGCTTTGTAAAATTTTTGTAGTCTATCTGCAGTCTAACGCCAAAATCTATAAAGCTATTTAATTATAAAGAATGTTGCCGTCGATTAGGGATTGTTGGTAAAGTCAATTAAAAGAAAAGACACAAGCAAATCTTTTATACAATAAGTTTGAAAAGGTGAATGCTCATGTCAAGTTTATTGTATCACAAGGAATTAACGGACGCTAAATGGCACAGAATAAAATTTTTATTCGAGAAGCCGAAGAAAGTAGGACATCCGTCACTTAACCCTCGCACTGTTCTTAATGGAATTTTGTGGATACTCTCAAGTGGAGCGGCGTGGCGTGGCGCGATTTGCCTAATCTTTACAGTAATTGGAACAGCTGCTACCATAAATTCCGTCAATGATGTGATTGCGCTTTACTACTTTTAAAACTCGTAAACCGCAATGTAGATAATTCTTCGCTGCTTGAAATTGATTCAACCTTCTGTAAAGTTTATCAGAGTACCTGTTGCGGATTCGAAGCGCAAGCAATCGGCTCGGCACGCGGCGGCAAGAACCCCAAAATCTACGTTCTGCTCAACGAAAGAATGCAACTTTTGAAAGTGAAATCTATGACAGTGAATTGGCTCTTGCTCTTTTTGACGCGTTGACCTTTCGAGCAAAAAAATTCTTGCAGACTTTGCTTACTCTTGTCAATCAATTCGTCCTCATCTTGAAGAACGCGTTGTCGTTGGCTGCATTCGGTACAAAACAAATTTCAAGACGAAACAGGCTTTTGATAACGAACTTTATAAGCAACATTGACGAGCGTTTCTTTCATCAGATTAAGAATTATCGTCACATTGCAAATCGTTACGATAAATTGGCTCTCTGCTTTGAGAATTTCGTCTTAATTGATTCTTCCCGCATTCTCTTTTAATTTACCAACACGATCTAGGATCTTGTCGGTAAACTGCAATATATAATAACCTTTAGAGTCGTCGAAGTGTCTCCATTGAGATAGTGATAGGTAAGGGAAGTAGTCGCTAAGTTTTCCCCACTCCACACCGTACAAGCGATTTTCAGCGCATAAGGCGTTCCATCTGTGATAATTTATTTCAATCTAATCAATCTACCGATAGAATTGTATTTCCAACTAATTTTCTTAACACATTGAGCTTTTTCATATCAGGCTTGCAAGTTTTCAAATAATTTTTAATCGTTTCAGCCTCTATTGTGTGTATAAGTTTATGAATTGTAATCGTGACTAAAATCAAATTTAAGTATTCATCCGTGCCACCTTGTGACTTTGGTATTTTGTGGTGGCAATGAATCTCCGCTGTTGAAGTAAAACTTTCTCCTGTAACTGCACATTTTCCCTTCTGAACAGAGTATAGAGAAATGGGATTATCTGCGTATTCTATGCTTCTGCCGCATAATAGTTGCCTTATAAGCTTTGCTTTAAGTTCGTCAGCTTGTTTGACTTGCGCCTTACTACTTTTGTTCTTTGGAATTTTGAACTTTACATAACCGATAGGGTAGATTGGCTCATCTGCTAAATATCTTAGCATTGCCGATTTGCCGTATCTGTTTTTTTTCAGCCGGAGTAACCTTTCTTCCTTTCCTACTTTTTTCTTTAAGCCTGTTTGTAATGACCGTCATGACTGCCCTATTGAGATTGTGCGCGTCAAAGCTAATATTGGTCGCGATTCGGTAATAATTTTGCATTCCCATTACCATTGTATTGCCAGATTTCTCCGCCCCTTCCAATTTGTGGTCGTGGGCGTGCTATTTTTCTTACCTGTTTAACAAGAGCTTTCTTTTTGGTCTTAAATTGCTTGTCGCTGATATGAGATTTGACTACCTGTTTGCCGCCTTTGGAATGGATTTTGATTTTAAAACCCAAGAACTCGGAATATCTTCGTTTAACATTGATAACTCTCGTTTTCTCTTGCGACACTTCCAACTTGAGCCTTTCATATAACCATTGCGTGATTGCAATTTTTGTCTTTTGAGCCGCCGTTTTTGTTCTGCAAAAGATACGGAAGTCGTCAGCATAGCGCACTATGTACATTTCTTTGAGTTTAGTTTTGCGCATTGCTACGTAACCGTTACTTTTAGCTCCTACTTTATTGACTGAGTATTTGTACACTATCGGATTTTCTTCCCAGTTACTTTCTACCCAGTGGTCCAGCTCGTTTAGTACAATATTTGCTAAAAGTGGCGAGATAATGCCGCCTTGCGGTGTTCTTTTCTTTGGATATTCAAGCTGTCCGTTTGGCATTTTAATTGGAGCTTTGAGTACGCGCTTTATTTTTCCGAGTAGGTGTTTGTCCCTTATTCCCAACGTACACATTTGCCTTATCAACTTCGTGTGATTTACGTTGTCGAAGAATACCTTAATGTCAAATTCGATGATATAATGCAATTTACTTAGTTGCATTCTCTGATATGTGTCGGATATTGCATTTTCCACTGAGCGATTTGGTCTGAATCCATAGCTATGCTTGCTGAATTGCGCTTCGCATATCGCTTCCAATACTTGCTTGAAACATTGCTGGACTAGCCTGTCCCATATACAAGGAATCCCCAGTGGTCGTGTATTTCCGTTAGGTCTAGGTATCTATTTCCGTCTTACGGATTTGGGTCGGTAGCCTCTTTTCATGCCCGAAACGATATATCTGACTTTGTCAACTACCTCTTCAGGCGTTAGTTTGCCGATGTCCACGATTGTCAATTTGTCCGTTCCGGCTGTGTTGTTCTTGATATTTCTGTACGCCAGCAAAATAGTTTGAGTGATTGTTTGAAATTATCCAAGACTGGTGCCCATTGCTCCATTCCCATTACAGGAACTTCTTCGGTTCGAGCACTACTTTTCAGTACCGATTCAACCGCTTATTTTTCTTCGTCGGCTTAGTCTCTTGACTTCGATACCTTTCCTTGTTCCGATTATCCTATCTTTACATATAGCCTTAGTTTTTTGCTATGAGCCTGTAAGCTGGACAATGTCGCTAACACTATATGGCATTTCATATATCGCATTTTTACTTTGCCACCCCCACGACGATTTCTCGTCCATTACATTTCTATAATGTTTACGTTTAGAACCGTACATTCGCAATTTCGTCAATTCCTTGCGAAACATTCTAACCTTAGCTATTTTGTAGCCCCCCGACATATAGGACACACAGCCCACCTCTGAACTGCTTTCGTCATCTTACTGTTACGGTGTCTCTCTGCCGCCTTCACCGAGCTTTTAACGGTTTCCCGCTAATCGGAGTATTAGGGAAAGCACTTCAGGGCGTTACCCCCTCATTTTACTCTTTGGATAACCAGTTCGCTATATTTAAGCGCAGTAGCTTTTCACTACTGAACAAGTCGCACATTTCTCATATTCACACTTTACTCAAGAGGTTATGAACACTGGTTCTGAGAGCTAAAAAATTTAATTCTCTATTCTTTTTTCTATACATCAAAAAACACCTCCCAAGCTCATTTTACTTGAAAGGTACTTTTTGTCTGCAGTATGACACCCTCCAGATTTTGGAAGGTGTTTTTTTGTGCAGAAATTTTTAGCCGAAATAATCTTCAATGCCGTCGAGAATACCTTGTGCCGCCTTTTTGACGCCTTCTTTAGAGTCCAAAAGTTTTTCCTCTTCCTTATTCGAGATGAAACCTAATTCAATGAGCGTGGCTGGCATGTCGGTATGTTTAACGACGTAGAAATTGCAAGGTTGAGTTCCGCGACTTGGCGTGCCGAGTTGTTCAACTAAGTTGCGGCGAATACAATCGGCAAGTTTCTGTCCTCTGCCGGTTGTGCTCTTGCTGTAGTAATAACCGGTCGTGCCGCGAGCTTCGGGACGTGTGAAACTGTCAGCGTGAATCGAAATGAAAATGTCCGCTTTATTACGATTAGCAACATCGCACCTTGCGCCAAGCTCTTCAATGTCGGAGGCTTTTGCGCCCTTTTCAGAAACGGTTCTATCAGTTTCGCGGGTCAAGATAACTTCTGCGCCTTCAGCCTCAAGCATTCTTTTAAGCTCCAATGAAACTTTAAGCGTAACATTTTTCTCCATAACGCCCGTCGGACCGATTGCGCCCGCGTCGTTGCCGCCGTGTCCAGGATCGATGACAATTTTTTTGCCTTCAAGCGCAGTAATTTTATCTAAATCTTCTTCTAGCTCTGTGAACGGCGTATCAACCTCTTTGGACTTATCGTCGCTATCGTCCTTTTTATCCTTATTTTTTTTGTCGCGGCGTTCCTGTTTTTCTTTTTCCTTGAGAGCCTTTTCGCGTTCACGTTGTTCTTTAATTTCGCGTTCGAGTTTTTCTTTTTTCTCGCGTTCTTGTTGCTTTTTTAGTTCGCGTTCTTGTTTTTCTTTAAGTTCCTTTTCGCGCTTTTCAAGTTCCTTTTCGCGTTTTTCAAGCTCGCGTTCGCGTTCCTGTTTAGCTTTAAGCTCGCGTTCTTGTTTTTCTTTAAGTTCGCGCTCTTGCTTTTCCTTAAGTTCGCGTTCTTGTTGTTCCTTAAGCTCTTGTTCACGTCGTGCAAGCTCTTGTTCGCGCCGCTCTAATTCGCGTTCGCGTTCCTGTTGAGCTTTAAGTTCAGCCTCTTGTTGGGCTTTGAGTTCGGCGTCTTGTCTAGCTTTAAGTTCGGCGTCCTGTTGGGCTTTAAGTTCAGCCTCTTGTTTAGCTTTAAGTTCAGCCTCTTGTTTAGCTTTAAGTTCGGCGTCCTGTTTAGCTTTAAGTTCAGCGTCTTGTCTAGCCTTGAGTTCGGCGTCTTGTCTAGCTTTAAGTTCGGCGTCTTGTCTAGCTTTAAGTTCGGCGTCTTGTCTAGCTTTGAGTTCGGCGTCTTGTCTAGCTTTGAGTTCGGCGTCTTGTTTAGCTTTGAGTTCGGCGTCCTGTCTAGCTTTAAGTTCGGCGTCCTGTCTAGCTTTAAGTTCGGCGTCTTGCTTAGCTTTAAGTTCGGCGTCTTGCTTAGCTTTAAGTTCAGCGTTGTCGTTGGGCTTAGAATTGTTAACTTCCGGATTTGGTTTGAAGTCAGCGTTGCCCACGTCAATAATAAATCGATGTCCCTTTGGGCCGCCGTCAAGATGAAACGGTTTAATCTCCGCCATGCTCTCGATAACCAATCGAACAGTCGTCGGGTTGAATTGTGCGACACGAATTTTTTTAGCCGCCAAAGATTTCAATTCAATTTCGCGCTGAACGGTCGGACTTAACCACGAGTTTTTAAGGTCAATAATAATTCGCGAGGGATTTTCTACGTAAGATTCGGTGAAGTCAACTTTTTTTGTCATGTCAACGACAATCCGAATTGTTCCCGCGCCGTAGCCAACACGAATCGCGCTAATTTCGGAAAGATTAGCTTTACGCTCGGCAAAACTCGGTTCAGCTTTTTGTTCCGCCGCTTGAGCCGCTGAAGTCGCCGCAATTAAAATGAGGAGACTCAGCAATATTTTCTTAATCAACAATTCAAAGCCTCCTCTTTTAATTTAAGTTTCGTATGAGCCGTAACGTTGTTCGAGTTTCTTAAAAATCCACGTCAACACCGCCGTCATTGCCAGATAAAATGCGCCGGCGATAACAAACGGCGTCATATCGAATTCGCGTTGCACGATTGTCCGCGCCACTCTCAACAAGTCATTCATTGCCAAGATATAAATTAGCGACGTGTCCTTGACGAGGTTTATAGTTTCGTTGGAAATTGGCGGCAACACGACGCGCAAAACTTGTGGGAAAATTATATAACGCATCATCTGCCAATGCTTAAGTCCCAAAGCTTTTGCCGCCTCGTATTGTCCCTTTGGTATCGCTTGAATACCTGCGCGGAAAACTTCTGCAAAATACGCCGCGTAATTTAGCGTGAACGCAAGCAGAGCCGCCGCTACGTCCGGCAACATTATCCCGACCATTGGAAGCGCGAAGTACACGAATAAAAGTTGCAACATCAACGGCGTACCGCGCATTATCCAGACGTAGAACTCCATTAAATATCTTAGCGGCGCGAAACTCGAAATCCTCCCTAACGCCGCCAGTGCACCTATCGGCAAGCTTAAAATTAAAGTCACGAAGAAAATTTCCAGCGTGACTTGTGCGCCCTCCAAAATGAGGATCGTCATATCTAAAAATTTTTCCATAACAGCTATTCCTTAACTCCCGTCTCGCGACGGCGGTCACTGTTTTTAAGTCAGCAGTAACTGCCGATTATTTTCTCTTAAGTAAGTCGGCTTGGAACCATTGCTCGGAAATTTTTCCTGCCGCGCCGTCCTTAACCATTTCATCGAATACTTTTTGAACTTTATCGCGCAACTCGGTATCTTCTTTACGGAAGGCAATGCCAAATTGGGTGATAGGTCCAACTGCAACGTCAAGCGCGTCGAATTTGCCATCTTGCTTGCTCATAGCATAACGCCCGACAATTTCGTCGCAAACAAGCGCGTCAATTCTGCCGTTCTCTAAGTCCATAAACGCGCTAACATAGTCGCCGTAAGTTTTGAACTCTTTAAGACTATTCTTGAGTTCCTCGTTGCTGGCAATGTAAGATTCGGCAGTGGAGCCGGCTTGCGTGCCAATAGTTTTGCCTGCGAGGTCAGTTTCGGACGTAATGCCCTGATCGTTGCCCTTCTTCACGAAAACGATTTGGCGATTGTCCATGTAAGGATCGCTGAAAAGCATGTTTTGCTCACGTTCCGGCGTAATGTCAAGCCCATTCCAGATAATGTCAATGCGTCCGGATTTAAGCTCCGCCTCTTTGCTGTTCCAGTCGATTGCTTTGAACTCAACCTCAGAGCCAAGACGTTTTGCCGCCTCTTTAGCAAGGTCTACGTCGAAGCCAATAATTTTGTTTTGCTCGTCCTTGAATCCCATCGGCGCGTATTCGTCGTCAAGCCCGATTACGATTTTGTCCGCTTTCTTAGCGTCGCCGTCCGACTTAGCGGGCTCATTTCCTCCGCCGCCGCAACCAGCAAATACCATCGTCACGAGGAGCAATGCCGCCATAAAAATTTTTTTCATACTTCCAAAACATCCTTTCGCTAAAAAATTAATAGCCGCGTTGCATTATACTTTACTAATAATTGCATTGCAAGCGCGGCATTAAATTTTTTTGAAAACTAAATGAAAAGCCGAAGCGTCATCTCTTTTCGATAACGTCGGCTTGAAACCATTTCTCGGAAATTTTTTTAGCTGTACCGTCTTTAACCATCTCATCGAAAACCTCTTGAACTTTGTCGCGCAACTCTACATTGTCTTTGCGAAAACCAACTGCCATTTCAGCAATAGAACCGATTTTCACGTTGAGCAATTCAAGTTGCTTGGGAGTTTTATTTACTTCATAGCGGGCAACAAGTTCATCACAGACAATTACTTCAATTTCATCGTTCCGCAAAGCCGAGACAACTTCGATAAATTTCCCGTAAGTCCTATACTCTTTAAAGCTGTCGATAAGATTTTCATTTTGGCTAAGATAATCGTCCGAAGTGGAGCCGGCTTGCACGCCAACAATTTTTCCCTTAAGGTCGGTTTCAGAATAAATATCTACATTGCTACCGCGTTTAATTAAGACGACTTGGCGGTCAAGCATGTAAGGTTTGGTAAAAATCATGTATTCTTTGCGCTCTTCGGTTATGTCCAGCCCGTTCCAAATCATGTCAATATTGCCGGACGTAATTTCTTCTTTTTTATTATCCCAATCAATGGACTTGAATTCTACAACAGCATTCATACGACTTGCCGCCTCTTGCGCAAGGTCAACATCAAAGCCGACAAGTTTATTTCTTTCGTTGTAAAAACATATCGGCGCGAATTCATCATCAACACCGATTACAATTTTTGTTATCTTATTGGAGTTACCGCCGCAACTTGTAGTTAGCAGCGTCAACAAGAGTAGAGTTGCCATTAGAATTTTTTTCACGGAGTAGAAGTGTCCTTTCACTAAAGATTTACCTGCTCATTTAATTAAGTCAGCACCGAACCATTTCTCGGAAATTTTTTTGGCGGTGCCGTCTTTAATCATACCGTCGAAGACATTTTGAACTTTATCGCGCAAATCGGTATTGCCCTTGCGAAAACCAATGCCAAATTTCGTAGCGGGACCTATCGTAACTTCAACAACCTCGAACATATCGGGATTTTTATTTACCTCGTAGCGTGCCGCGATTTCGTCGATAATCAGAGCGTCGAATTCGCCCTTGTTCAACGCCGCAAATCCCGAATTAATGTTGTGGTAAGTCTTAAACTTCGCAAAACTATTTCTGAGGCTTTCGTTTTCGTCAATGTAAGTTTCCGAGTTCGAGCCGGCTTGCGTGCCAACGATTTTGCCAGTGAGATCGCTTACGGAGTGAATATCCTTAGGGTTGCCCTTATTGACTAAGAGAATTTGGCGGTTATCCATATAAGGCTTGCTGAAAATCATATATTTTTTGTACTCGTCCATAATGTCGCAACCGTTCCAAATCATATCGACATTTCCGGACTTTATTTCCATCTCCTTGTTGTTCCAATCAATCATTCTAAATTCAAATTTCACCCCCATGCGTTTTGCCGCCTCTTTAGCGAGGTCAACGTCAAATCCAACGACATTCCCGTTTTCGTCCGTAAATCCCATTGGCGCGAATTCATCGAAACCGATTGTAATTATGCGGCTATACTTAGGGCTTTTGGTGTCGTTAGAATTTTTTTCCCCGCCGCAACCAGTCATCAAGAAAATTATTGTAAGTAGCAGAAAAAATTTTTTCATAACGAAAATCCTCTTAATAAAAACTTACTTTTTATACTGAATTAAATCGGCACCGAACCAATGCTCGGAAATTTTTTTAGTTGTTCCGTCGGCAACCATTTCATCGAACACTTTTTGAACTCTATCGCGCAACTCAACATCACTCTTGCGAAAACCAATTCCAAGTTGCGTGACAGGACCGATTGTTACCTCGCTTATCTCGAACTTGCGCGGGATTTTGTTAAGCTCATAATGAGCCGCCAACTCGTCAACAATTAGCACGTCAACTTTTTCGTCAGATAAATCAGCAAACGCCTGCTTAAACGTGGCATAAGTTTTAAAATCCTTGAAACTGTCTAGGAGAGTTTTATTTTCTGCAATGTAATCTTCAGAATTCGAGCCGGCTTGCGTTCCGACGATTTTTTCCGCCAAATCGTATTCGGAAGTAAATTTAAAGTTGGCACTCTTTTTGGCGAGAAGAATTTGGCGATTGTCCATGTAAGGTTTGCTGTACAGGATACGTTCTTGACGTTCGGGCGTAATGTCCAATCCGTTCCAGATAATATCAATTTGACCGGAATCCAATTCGTTTTCTTTATTGTTCCAGTTAATGGGCTTGAATTCTAATTTTACGCCCATGCGTTTTGCCGCCTCGTTAGCAAGATCAATATCGAAACCGATAAGTTCGCCGTTTTTATCTCTGAAACCAAAAGGCGCGTATTCGTCATCAAGCCCGATTACGAGCGTGCCTTTATAGTTTGGACTGTTGACATTGTTTGAATCCTGTCCACCGCCACAACCGCTTAAGATAAAAATCATCAGCATAAACGGCAAAAAAAACTTTTTCATACTCAAAACCTCCTTTGCTAAAAAATATTCGTCAAGCTAATCTGATTCGCATTATATTTTCCTTAAGCCTAATTGTCAAAAATTTTTATCGACGTTTAACGCATAATTTGTTATACTTGTTTAAGCGATAAATTTTTCGCGACGTTGAAAGGAGTTTATCATGAAAAAATTTTTAAAACGAATCCGTGACAGAGTTGGCAGGCGGAATTTCCGAATCATATTTTCTACGATAATCTGTTTGCCGATTGTAATTTGGTCTTTTTATCACGGCGGCTGGAGTTCGTTAGCGGCGGCGATATTTGGCGTCTTAATAGGGCACCTCGTTTCAAACAAGATATTCAAGGATTAAAAAGTTTTTCCCTGCAATCAGCGGGGATTTTTTATTCACCGAAAAGTTTTCAGCAAAATTTTTCACAAGTGGTTGACCAAATTCCAAATGTGATATAAAATTTTACATAAAATTTTCAGGAGATTTTTAGCGAAAAGGTGAGCGTTATGGAAAAAGCAACGGTCGTTATAATCGGCGGCGGAGCAACGGGACTGGGGATTCTGCGCGATTTATCTATGCGCGGCGTCAAAGCTCTGCTCGTCGAGAAGAATGACTTGGTCAACGGTGCGAGTTCGCGTTATCATGGACTTTTGCACAGCGGCGGACGTTATGCCGTCAAAGACCAAGAGGCTGCAAAAGAATGTATCATCGAGAATCAAATCATGCGCAAAATCGGCAAAAGTTGTGTTGAGCCGTGCGGCGGAATGTTTACGCGGCTTGACATTGACGACGAGGCTTACGAAGAGGCTTGGGTTAAAGGTTGTGCGGACAGCGGTATTGAGGCGACGCCTATAACTCTTAACGAAGCTTTTAAATTGGAGCCGAGACTTTCGCGCAAACACGTTAAAAGCGCGTATCTTGTTCCCGACGCGGCAGTTGACGGTTTTCGTATGGCGTGGCAACTTATCGACTCGTCGAAACGCTACGGCGGCGAACTTAAGACTTACACAGAAGTTATCGGTTTCGATAGCATCAACGGCGAACTGCGCGGCGTTAAAGTTCGTAATCAATTCACCGGCGAAGAATACGAAATCGGTTGTGATATTGCAGTTAATGCGGCGGGCGGTTGGGCTGGTTTCGTCGGAAAATTGGCTGGCGTCGAAATTGGCGTTCAACCCGATAAAGGCACGTTAATTGCGTTTAATCAGCGAATTGTTAATCATGTCGTCAATCGGTTGCATAAATCTTCCGACGGCGATATTTTTGTTCCGCACGGTTCGATAACAATTTTAGGTACGTCATCAATGAGCGTTCCAAATCCCGAAGATACGAGCACTTCACGCGAGGAAGTCGAGAGCCTTTTAAAAATTGGTGAGCAGACTTTTGAAGACTTGCGCGACTTTAGAATTTTGCGGACGTTTGCAGGTTCCAGACCGTTATACATTCCGCCTGGCGGTGCAGTCGGACGTAGTGCCTCCAGAGGTTTTGCTATCGTTGACCACGAACAGGACGGCTTAAAGGGATTATTCACGATTGTTGGCGGCAAGTTTACGACTTATCGGCTTATGGCTGAAAAAATGTGCAATCAGATTTGCGCAAAACTCAACAACACGACGCCTTGTCGCACGGCTGAAGAACCGCTCGTTGAAGAAGTTTCGCAGGAAGATAAAGACCGCGCTAAAAAATTTTTCCCGTCATACGGAACTAATCTTGCCGCAACTAGATTGGGCGTTGACAGATTTAAAAAAGTTGTCGAACGTCTGGAAACTGACCCTGAAAGCCGCGAATTAGTTTGCGAATGTGAAAACGTCACCCGCGCAGAAGTCGAGGAAATTTGCAAGGACGATACCAGCTTTATAGTTAACGACGTTAGACGGCGGACAAGAATTGGCATGGGCACTTGTCAAGGAAATTTCTGCGCGTTGCGTGCGGCGGCTGTCTTTGCTGATATGGGCGTTGAATCTACTGCTAAAGATTCCCTAACTCGTATGCGTGAATTTTTACAAGGTCGCTGGAAAGGAATTCGTCCTGTGCTATTGGGCAGAACATTACGCGAAACTGAAATGACGCGTTTAATCTACGAACTTTCCATGAACATAACGGGAGGTGCCGCGCAGTGAAAACTACAGACGTTATAGTAATTGGCGGCGGTTTGGCAGGATTTATGGCGGCGGCTGTCGCGGCTAATCGCCAACAAAAAGTTACGTTGCTGACTTACGGCTCCGGTTCCTTGCCCTTGATGAGTGGCACGATTGATATTCTTAACGCCAAAGCTCCCGACGCCGCGATTAAAAATTTGCCCGCGCATCACCCCTATCAAAAAATCGGGCTTAAAAATATAGACTCGGCAATAAAATTTTTCTGCGACATTGCCGCGCAGGCGAATCTCCCTTACGTTGGCAGATTGTCCGCTCAAATTCCCGTTGTCACTGCTGTTGGCACGCTGAAATATTCTTGCTTAGTCCCCGAATCTATGGACGCTAGCAACCTTATCAACAAGAAAAAAATTTTCGTCGTCGGCATTAAAGGCTTGAAAGATTTTTATCCGTCGATGATTGCCGATAATCTTAAAAAATATTTCCCAGATAAAATCTTTGATGTTGCTCAAATTGACCTGAAACTTTTGGGCGGACGCGATATTACTTGCATGGACGCCGCGCAGATTTTAACCGATAACGAACAAACTTTGGCGAACGAATTAAAAGCATTGAACGCAACGGATAACGACGCGATTATAATTCCGCCGATTTTGGGCGTAATGGGTAATTTTTCGCGCTCCGTTATTACAACTCAACTCCGCGCAGATATTTTCGAGACGACTTGTTTACCGCCCTCGCCGCCCGGTGTCAGATTGCAGAGAGCTTTTATAAAATACTTGCAAAAATCTGGCGTTAAAATTTTCGAGAACTCAAAAGTTGTGCGTGGCGTCGTCGAGGACAAAAAAGTTACGGGCGTCGTTGTGGAAAATGCCGTTCGCGAAAAAATTTTCCGTGCACGTAAAGTTATTCTGGCGACGGGCGGATTTTATAGCGGCGGAATTACAATGCGCGATTTCGATAATCCTATGGAGCCGATTTTTGATATTCCGGTTTTCTTCCCGACGGGCGCGGAAAATTGGAGCAATCAACAATTATTCAGCGATAAACCGCAGGGATTTTCGATGACGGGCATTTTCACGAACGATAATTTGAATCCCGCTGACGAGAACGGAAAAATTCTTTATGAAAATCTGCACGTAGTCGGCGCGAATCTCGGCGGCTGTGATAAAATTTTTGAACGTTCAGCGGGCGGCATAGCTATTTCTTCGGCGTATAAAGCCGCGACAATTTAAAGGGAGGTCTACGAAATGAGCGACACGACACAAGCAATTTTCACGGGCGACCGCTGTCTTTCGTGTACGTCCTGCATGGCGAATTGTCCGGTTATGGCGGCTGTCAAAGAATATCGCGGACCAAAGCTCGTCGGTCCTGCGCATGGCAGAATGCATTTTTCGCAAGAGGACATTGAGGAGAGTTTGAATTACTGCTCTAACTGCAAAAGTTGTGACCGCGCTTGTCCTTCGGGCGTGGCAGTTTCAACGCTTAACATGTTGCAACGTGCCGAATATTATAAAAATCATCCGCATTTGCGCCACGAAGATATGTTAGCTCACGGCGAGCGCATGGCTAATTTAATCCGCAAAATGCCGTTCGGTGCAACGTTCTCAAATATCGGAATGAGCATTGGCAAAACTTTGGGCGTATTCAGCGCGTTGGGACTTGCCGGCGAACGCGATATGCCCGCTTATGCTTCGACTTCGCTTAAAGATTATTTTCCGCGAATTAAACAAGCCTCCGCGAGCAAAAAAGTTGTAATGTTTACGGGCTGTTACATTAACGACAATGAACCGCACGTTGGCGAAGCTTTTATAAAAGTCATGAACGCTAACGGCTACGAGGTTTTGATTGATAAGGGATTTAACTGTTGCGGCTCGCCGTTGGTTGTTACCGGCTTTTTAGACGAGGCACGCGAACACGCAGATAATAACGTTGCGCGGATTTTGGATTGGAAGAAAAAAGGTATTCCCGTCGTTACGCCGTGCACGAGCTGTTCACTTATGCTTAAAGAAGAATATCACGAACTTTTTGGCGAACACGAAATGCACGAGGCGGCTGAAAATGTTTACGACGCTTTTGAGTTCTTGGAAATCTTGCAGGAGCGCGGCGAATTTAACGACAACTTAAAGCCGTCTGCTCAAAAACTTTTATATCACGTCCCCTGCCATTTAAAATCGCAGGCAATCGGACTTCCCGCGCAGGATATTTTGGAGGAAATTGACGGCGTGAAAGTTCAAACTGCTGACGCGGGCTGTTGTGGTATTTCCGGCAACTACGGTTTTCGTAAAGATAAGTATAATATATCCATGAAGATTGGCGCGAAACTTTTCGAGCGCGTCAAGCAAAAAGACTTCGACAAAGTTATCAGCGATTGCGGAACTTGTCGTATGCAGATTCATCACGGCACCGACATTAAGCCCTGCCACCCGATTGAAATTTTGGCAGAAGCTTATAAATAAATTTCGGGAGGTGAAATTTTTTCCCGCAGTAAATAAGTTTCACAATTTTAGGAGGGGTATTTGAATGGCAAAAGAATACGTAATGGCTTTAGACGCTGGCACAACCAGCAATCGCGCTATCATCTTCGATAAGAATTCTAAGATTATCGGCGTGGCGCAAAGAGAATTCACACAGCATTTCCCGAAACCCGGTTGGGTCGAACACGACGCGGACGAAATTTGGAGCACGATGGTTGCCGTCATGAAAGAGGCTCTCGAACGTTCGGGACTCGACGCGGCGGACATTGCGGCTATCGGCATAACCAATCAGCGTGAAACGACTGTTATCTGGGACAAGAAAACCGGACGTCCGATTTACAACGCTATCGTTTGGCAATCCCGTCAAACCGCGCCCATTGCGGAGGCTCTTAAAGCTGAACACGCCGCCGAGTTCAAAGACAAAACCGGACTTGAGATTGACGCTTACTTTTCCGGCACGAAGATTAAATGGCTCCTTGATACCGTCGAAGGTGCACGCGAAAAGGCAGAGGCGGGCGAACTTTTATTCGGTACGATTGATACTTGGCTGATTTGGAAACTCACGGGCGGTAAAGTTCACGTCACCGATTATTCCAACGCCTCGCGCACGATGATTTACAACATCAATACGCTTGAATGGGACGAGCAACTTTTGAAGTATCTCGACGTTCCTAAATCTATTCTCCCTGAAGTTAAGCCGTCGTCCTATGTTTACGGCGAAACTGTTCCGACTATTCTCGGCGCGGCAATTCCTGTCTCTGGCGCGGCTGGCGACCAACAATCGGCTCTCTTCGGACAAAACTGCTTTGAACCTGGCACTGCTAAAAATACTTACGGCACAGGTTGCTTTATGCTGATGAACACGGGCACTGAAATTCATAAATCCAAAAACGGACTCGTCACGACGATTGCTTGGGGTCTCGACGGCAAAGTTGAGTACGCGCTTGAAGGCTCAATCTTCGTTGCAGGTTCGGCGATTCAATGGCTCCGCGACGGCGTTCGCATGGTTGACAGTGCTCCCGATTCTGAATGGGTTGCCAAAAAAGTTAAAGATACGGGCGGCGTTTATTTCGTTCCCGCTTTCGTTGGGCTTGGTGCGCCGTATTGGGATATGAACGCTCGCGGCATGATTATTGGTCTTACTCGCGGCACGACGAAAGCTCACATTGTCCGCGCAACGCTTGATTCGCTCGCCTATCAAACCCGCGACGTTTTAGAGGCTATGGAAGCTGACAGCGGCGAAAAACTTTCCGCGCTTAAAGTTGACGGCGGAGCCTCTGCTAATAATCTCATGATGCAATTCCAAGCTGATTTGCTCGGCGTCCCCGTTGACCGTCCGCAAATTGTAGAAACGACTGCACTTGGCGCGGCTTATCTGGCTGGTTTAGCTGTTGGCGTTTGGAAGAATAAGGAAGAACTCAAATCTGCTTGGCAACTCGAAACGCGCTTTGAACCCGAAATGAAACGCTACGAAGCTGACGCGCTTTATAAGGGCTGGCGCAAAGCTGTTAAGCACGCGATGAATTGGCTTAACGACGATTAAAATTTTATATCTTAAAAGTTTTGGGAGCGGGGATTCGCCTCCCGTTCCCTAAGGAGGACTTATCATGGATAATCTATTCGGCGAATTTATGGGCACAATGGTGCTTATCGTCTTTGGTGCTGGCGTCTGCGCTAACATGACATTGACGAAATCCAAAGGACAAGGCGCAGGCTGGATTTGTATAGCGTTCGGCTGGGGATTTGCAGTTACATTGGGCGTTTTCACTGCAACGACGCTCGGTGCTCCTCAAGGCGATTTAAATCCCGCTGTCACGTTGGCAAAAACTATGGTTGGCATTTACACTCCCGCGCAGTTCTTAGCAACTTCCGCCGCGCAACTTGTCGGGGCAATTCTCGGCGCGGCTATCGTTTGGCTGGCATATCTCCCGCACTGGGAAGAAACGCCCGACCCTGCGGCTAAACTCGGTGTCTTTGCAACTGGTCCCGCAATCCGCAGTCCTATGGCAAACTTCCTCTGCGAAGCTATTGCGACTTTCTTCCTCATGTTCGTTATCTGGATGATTTTCGGTAAACCTGTCGGCGCAATTCCTCCGGGACTTGGTCCTTACTTGGTCGGTATTTTGATTGTGGCATTGGGCTTGTCGCTCGGCGGTCCTACGGGCTATGCAATGAATCCTGCTCGTGATTTAGGTCCTCGTATTGCTCATGCTATTCTACCCATTGCCGGTAAAGGCGGCTCCGATTGGGGCTATGCTTGGGTGCCTGTTGTAGGTCCGTTCGTCGGTGCAGCTGTAGCTTATATTGTCGCGTCTGCAGGTGGCGCAATCTGAAATATCTTTTTCAGCAAAAAAAAATTATCCCCCTCCAAATCGGAAGGGGATTTTTTTGTTTGATTAAAAGAATTTTACTTGGTGATGTTTTTACGCGGCGTCAAGGATTTTTCGGCGTGAAAGTTATTGACACCAAAAAGTTTTTCTAAAATTGATGGCGGTGCTCCAAAAGTTCGCATCACAGTAGATTCTGACAAAGAAATGCTCGATACGACGGGCTTTTTATAAGTTTCCATATCACAGTCACCTCGTATTGAAATTTTTAATCGTGTATTGTCTTGCGCTCGGTGATGACGCGCTGACGTTCAGGGTGTGGGGTAAAATCGCCCGCTAAACCCGTAAGAAAACCGACTCCTAAAGCGACTTCAACGGGTAAAGCATTTCTATCGTTAATTTTTTCGGCAATCATAGGTTTTTTATAAGTCTCCGTAACAATCACTCCAATGTTAAAATTTTCTTCCACTGAAGGTCACGAATCATCTCAACGAAATCTTTTTCAAGTTCGCGCTCTTCTACGGCGTAGCGGTCGAGGAATTTCTGTTTGATGTCGCCGACCGTAACCGTGCCATTCGCTAGTTCGATAAAGTAAGCCGCCGTCGAGTTCAAATAGTAAATCGTCAAGTTCTCCGCGCAGATTATCAATACGCCGTCGTTCATGCGCTTCTTGACAAACGAAATGCACGGAATTTTATTTTCAAGCCACGAAAAAATCATAACGTCTCCTCAGTCTTTGAATTCTTTGCGTTTGACAAGCCCAGCTTCGCTCGACGGTGAAAAATCTCCGCTGAAAACTTTTCTGACAGCTCTACCCGCTCCATATCCTTTAGTCAGAGCTTCTACGACGGGTAAAAGTCCTTCGGGGTCGCTCAAAGCTCCGGCATTTGTAATTTTGGGGCGCGAATAATTTTCCTTCATGTCAATCCCTCCTCAAAGTGCAACGTCAATGTCAACGTGATTCATAATCGCGGCAGTTTGGGCGTCCTCGTCGATTGACGCAACGTAATTTTTAACGTCATCGGATTGCCAAGCGTCAATTCCTTTATCCAACCAAATTTCTTTGACGGATTGTTTAAGAACATTGCCAATCGTAAACGGAGCCATGCAATCAAGCCGAAAATCGCCGTTGGGTCTGATAATTCCGCCTGCGTTGACTTCGTTCATGTAGCGTTTCATTTGAATTTTAAGCTCCGCAGAACGCTGAATTAATATTTTGCCGTTGTACTTCTTGCCAAGCTCCTCAATCTGCCCATAAAGATAATTTTTCTGTTCATCGCTCAAAATAATTTCTTCATGTTCATAAGCGCGACCACTTGGCATGACTTCGCCTAAAATTATCGAATTCGCGCCGAGATTGTAGGAAAGATTAATCATTTCCTCAACGCGATTTGAATTTTTCGGCGTGACGGTGTGCGCAATGACCAGCGGAATACCTAAATCGCTAATTTCTAATGCGCCGTTGACCGCATGTTCAAAACTGCCTTTGACGCCGCGAAATTCATCGTGAATTTCAGATGTTGATCCGTCAATCGAAATTTGAAACCAGAAATAACGGTACTTATTGAATCTCCGCGCAAATTTCTTCGTGAGCAAAAGTCCGTTCGATATGACAACAAAGCTTGTGCCGTCGTCGTGAAGAATATCCATGATGTCGAAAAGTTTGTCGCCCAAAAGCAACGGTTCGCCACCAGAAATTATACATTGAAAAATTCCACCGTCGGAAACGATTTGCCGCGAAAGTTCACACCACTTTTCCGGCGTCATCAAAGTTTCTCTGTCTGAATCGCCTGAACGATTGTAGCAGTGCTTGCATTTCAAGTTGCATTGCCCTGTCAGCTCAAATTGCAACGTTATCGGGTATTCAAATCTTTTCGGATAAGCTCCAGCCTCTTGCAAAGCGATTAAATTTTTCTTAGTCACCTGCAAATTTCGTTCGTCAAGCGTCCGATACTTTTTTACAAAATCTTTCAAGCTCCCGCCTCCTTATTTCTTTGCAAAGTTCATGTGTTTGTTGATGAAAATCTGCAACCGTCATATCAGCGAAAAATTTTTTGTAAACGTATTCGCCATTACAAAGCAACGGACGTTCGGAATAAATTTCGCAAAGATTATTCGCCGTCAAATGTTTGCAAACGCCATCGCCGCGGTTGAAAGTTTTCATCTCGTTAATCAAATCTACGTGTCGGCAACAATCGCCGCAACATTCACACGGATAAGGGTAATACTTTTCCATTGAGTTGCCTCTTCAAGAAATTTTGCGCGTCTATTAAAAAAAAAAAAACGGGTTTGTCAAGCACTTTTTTTAAAAATTTTTTTGCAACAATCTGCGCGGCGCGGTAAAATATTTCCGACTAATCGAACGGAGGGAAAAAATTTTGTTTGTAAGAGGAGAGCTTGAGAAGATTGAACAAAAAGTTTTGAACGGCAAGCGATTAAGCCGCGAGGACGGAGAAATTTTATTCGCCTGCAACGAGTTAAGTTGGCTCGGTGCACTTGCCGATTATGTGCGGAAAAAAGTTTGCGGCGACCGCGTTTATTACAACGTCAACTGCCACGTCAACTTAACGAATATTTGTAAGGCGCGTTGTAAATTTTGCGCCTTCGGACGAAATGCCGACGATAAAGGCTCTTACGCCATGACGATTGACGACGCGATTAAACTGGTGACGGAAGCAAGTAAAGACCCGCATTTATCTGGTTTGCATATCGTCAGCGGCTTGCATCCCACGTGGACTTTTGAAAATTATTTGGCATTCGTTGAAGTTTTGCACGAAAAATTTCCTAATTTGCATGTCAAAGGCTTTACGGGCGTTGAGATTCAACACTTTGCAAATATTTCCGGCTTGAGTGTTGAGGAAGTTTTGATTAAGTTAAAAGCGGCTGGGCTTGAGGCGATTGCCGGCGGCGGCGCGGAAATTTTAACCGACCGCATTCGCAATAAACTTTGTCCGAAAAAAGCGACTGCCGACCAATGGCTTAACGTCGCACGCACGGCGCATAATCTCGGAATTAAAACTAATGCCTCTATGCTTTACGGGCACATTGAAACTTTTGCGGAGCGCGTCGAACATTTAATCCGATTGCGCGAACTTCAAGACGAAACCGGCGGCTTCCAAACTTTTATCTGCTTTCCTTTCCTGCCGAAAAATACCGCGCTTGAAAAAGATATTAAGCAAACGTCAATGTGGGACGATTTAAAAACTATGGCGATTTCGCGGCTCATGCTCGACAACTTTAAAAATATCAAAGCGTATTGGGTTATGTTGACAGTACCGGTTGCGCAAGTTGCGTTGAGTTTTGGAGCTAACGACATTGACGGGACGATACACCGAGAAAATATTTTGCACGACGCAGGAGCTACTTCACCGCGTGCACTTGCCGAAGACGAGATTATAAAAATTATTCGCGAGGCAGGACGTATTCCCGCCGCGCGGGGAGGTAACCATGAATAGACTTGAGCGCGATGAAATTCTTGCCCTTTACGAGGACAATGACCTTTTATATCTGGCGGAATCTGCGCGGCGCGTCAAGGAAGCTAAGACTGGCAAAAAAATTTTCTACACCGTCAATCGCCACATAAACTTAACCAACGTTTGCAGTGCGAATTGTCCGTTGTGTGCTTATCAATGCAGGAGCGGCGACAATCGCGCTTTTACCCTTGAACTTGACGACGTGGAAAAAATTCTTCAAGACGCCGCGCAGGTTAAAGAAATTCATATCGTCAGCTCGTTGCACCCCGATAAAAATTTTTCTTATTACGTAGACGCCGTTAAGCTTGTGAAAAAAATTTTGCCTAACGTCGGGATTAATGCCTTTACGCCCGTTGAAATTGTAAACTTCGCCAAAATCAGCGGCAAAAGTTTTTCGGAAGTCTTAAGCGAATTAATTGCGGCAGGTGTTACTTCATTAGCTGGCGGCGGCGCAGAAATTTTATCCGACCGCGTTCGTGAAATTATCTGCCCCAAAAAATGTTCCGCCGATGAGTGGCTTGAAGTTATGCGAACGGCTCATAAGCTCGGTTTGAAAACAAATGCCTCGATGATGTACGGACATATTGAGACGATTGAAGAGCGCGTAGACCATTTGATAAAGTTGCGCGATTTGCAAGATGAGACTGGCGGCTTTCAAGCAATGATGTTATTTCCCTTCCACCCCGAAAATACAGAGCTTGGCAGAAAATTTAATTTGCGGCGCGTCGGTTCGTGGGAAGATTTAAAAATGCTCGCGCTGTCAAGATTAGTTTTAGACAACTTTAAACACTTCAAAGCGTTTTGGGTAATGCTGACATTGCCGATTGCACAGCTGGCGTTGAATTTCGGCGCAGATGATTTAGACGGCACAATCGGCGAAGAAAAAATTATTCACGCGGCGGGCGCAAAAAGTTCAGCGGGCATAACTCGCCAAAAGTTGGAGAAAATTATTTTGGAGTGCGATTATACACCCGTCGAACGCGACAGCTTTTATAACGAAATATAATTTTGAGCAAAAAAATTAGCCCTGACAAAACGTCGGGGCATTTTTATTATCGGGAAAATTTATCGTAGAGGATTATTTTTCGAGATTAACTTTGGCGTTGAAGACGAAATTATCGCCGTCAAAATCAAGTTCGACAGTATCGCCGTCTTTAACTGCGCCGGAAATAATTTTTTTGCTAAGTTCAGTTTCGACGGTGTGAGTTAGCAATCTCTTAAGCGGACGCGCTCCATAATTGGCGTCAAAACCTTTTTCACAAAGCGCGGTGATAGCCGAATCCGTCCACGTGAGTTGAACATTAATTTGCTTTTCAATACGCTCGTTAAGAGTTTTCAAGAGAATTTCGGCAATAGCTTTGACTTGTTCCTTAGCCAGCGACTTAAAGACAATTATATCGTCGACTCTGTTCAAAAATTCGGGACGGAAATAATCTTTAAGCAGATTTTTAATAATACTTTCTGCCTCCGCGAAGGCTTTGTTGGTGATGAAACCGATTTTGGCGCGTTGAAGAATTTCTTGCGAGCCGAGATTACTTGTCATGATAATAACGGTATTTTTAAAGTTCACGACGCGACCTTTGCCGTCGGTGAGGCGTCCGTCGTCCAAAATCTGCAAAAGGACGTTAAAAATATCTCTGTGAGCCTTTTCAATCTCGTCAAGCAAAATTACGCTGTAAGGACGGCGACGAACCATTTCAGTAAGTTGACCGCCCTCGTCGTAGCCAACATAACCGGGAGGCGCACCAATTAAACGGGCGACGGTGTGTTTCTCCATGTATTCGGACATGTCAACGCGGATAATTGAGCGTTCGTCGTCGAAGAGAGCTTCCGCCAAAGCTTTAGCAAGTTCGGTTTTACCTACGCCCGTCGGACCTAAGAATATAAACGAACCAATCGGGCGATTAGGATCTTTAATGCCTGCGCGGGCGCGGAGAATTGCCTCGCTGACTGCCGTAACCGCCTCATCTTGTCCGACAACCCGTTCATGCAGTGTATCTTCGAGGTGCAAAAGTTTTTCGCGTTCGCCAGTCAACATTTTAGCGAGCGGGATACCTGTCCAGCGGCTTACGACCCGTGCAATATCTTCCTCGCCGACTTCCTCTTTTAAAAGACGTTCGCCTTTATTCTGCGCGGCAATTTCTTCCTCAAATTTCTTTAACGTATTCATAAGTTGCGGAAGTTTACCGTATTTCAATTCGGAGGCTTTTTGGAGGTTATAGGCGCGTTGAGCCTCTTCGATTTCGATATTAACTTCGTCGATTTCCTTTTTAATGGAACGCACGCGCAAAATTGATTCTTTTTCCGCCTCCCATTTATCGCGAAGGGTTTTCTCTTGCGACTTAAGATTAGAAATTTCCTCGACGATAGAATTCAATTTTTCTTTAGACGCAACGTCGGATTCTTTCTTTAAAGCTTGCTCCTCAATCTCAAGTTGCATAATCTTGCGGCGAATTTCATCAATCGGCGCGGGCAACGATTCAATTTCCGTGCGAAGTTTAGCGGCTGCCTCGTCCATTAAGTCAATCGCTTTATCCGGCAAAAATCTATCAGAAATATATCTGTCGGAAAGTGTAGCCGCGCTTACCAATGCCGCATCGCGAATTCTTACGCCGTGATGAACCTCGTAGCGTTCTTTAATGCCACGCAGAATTGTAATTGTATCCTCAACGCTGGGTTCGCCGACCATAACCGGTTGGAAACGACGCTCAAGCGCGGTGTCCTTCTCGATATATTTGCGGTATTCGTTAAGCGTAGTTGCGCCGATACAACGCAATTCGCCGCGAGCCAGCATAGGTTTTAAAATATTTCCGGCGTCCATTGCGCCTTCCGCCTTGCCCGCGCCAACGACGGTATGAACTTCATCGATAAACAGCAAAATTTGCCCGTCAGACTTAGTAATTTCGTTGAGCACAGATTTAAGACGTTCCTCGAATTCGCCGCGAAATTTTGCGCCGGCAATCAGACTGCCCATATCCAAAGCGTACAGAGTTTTATTTTTCAAAGATTCGGGGACATCACCGGCGACGATACGGCGGGCGAGACCTTCAACGATAGCAGTTTTGCCGACACCAGGTTCACCAATTAACACAGGATTATTTTTCGTGCGACGGCTTAAAATTTCAATCGTGCGCCTGATTTCCTCATCACGCCCGATAACCGGGTCAAGCTTACTTGCACGAGCCATTTGCGTTAAATCTCTGCCGAACTTTGAGAGGCTTTGATAAGTTTCTTCGGGATTTTCGCTTGTGACATTTTGTTTACGATACTTTTTAATCGCGGCGTCAATTTTGTCCTTGCTTAGATTAAATTCGCGTGCAATGTCTTGAATTTCCTTTTTGCCGTCGGAAACCAGCGCAAGGAGCAAATGTTCTGTGCTGATAAATTCATCTTTCATAGACGAGGCATATTCTCTTGCCTTGCCGACTACACGAGCCAAATCCACGCCCATTGAAAGTCTTTCTTGACCTTTGACTTGCGGAATTTTTTTCAGTTCCGCTTCCAGACGCACTTTAAGCATTGGCAAATCGGTTTGACATTCTTGGAAAATTGTTGCGAGCAAACCTTCCGGCTCTTTGGCGAGCGCGAGCATTAAATGTAACGAATTAAATTCTTGATGATATTGCATTGCGGCGAGCTGTTGTGCCGCTTGTATTGCTTGAGAGGCTTTCGCCGTATATTTTTCAGTTGCCATAATCTATCACTCCTAAAACGGTTGAATTCTTTTTGACGCGCCTAATGATAAACTCAAATAATCAAAATGTCAATACGTCAAGATAAAATTTTTGGCGTTTGTAATCAAAAGGACGCACCCAAAATTTGAGCGCGTCCGAAAGTTTCGTAACGTTGATTATTTAATTTCGACAGTTGCGCCGACCTCTTCGAGTTTAGCCTTAAGAGCTTCAGCATCAGCTTTGGAAATTTTTTCTTTAACGGGAGCGGGTGCGCCGTCGACAAGTGCTTTAGCCTCTTTAAGTCCAAGACCGGTTGCTTCGCGGACAGCTTTGATAACTTTGATTTTTTCTTGACCGATATTGGCGAGGATAACGTCGAATTCGGTTTTCTCTTCTTCGGGTTCAGCCGCCGCTGCTGCGGGACCTGCCGCCGCAACTGCTACGGGAGCCGCCGCAGAAACGCCGAATTTTTCTTCCATAGCCTTGACGAGTTCGCTAAGTTCGAGAACTGTCATGCTTTCAATCGCTTGCATAATTTCTTCTTTAGTCATTTTAATTTTCCCTCCAAAAATTTACATAAATTAAGCGGCTTGTTCTTTTTCCTTCTTTTCGCGAATAGCATCGACGACGCCGACGAAATTGCGAATAACAGCCGACAGGACGCCAACACAGTTTGCAATCGGGGCGTTCATGCTGCCCAATAATTTTGCAACGAGAACCTCGCGGCTCGGCAAATTCGCCAAAGCCTTAACGCCAGCCATGTCGATAACTTTGCCCTCGACCATACCAACCTTAATCGTCAAAATGCCGGGGTCTTCAAGCTTATTTTTCTTCATGAAGTCGCAGATAACTTTTGCCGGAGCAACCGCGTCTTCAGTGGAGAAAGCCATTGCCGTTGTACCTTCGAGGTGCGAATCAAGTCCCTCAATGCCCGCCTGTTTAGCCGCAATGCGGAGCATAGTATTTTTAACGACTTTATATTGAACGCCCGCCGCACGAAGTTCACGGCGCAGTTGCGTATCGGTCGCGACGTTTAAGCCTCTGTAGCTTGTCAAAACGACGCCCTTTGAAGTTGTCAGCCAGCCTTTAATTTCGGCGACGACTGCCTCTTTCTTGGGCGTAACCTTGCTTGTAACTGCCATACATTTTCACCTCCCGCAATGTAATGAAAAAATCCTTCGACCACACAGACCGAAGGAAACTTTAATAACAAAGTTACTTTCGACCTGAGCAAGTGCTTTAATCGGCGTGCCGAACTTGCCTTCTATGGTCTGGAATATTTAGTTGAGTTATCAAATTTGAATCGGGACACCAGGACCCATTGCCGCCGCCAACGTGATTGAGCGGATATATTGACCTTTAGCCGCCGCCGGTTTTACGCGAATTAAGGTATCGATAAGCGTCTGATAATTTTCCTTAAGCTTGTCGTCCTCGAAAGATTTTTTACCAATCGGGCAGTGAATATTTCCCTGCTTGTCGGTGCGGTATTCGACTTTACCAGCTTTTTGCTCGCCAATAGCCTTTGCAATATCAGGCGTGACGGTGCCGAGTTTCGGGTTAGGCATTAAGCCACGAGGTCCCAAAAGTTTACCAAGACGACCGATAATACGCATCATATCCGGCGTAGCAACTGCAACGTCAAAGTCGAACCAGCCGCCTTGAATCTTAGCGACTAAATCATCGGAGCCGACGTAATCCGCGCCTGCCGCTTGTGCTTCTGCAACTTTCTCGCCGGTGACAAATGCTAAAACTCTTTTAGTTTTGCCAATGCCGTTGGGCAGGACAATCGCGCCGCGAACTTGTTGATCCGCATATTTCGGGTCTACACCTAAGCGGACGTGCAATTCAATCGTCTCATCAAATTTTGCTGTAGCGGTTTTCTTCACGAGGGCAACTGCTTCGTCAGCGGAATAAAATTTTCCGTTCTCAACGAGAGCTTGAGCCTCGCGGAATCTTTTGCTTTGCTTTGCCATTAAAATTTTCCTCCTTGCGGTACAAACGATTAAATCTCCCGCATTGTCTGATTAAGCGACAATTTCAATCCCCATGCTACGCGCCGTGCCTTCAATCATGCGCGTTGCCGCCTCGATTGACGCCGCATTGAGATCTTTCATCTTTAATTCGGCAATCTCTTGAGCTTTAGCGCGGGGCAGTTTAGCAACTTTATTTTTGTTCGGTTCGCCCGACGCCTTTTCAATGCCCGCCGCCTTTTTAAGTAAAACTGCCGCCGGCGGAGTTTTAGTTATAAAAGTGAACGACCTATCCTCGTAAACCGAAATTTCGACGGGGATAATCAAGCCCGCTTGTTGAGCCGTGCGATCATTGAACTCTTTAACGAACGCCATAATATTGACGCCCGCTTGACCGAGCGCAGGACCTACAGGCGGCGCAGGGGTTGCCTTACCCGCCGGAACTTGAAGCTTGACGACTTTGGTAACTTTCTTTGCCATAATTGCACCTCCTTTCAATGCTAATTAAATCTTTTCAACTTGGCTAACGTCCAAATCAACCGGCATATCTTCAACCAAAACTTTAAGCCGCTGTTTTTTCGAGTCAATGGATTTGACCTTAGCGAGCCGATTTTCAAAAATGCCGTCGATAATTCGCACGTTGTCATTGACTTTAAAGCCGAGAGTATTATCTGTGGCGCGTCCGTCAACCAGTTCAGTCAAAATTCTACGCGCCTCTTCCTCACTCAACGGAATAGGATCTTTTTCGGAACCAACAAAGCCCGTGACGCCTTGCGTATTGCGGACGACGAACCAAGAATTATTGTTGACAATCATATCGACGAGAACGTAGCCGGGAAAAACTTTTTTCTTGACGATGCGCCGTCTGCCGTCCTTGAATTCGGATTCGTCGCGCATTGGCACGATAACATCAAAGATAACGTCCCCTAATCCCTGCGCGGCAACTTTGCTTTCGAGGGTAGCTTTAACGCGCTTTTCATAGCCCGAAAAAGTGTGAACGACATACCAGGCACGGTCTGAAATGCGCTCCGATTCCGCAACTTTTTTTTCCATTATAAATTTTCCTTTCAGCCGAGGATAATGCGAAACAACTTTGCAAACGCCGTGTCACAAACCCAAATCAACGCACAGACGATTATAACCGCCAAACCGACAACGCCCGTATAAGAGACCAGCTCTTTATTTGTTGGCCATGAAACTTTTTTTAACTCGGCGCGGACTTCTTTGATGAATTGAATGACGCCTTTTTTTTCGCCCTTTTGCTCCGACAATGTTCTAACACCCCCGCGAAATTATTTAGTTTCTTTGTGAGGGGTGTGTTTCTTGCAGAATTTGCAATACTTTTTCATCTCGATGCGGTCGGGAGTATTTTTTTTGTTTTTGTTCGTCCTGTAGTTGCGATTTTTACATTCAGTGCAGGACAAGGTAATATTCGTCCTCATAATTTGCCCTCCTTATTTTTTAATTGAATAAGCCCCTGTGGCAGGGGCGTTAATATCACATGGTGGCGGCGACTGGATTTGAACCAGTGACACTCCGGGTATGAACCGAATGCTCTAGCCAACTGAGCTACGCCGCCAATGGAGCTGATGACCAGGATTGAACTGGTGACCTTATCCTTACCAAGGATACGCTCTGCCGACTGAGCTACATCAGCGTTGGTTGCGGGGGAAGGACTTGAACCTACGACCTTCGGGTTATGAGCCCGACGAGCTACCGACTGCTCCACCCCGCGGCTCTTTGCTATGAACGCTACGTCCATAACAGGGCGCATAATATCACACACTTTTAATTCTGTCAACCAAAACTTAAAACTTTATCGCTGAAGTTCCACGCCGAACCATTGATTCGCCGCGTCCCATGTGTAGCACAGCTTGCAATAATTTTCTTGTTGCCACTGCTTATAGACAAAAATTATCGTGTCACCCTCCGCGTAAAAATCATCTATGTAAAATTCTCGCGGAATTTGCTTGCGCATGTCCAAAGTATCAAAGTATTGAACCCACTTGCCATTATGTTCGCCGATAACTTTAAATGAACCACCGCCGCCCGTCTCCGTTGCCAGCAAATAAAATTTGTTATTAGCGTCGCTTAGCGGATAAATTTTCGTCATGCCCTCGAACACGAAAACCGGCACGGTATTGGCAAAATTTTCTCCGCCAAATCTACTCGCCGCGTCAAAAATTTTTTGCTCTTCGGCAAAACTTTTGGCTTGCGGCATTTTATCCCTAAGTAAAGTTGCGTCGAAATGGAAATATAAATCTTCGTTGAAAATCGCCACGCCCTTTGAAAAGTTGCCGTCAAGTTGCGTGTAGCCCTCGATTTTGAGTTCAAATTGTCTTGAACCTAAACTGATTGAGCCGACAGATTCGTAAAGCGTCAAGTTCATTGCAGACGCCTGCGCGGACATTATCAGCAGACAAATTACCGCCGAAAAAATTTTTTTCAACATGTCAATCGCCTCCGTAAGTATTTTAACATAAAAAAAGACAGCCTCAAGATTTTTTGAAACTGCCTGAAAAATTTTATCTCATAAAGACGCGGCGATAAGTTGAAAATTTTATCAGCTAAATCGCGTCCGCTGTTTGTCAACTTTTTAAAAGTTGCAGCCTCAAGATTTTTTGAGACTGCCCGAAAAAATTTATCTTAAGAATCCCATTTTACGTTCGTCGCGATATTTTTTGTCTACGTTAACGTCGAAGTCCTCAACTTTGAAACTTGTCAAATCTTCTTTGGTAACTTCGCCGCCCTCGTTTTCTTTGATAATGCGTTGAGCTTGCTTGAGCCAGGCTTGCTCCAAAAGATTGCGTACAAAGCGACCGTTGCCGAAATTTTTCTTCTTAGCGACGCGCTTAAAAATTTTCTTACAATGTTCGGCAACTTCATCGGAAATCTCATAGCCGCGCCGTTTAGCCATAAGTTTAAAAATATCCGTGAGTTCTTCGGCAGTGTAATCGGGGAAATTGACGTGGAAGGCGATTCGACTGCGCAAACCCTCGTTACGATCAAGAAAATCTTTCATCTTGTCGGGATAGCCCGCGAAAATTACAATTACTTCGTCGCGGTTATTCTCCATTTCCTGCACGATTGTATTAATCGCCTCGTCGCCAAAAGTCGCGTGTTCGCCGTCCGATAAGCTATACGCCTCGTCGATAAACAAGACGCCGCCGCGAGCTTCACGGAATTTAGCACGAACAGCTTTAGCCGTCCAGCCAACGTATTTTGCAACTAAATCGGCGCGTCCGCACTCAACGAAACGTCCTGTCTTTAAAACGCCGTCGCGAGCTAGAATTTGAGATATAAGCCGCGCAACCGTCGTTTTAGCCGTGCCAGGCGTCCCCGTGAAAATCATATGCAACGCTGCCTTTTGCTTATCGAGGTTCATATCCATACGCATTTTTTGTACGCGGTGCGCCGCTATAATCTGTTCGATAAGAGCTTTTTGTTCCGTCAAACCAATCATATCTTGGAAGTCGGCATAAGCGTCGTTGCTTTTTTCCTCGCTATTAATTTTCAAGCGGTCAATTTCACGATAAGCCGGATAAGTTTTATTTTTCAAGGAGCTATTGAAAAGTTTTTCGCGAATGTTGAAAATATCGGACGCGCTGAAGGTGAGCTTATCGCCCATTGCCTCCAAAAGTTCCTCATCGGTGTAGAAATTCATCGCTGAATCCGAATTCTCAATCAAATCTTTTAAGTAGCTTAACGCCGTTTCGCGATTGCCCGCGCCCTCGTGCAATTCGATTATGTGCAAGTCGTCTTGAAGTCGGGAAATAAGTTGCGGCGCAAATCCAGGTTTATTAACTAACTCGACAAAGATAAACAGCGTGTTGAGTTGATAACGTTTTATACATTCGGATATAAATTCAACGACCTGTTCATAAACATGGGCAAATTGTCCGGTGTTAACGCGCTCGCCACTCAATTCGATTACAACCGTACCGCCCGCCGCGTTCTCAAGAATTTTTTCAAAGTCAACTTCATCATAGCAGTTGTCGGTAACGTTGGTTATAATGTTAAGACGGCGGCTGACGAGGCGTTTATTAGTGTAAAGTGTGGCGACAAGTAGATTGGACAGGGACAAGGCGGCACCGATATTGCCCGCCAAAATTTTGTAGTGAACGGGCTGACCGTAGAAATGGTGAACATTTTCTTTAGCGTAAATCCTCGCGAATTCCTCTTTAAAAGTTTCGTCGGCTAAGAGAGTTTGCGCATCTTTTTTTGCCGATTCAAAGCTCAAACGCTTAACGGGACAAATGAATTCGCCCAATCTGAAAGTCCGATTTTCCAGTGCGTCCAGTCCGAGATCTTGATTAATTTGGTAGTAGTCAAAGTTGAAATTATCGGAGCGATTTGCCCTGTCAAAAATTTTGCTGAACTTTATCGCGGGTATTTCGTCGAGGTCTTTAATTTTGACGTTTTTAATGCCGAATTCTTCATGTTCCGCAAAAAATTTTTCAAAGAGCCTTGTCAACTTCGCGGGCGTCAATTCTTGGAAGCCGTCGACAGCAACCAGCATTTGAAATACATTTTGCCTTGCGCGGTGAATCAAAACCCTGACTTTGTCGCCGTCAATGCCCTCTGAAAGTGCCGCACTCAAATCGCCCAAATGAAACTTGAACGTACGCCGCGCCTCCAGAGCATTTACGACCATTTTGTCCGATTTCAGTTCAAAGGTTGCCTGAAATTTGTAGAAAAGCATTAAATTATCCTCCGTGTCAGCAGATATTTACTTTTCAAAGATAGAGCCGCTGAAATTTCCTCCTTCCTATTTTTCAGTCGGTAGAAATTTATCGTAAAAAAAATTCTTTTACTTAAGCGGGAAACTTATTATAACACAGCTTATGTACAAAAAAATACCCGACGACAAATTTTTTTCGCGCCGGATATTTTTTAAAGTTACTTATTGCTGATTAATTATTTTTCGTCGGGAATGGGGACTTCTTTAAGCTTTGTGATTCTGCCGACTTCAATGCCGCTCATGCCGACTTTGTTAAGATAATCGGCGAGAACCTCATCGCAGGTTCCGAGTTCACCAACGATTTTTAAATTCTTGAGCATGGTGTAACCGTCGCCGCCCAAAGTTTGAAAGTCAACCAGTGCGATTGTATAAGTTTTGTTTTCGTCGAGCGGTTGTCCGCCGATTGAAATTTCTTTGACGCGGTGTTTAGCCGGTTGCGACGGATCATAACTGAAAGTCATGTTGCTAACGTCCAAAAAGCCGCCGAACGACGCGGGATAATATTCAACCGAATGCTCCAACATTTCGCGAATTGTCGAACCTTTAATTTCAGCAATGCGCAAAGTATTTCCAAACGGGAAAATTGCTATGGTGTCGCGTTTCCTAACGTCGCCTTTGGGTAAATCGGCTCTAAGACCGCCGCCGTTGATAATGGCAATGTCGCTTTTCGCCGCCCAACGCATGGCATCTGCCGCGAGATTACCGAGTTCAGATTCATTGCGTCTAACAAGTAAACGTTCGCTTGAAAGTTCTTTATCGCTGTGTGCAACGACTTCATTTAAGAGTTTTTCAGCGTGTTTGTTTGCTTCAGCGAGCATCGCCAAAATTTTTTTATCGGGCGTCGGACAAATTTCTTTGATTTCTTCGGCGTTGAGAAGTTCGGCTTTTTTGGAAATTATTTTGTGATTCTCAACTTCAATCGTCGCACGTCCCAAAAAATGTTCGTAGCAACCCGCCTGGACAATCAACGTATTTTTAATTCGCAAACCGTCTGGAAGGGCGGTGTGGCTGTGCCCGTCAACGATTAAATCAATGCCGTCAGTTTCGCGGGCAATGCGTTCGCTAGTGAATTCGGAGCTTGCATCAACGCCCATGTGCATTACGGCAATTAACACGTCGCATTTAGGACGGAGCGTTTTAATCATCTGCTTAGAAACTTCAACGGGATTAAGGAATTTAACTTCAGTGACATTTTTCGGATTAGTCTTGAAAGCAGTTTCAGGCGTCGACAGTCCAAACACGCCGACTTTGATTCCGTTTAGCTTAAAAATTTTGTACGGCTTGAATAAGAGCTTACCATTGTTTTTGCGAACAACATTAGCGTCAAGGAGCGGGAATTTGAGTTCTTTGGCGAGCTTTTCAAGTTGAGCAGAGCCGTAATTAAAATCGTGGTTGCCAGCAGTCATTGCGTCGATTCCCGCCTCGTTGAGGAGTGGAACTAAACTTTCGCCTTTACTGATTGTAATCATCGGCATACCGTGAAAAGTATCGCCGGCGTCTAGCCAAAGCGTTGACGGATTTTTTACTTTAACGGTTTTAACTGCCGCCGCCATTTCTGCCAGTCCAAGACTATGTCCGCTGTCGTCGGTATCTTGAATGCGCGAATGCATGTCGTTAGTATGGAATATAACCAACTCCGCCGCCGCGCAGATTGACACGTTCAACATCAGCACGGCAATCAATATCCCGAAAAATTTTTTTATCATGAAAACACCTCCTAAAAATTTTATGCAAGTTTATAATTTTTTCTCGTTAAAGGCAAGCGTTGACACTCCTGCGCGGGAAATTTATAATCGCAAATGCAACGAATGGAGGGAATAATTTTGGCTAAAAAAGAAATTTCGATAATCGGGGCGGGCGTCATTGATGTATTGGCTGGTGCAGTCGACGAGAAAATTTTTTCAAACGGCTCCACACCAATGGATTTTATAGAAATGTCTTTTGGCGGCGACGCGCTTAACGAGGCGATTGTCCTTTCAAGATTGGGCAAAAAAGTTCAATGGATTTCTAAAATAGGCGACGACGACGCGGGCAAAAAAATTTTAAGCTACGCTACGGAAAACGGATTGGACGTCGAACACTTAAAAATTGAAGCGGGCTTGGCGACGAGCATAACTATTGTTTTGGTTGAAAAGTCCGGCGAACGATTTTTTTTAACGAATCCGCACGCCAGCATGAGGAAATTGGCGGAAGAAGATATTCTGCCCTACGTCGACGAAATGGCGGATATAGTTTCCTTTGCGAGCATGTTTATATCGACGACTTTGGACATTGCCGCGACCGAGCGCATATTTAGAAAAATAAAAGCCGCTGGGAAAATTTTGGCGTTCGATATGAAATTCCCGCATTACGGCGAAACTTTGCGAGATATGGTGGGCATGTTGTCCAATGCAGATTATTTTTTCCCTAATGAAGACGAGCTTGCAACTTTGGCGGGCGAGGCTGACATTTATAAAAATATCGCGACGTTGATAAATTACGGCTTGAAATGCGCGGTTGTTAAGCGTGGCGGTAAAGGTTGCATTATCGCTACGAAGGAAACGCAGATTGAAATTCCCGCTTATCACGTTGAAAAAGTTGTAGACACGACGGGCGCGGGCGATTGTTTTGCGGCGGGATTTTTATATGCTTTGTCGGAAGGTTGGCAACTTGAGGAGTGCGGAAAATTTGCCTGCGCGGTTGCGAGCTGTTCAGTCGAGGAAGTCGGCGCGGTGGCAGGTGTTACTTCGTTGGAAAAAGTTATGCAACGCTACTAAGATATTTTACGGGCGGCATATTTTCAATCCGATTAATAACCATTTTATAAATAAAACCGCCCGCTGCACTTACTTTTTAATTGCGCCGCGCCGCATGCAAATTTTATCAGGGCAATCTGCCTCAACAACGCTAATTGCTCCGTTTTTTACTGCGACAATATTTTTTCCGCCGCTCGTCTCAACTGTAAAAGTTTTTCCGTCGTCAAATCAAACTTGCGAACAATTACGCCGTCAACTTTCACGACGGCAAATTTTTTTTCTGAACTTGGATTCATTGCCAGCGGAGCTAACTATTGCAATCCATTTACTTTTCTCGATCGAAAAATTTATCCCGTCAAGCGCACGAACTTTTCCGTTATTAACCATAAAAACATCCTTTAATTCAAGCAGAGCCAAAATTTATTCACCTCTCAAGACTATCGCGGGGTCAAAAGCTGTGGCAATGCGCACGGGAATTAAACTAGCCACGCCCGTAACGATTATCGACAGTACGATTGACAGAATCGCAATCGACACGGAAAAATAAGTGTCGCGCCCAAAAACTTGCAAGCTGACTGACTGCGCAAATAAATATCCTAAACCGCTACTGAAAAGTCCGCCGAACGCTCCGAGCAAACAACTTTCGCTGAGAAACTCGCGGATAATACTTTCATTCGCCACGTCCAATGCTTTTTTCAAGCCGATTTCCTTACTCCGTTCAGTCACAACCGCCATCATCGTAGTTGTTACGCAGATTAAAGTTAAAACAAGGACAATCGCCTTTACGAGCAAAACGAGTACTTGTAATTTGCTTAGCACGTTGAATTCAGAATTTGTAATTTGTTGGACGAGTTGTGGCTGAATTCCGGTCACACCCGCAGGAATTTTTTTTCGATTTCGTGGAGGCTGTCACCTTCGGCAACGACGCTGAATTGCGCGATTGAAACCTGCGCGGGCTTTGAAACGATTTGTTGCAGTTCATTCAGATTTATAAAGGCGAATTCCTCTTCTTTGCCGCCAGTCGAAACAATGCTGCTGACGACGTATTTTTTCATGGCGGTATTTTCACCCGCGCTGATTGTGACTTTCTGCTCGATAATTTCGCTCGGTTCGTAAGGTGAAAAAATTTTGGCAAGCTGTGCGCCGATTAAAACTTCGCGCTCGCCAGGATAATTTCCCTCAATTTGCCAATATGGGCTGACTTTTTGCACTTCGACAAAATCCGTGCCGCCCATCAATATATACTGCTTGTTAATTTCAAGTCGCTCGTATAAAAATGGATTCGCGCCGATGATTTCTTGTCCAGATAATCAAAAGAATCACACCCAGATTTGTCGCGCCGATTGCCTTTAAAAGCCCCAACTCGCTACTGCGTTCCATGATGTTCGCGCTGACTAAATTTGAAACGCCAAGAGCCGTTGACAGCAAACTTAACGCCGTTATCAGCAATATCAGCAGTTGAGTTTTCTCTAAAATTTTTCCTTCGGATTCGGCGATTTGTCTAACCGGTCGCGCTGATGAATTGGCAATGACTTCCTCAATCTGGTAAGCAATCGCGCTAACGTACGCCGTGCAATACCAAATTTCTTTTTCTTGCTGACTAAATAAATCGGGATTGGCAACCGCTTTGCGTGCCAAATCGTTTTCGGGCGTCATTTTGTATGGCGGCAAGATTAACGAGCAGTTGATTATCTTCATCGCCGCCGCTCGATAGAATGCCGCTGATAGAAAATTCGCCGCCATTGAACTTTAGAACGTCGCCGACATGAAGATTTTTTTCCGCCGTGAGTTTTTGCCCGATTAAAGCTTGCGAGTCATTTGCGGGATATGCGCCGTTAACTTTTCACCACAACTTCATTTCGGCGATACCTGTTGAAAAAGTTTCGCCCGTCGGCAAAGTCATTTCGTGATTAAACCAAGTGCCCGACGCAGAAATTTTTTCGCCGCTTGAAAGTGTTAAAGTCCCGTCGAGTTACGGAGCAAACGCTACGATATTATTTGTCCAGAAAATAGTTTTTATCTTGCCCAAGTCGTTTTCGTTTAAATATTCGTGAGCCTCCAGCCCGTAAACATCTTTGAGCAACGCAGAATTTTTCGGCGTGATTGTGATATTCGTGCCGTAAGCTTTTAGCTTCTGATTAACCTTGTCGCCGACGTCGAACATGACATTTAGCATTGCCGCCGCCAATGAAACGCCAAGTGCGACCGTCGAATCAAAAAAATTATTTGGCGAATTATGCACGCAACGAAAATTACTACGAATACGAATTTTAATCTAGATTGGTTGAGAGCGTCCGCCGTCTTGTAAATCATAAACGAACTTACGAAAGCAAAACTCGCGCCGCCCACAAATACTAAAATTTTTGTCAAAAATTCAACCGTGAAATAATCTCCCAGTGCCGCGGTAACCGAACCAGTCGGAATAAGCCACAATTTAAAGCCGTGATAAAAAACAGCGTCAAAACGGCGGCGATTGAAATTTTCATCTGTGCGGAGAAATTTGGACAGTATCACCGCTTCGGTAATCAACGTTATAAAAGTCGCGAATCCTTCCAAAAGTTCACGGCTGACAGCGTTGAGCGTCTCGACTCTTACGACTACTAAAAATATTGACAGCTAAAATCCCCACTTCAACGCGAATCGAAAAGATTTTTTATAATCATCGTGTGGCAATCGGCGAATCAATACAAATAAAATGCCGAGCGGAACGCCTAACATCAAGCTTTCCTCCATTGAGGGGATAAATTGTTGCAGAAAAGTTTGGAACAAAGTTTCACCTCTGAAAAATATTCCACGCCGAATATCGACAGGGAAAGATTTTTACATAATAATTTTGTCGGACAAATTTTTTTGGTGTCATTTGACACTAATTTTTTTATTAAATTTTAAAGCGGCTTATCATTTGCGTAGCGTGTAGTTGAAAGTCCATTTCATAACAACGGATTGTTTCCAGAAACGACCTTTTACGCCTGTGTCTTCGTCGGTGTGCAGAGCGTAACCTTCAGGTGTGTAGAAAAGGAATTCGCAATCGTAAGTTCCTGCGCTATGCATTTTAACGTTTGCGCTGTAATGTGGACCGTCGTCCGTGCTCATCGGCATAAAAGTTCCGGTAATCGGACCTTGAGGATCTCCGCCGCGCATGTTGCCATCAAACTTTTAACCTTTTTAGGCATAAACATAAATTACAACTCCTCAAATAAAATTTTTTTCTATATCAACGGAATTTTTCTGTGAATAGCTTAATCAACTTCCGCCGCTTGACGTTTACGCCAAATAAATGCACCAACGCCCAAAATTAACAGCGCGACTTGCAAAACGAATGTCTCGACCGTCGGATAAATTCCCAATACGTCGATTGTCGGCACTCCTTAAAGTGGGGTTTGTCCTAATACGCCGCCTTCTTGCAGTTCACGAACGCCGCCGCCAGCAAACGTTATCGCAAGCAAATACATCAACACACTTGTAAATAGGAAAAACGGCTTCAGCGGGATTTTCAAGACGCCTTTTTGCAATGCGAAGAATAAAATTGCAACTACGACACAGCCAGCGACAAATCCCGCCCAAATCATTTCTACAACACTCGACGAGTTATTGAACAGGGCTTGATAGAATAGAATTACTTCTGCGCCCGCGCGATAGACCGCTAAAAATGCCGCCAATGCCAAAGCTTTTGCCTTGCCGCTTGTCATTGATTTATCAACCATGCCTTGAATATATTGTTTCCAAACTTTTGCGTCCGCCTTACCGCCGAGCAACGCGCTTGTTCCAATCAATACCACGACCGCGAAAAGTGCCGTTGCGCCCTCTAAAATTTCGCGACCTGCGCCTGCCGTCGTCGACTCAATCATTGACGTGAACAGATACGCCGTCGCGAAGCTTGCAATTATTTCGGCTATCATTGCGTTATAAACTGTGTCCAAATGTTTTTCGTTGCCGCTCTTTTTTATATAGACGATTATCGCGACGAGAACTAAAATTGTCTCCAAGCCCTCGCGAATTAGAATCAAGAACGCGGGCAAAAACGACGCCCAACCTCCGCCGACACCGTGAGTATTTTGGAGCGCGTCGACATTTCATAAACCATTTGAATCAGCGTTTCGGCTTCCTGCTCAACTTTTTCGAGAGGGTCACCGGCAATCATAGCTTTTTACTTCGTAAAATGGATATTAAGTCAAACCAACGGATTTACTCGACACATTGACGCGCAAAGTTGATTCGAGACCTTCTTTTTCGTAAATATCGTAGTAAGCGTCGTTAATTTTATCTTTAGCGGCGCGACCTTCACCAGGTTTGATTTCGGGCGGTGGAGTCTCTTCGACAAAAACCGGTTCAGGAATTTGGAATTCCTTAATGAACAAAATTTATTGCAAACGCTTAACTTTGTCGCCATAAATCGTTTTAAAGTCGTCGCGCATGGAAATTTTTATCCAACCGTTCTTTTCGGCAAGTGCAACGCATTTATTTGCCTTGTCAATGTTGCCAAATTCGCGTTCGGTGTCGTCGCAGATGACAAAAAACGCCAAACTCTTATATTTATTGCCAGTTATCGTGTAATTCAGCATGGAAGTATCGCCGCCGCTGTTGCCGAACGCCAAAACCGGTTGCTTGCCAATTTCGTGCTCAATCGCGACGACTTTATTCATTTTTAAATTCTTTTGAGTGAGTCCGCCGCGAATTAAATAATCATCGTGGCGATATGCATAGTCATCAGCGGAAATTTCGCCTTGATTAGCCGCAAAAATCGCAGGATTCGTGCCGATTACCTGATTGTAAGGGATTTTCAGCACTTCAGAACCCATTACGCGCATTGCCGGACGGTCTGAACCTGTCACAATGTACACCGTGAATTGATTCGCCTGCAAATATTTGATTACCTCGACCATTGGCAAGTAAAATGCCTCGCCCCATTTTAAATTCGTCAGACCTTCAACCGGTTTTTGCATAAATTTGCGCACGTAAGCCTCATAATCTTTAGGCGTCATGCCCGAGAAGACTGATTCTTGCGATTTTGCCTCGCCAATGTCAATTCCTTTTGGAAATTTGCCAGTCATGAAGTGTCCAGCGCGAATTTCGGAGTCTACCATCTTTGCATACTTCAAATCTTCTGCCGACGGCGTAAAATTCGGGTCGTTAAGGGCGCGTTCCAAGTAAAGCATCCATTCAAAGTAGCACGGCATGGTTTCCCCGATAAAAGTTCCGTCCATATCGAATACCGCAAGCCTATCCTCGACCGGAATAAAATTTTTAGACTTCTTATCGGTCACATCGGTTACAAATTTGACTAATTTTTGATTCGCGACGGAATTTTTCGTCCAATACTTGAAATCCTTAGCCTTTTTGACTTGAATTTTAGCAATTTGTTCGCGGGGCATGGCGTCAACCACTCCGAATGAACCTAGCGCAATCAATCCCGCCGTCAAGGCCGCCACAATTTTTTTACGCATATTTTTATCGCCTCCAAATATACTTTAGCAAAAAATTTTAGCTCCGTCAACGAAAAACCTCCGACTCGCCGTCGAAAGTTTTTTTATTATTTGTTGTTTTAATTATTATACAATTCTTTGTAGAAGCTGTCTACAGAAAAAAAGACCGCGCAAATTTTTCAGCGCAGTCAAAAAAGTTTTTTATATGGCGTTAAAGTTTTATGCGGCTTTACGAGCGGCGTCAATTTCTTTCTTAGTGACGACGCCTTTTTTAATGAGTTCGTCGACCCAAGCTCCGTGATGATGAACCGCGTAATCAGCGTGAATGGAGCCGTCAGTCATGCCGCGCAACGATTGAGGATTTTGTACGATGGCAAGATAAATATGCGCCAGAGCCGCCGCAAATCCTAAGCCAGCCGCTATCGAGTGAATCGGAATCATCCAGGCGCGAATCGAATTATCAATGACGCCGTTGCCAACCCACATAATTAAACCACTAACAACGAGTACCAGCCACAGGAACGCTTGCAGAAGAATATTAATTTTTTCGCCGCCGTTGTAGAAACTTTGCTTAGGCATACTCGGATGCATACCGAAAAGCGTCAACGGGAATTTGAGCAGGAAAATTAAATCGTCCGAATTAAAACTGAATGCCTGCTTAAAAAGTGTGCCGTAACCTTCGCGGGCGGAAAGCAGTCCTATAATCGGTGTCACAATAAAAATTACCGCAAAAAATCTGTGAAGATATTGCAATGTCTTCGCGCCGAAAATGTTGTAAATGAACAGAAAAGTATCAGCGTAAAGCGGCAGAGCCGTGAGGAACAGCATTAAAAATGAAATTGCGTTGAGCCAATGACACAGCATAAACATTTTTTTATGGCGCGGCACGTAGCGATTGTCGATTAACATTTCCGTCACGCTCCTCTCTTGCCGATTAATTTATTCAAGACCATTAAGCCGGCGAGACCTGCCGCCGCTCCGACGCCCGCAATTTTTCCAATCGGGCGAATGTAATCTTTCCACAAGTCGATTGATTCGGGAGTTTTAGGATCTTTAGGCAAGCCGTAAACTTCGGGCGGTTCCGGCAAAACGTACATCATATGCGTACCGCCGACGCCGTTGGGGTGCACGCCGTAAAGTTGCGCGTTCGGGTGATTCATGCGAACTTCTTTAAGCCGTTCTTCGGCAAGTTTAATCATTGCGGCTTTTGTACCGAAACTTATCGCCTCTGCCGTGCAAGTTTTCGCGCAGGAAGGAATCATACCGTGTTCGATTCTGTCAAAACACAAATCGCATTTGGTAGATTTATTTCGTTCGGGGTCGATTCGCGGAACATTGAACGGGCAATTCGTTCTGCAGTAGCCGCAACCAACGCATTTATCCTCGTCGATAACAACTGCGCCGCTTTCCTTTTTAGAAATCGCGTTTTCGGGACAGCCGAGCATACACGCGGGCTTTTCGCAGTGCATACATTGAAATTTTATAAAGTCCCAGTGAAATTTGCCGCCCATGTCGGTGCGTTCATTCATTTTAATTAAGTTCCACGTTGTCGGCGTCAAGTCAGCGTGTGATTGATATTGCCCTTTAAACGGCGTAGACATATCAGCGGGCAAGTCGTGCCACTGTTTACAAGCGACCATGCACGCCCGACAAGCTGAACACCGCGCAACGTCGTGAAGCATTGCCATTTCCCTAGCCATTTATATCACCTCCAAAATTATTCAAGTTCGACGGCTCCGCACTTGTGCAAATTTTTTTCTTCCGCAAGCAAATCTAAATGCAGTGTCGTCCAATCAAGCAGGTAAATATTTTCTTCGTCCTCGTCGCAATAAGTTTTCAAATAAACTTGGCACTCGTCGCACACGTCCAAACGAATTTTTTTGTCCAATTCGAGAATGTGAATCCGTTCCAAATTTTCATTGCCGCAATACGGACAGCCCACGCGCCGCCAATGCCATAACGTTTGGCAACCGCCGCATAAAAGATACCGTGCCCGCCCCTCGTTAAATTTTTTAAGTTGAGCCATAACGGGGCGTCGCCCGCATATCGGACAATAATTTTCTTGCCAATCGTCGCGTTCCCAAAATTTTAATTCGTTCGGAACAAGTTTATCGACAGCCGCCCAAAAAATTTTCCGCGATAAAATTTCGTCGGATTTTTCTTGGCGTAAAAATTTTTCGGCAAGTTCGCGGGGCAAAAATTTTTCTGTAGTGTCTAGGACTTGCGATTGAAATTTTTCTTGCTGAAGTAACGGAATTTTTTCTGCCCTAACCAGTTCCAAAACTTTTTCACGCGGCGGCAAGTCAAGCGGCTGAACTTCTGCCAAATCTTTTTCCAGCTTGAAATGAAATTCTGCCGTCTCTCGTAAGAAATCATTTTCCGCTAGATATTTTTCCAGAGTTTTTATCTTGCCCATGACTTAAGCCTTTTTAATATCAATTAAGCAAGCTTTGAACTCCTGCGACTGCGCGTTGGGGTCGAGGGCGTCAATCGTTATGTAATTTCCGCTTGGTCCCGTCGAAAGTCCTTTGAAGCCCCAGTTATACGGTTGCCACGTCACGAAAACTTCATTGCCGTTAATCCAAAGCGGCTTGATTCGGTCGGTGACCATAGCTTTTTCCTTAATCTGCGCACGAACTGAACGGACAATAACTTCGTCGCCGTTCTTAATGCCGAGTTTTTCCGCAAGTTTTTTGGGCATTTCGATAAACGGCTCCTTGACAAGTTCGTTGAGCCAAGTAATGTGCCTCGTAATTGTTCCCGAACACCAATGTTCGCAAATACTGGAGCTACACAAAACGTAGGGGAATTCGTCTTTAGTGCCGATTTTTTGCAAGTCAGGCATACGAGGATAAATTACGCACGGACTAAATTGCGCGTTCGGATTCATGTGCAAAGCGTTATTCGTCGGACTTTCAACCGGCTCATAAAATTCTGGGATTGGTCCGTCAACGGGCGTAGAGGAGCTGTCACGAGTCTCGCCGTTCTCAACGTCTTTATAACTTGCCGCGAAAATTCTGCCGACACCCTCGCCAACCATGCGGAACGGCTTTTGACCGGCGGGCGTATCAGGTCCAGCTGTCAAGCTTCCAACGTCGGGACGGTCGTAGCCTTTCCACATTTTAGCGGCGGCGTCCCACCAAATAATTTTTTTGTCGGGGTTAATCGGATTGCCGTGTTCGTCGCACGAGGCGCGGTTGTAAAGCAAATGAATATTATCGGGCCACACCCAGCCATAATTCGGATAAATGCCCATGTTGCCTTCGTCCTCTTGTCCGCGCCGCTTAGCCATGTGAACGCCGCCTTCACGAGTAACGCCCGCATAAATCCACATGCCAGAATTCGTCGTGCCGTCGTCTTTAATCTCGCCGATACCGTTCAAAAGTTTTCCCGTTGATAAATCATAACCATTAACCTCGCGCATGATGTGTTCAACCATGTGTTCTTGCGGATAATTCCACGTCAACAGCTTAATAATCTGATCTTTTGGGTCGGTTGAGTCAGCGTAGAGTTCACGAATTTTTTTCCACAGCATATCAAGAATCAAATAATCGGGCTTTGAATCGCCGAGCGGGTCGGGACCTTTCATGCGCCATTGAATCATACGCATTGAATTTGTCATCGTGCCTTCGCGTTCCAAATACGAACACGCGGGCAAGAAAATAACTTCCGTCTGAATATCTTTTGGGTCAATCGGGTCGCCTTCGGGACTGTCAGGACGTTCCCAGAAACTCGCCGTCTCATTAAGATACAAATCCTCAACAATAACGCTGTCAAGCTTGCGCATTCCCCTGTGAACGTTGCCAATATTCGGATTAGAGACCATCGGATTTTGTCCCGCGAAGTAAATGCATTTCATCTTGCCTTCGATAGCTTTTTCAAACTGAACGTAAATCGAATCGTTTTGCGTCGTGTTTCTAATCGGTAAAAGTCCAAAGCAGTAATCGTTTTCCTTAGTCGCGGCATCGCCGAACCACGCCTTAAGCAGATTAATTAAAAATTTTGCACGGAAGGTACCAGAGTTGTGCGTCCACTTCGCGAGCGTATTAGTTTTTTCGGTCGGCCAGGGCAAATATCCCGGAAAATATTGAAACATAATTCCATAGTCGGTCGAGGCTTGAACGTTCGGTTGTCCGCGCATAGCGTCAATTCCGCCGCCAGGTACGCCGATATTGCCGCGCAGAAGTTGCAGAACCGTAAAGCACCGAATATTTTCAACGCCAACGGTGTGCTGCGTCATGCCGAGCGCGTACATAAACACAGCGGGCTTGATACTCGAATAAATTTCCGCCGCCATTTTAATATCAGCGACGCTTGCGCCCGTTATCGCCGAAACTACTTCAGGAGTATAACGTTCGTAATGTTTTTTAAGAATGCTCATTACGGTATTCGGTGCGAATAAATCTGCAGAACGCATTGGCTTGCCGTTTGCGTCAACTTGATATTTCCACGTCGTCATATCGTATTTGCGAGTATTTTCGTTATAGCCGCTAAAAATTCCGTCGTCGAAACCAAAGTTCGGGTCAATCAACATGTAAGCGTTGGTGTGCAAGCGGATATATTGCTCATCATATTTTTTATTTTGGATAACGTAATTGATAATCGCGCCAAGAAATGCAATATCAGTGCCAGGTCGAATTTGGATAAAATAATCGGCAATCTTAGAAGTGCGCGTAAAACGAACGTCGACATGCACAATCTTTAAGCCGTTCTTTTTAGCCTTCATGAGATTTTTCAAGCCCATTGGGTGACACTCGGCAATATTGGAGCCTTCAACCCAAGCGAGCTTAGTATTTTTTAAATCGTACCAAGGATTAGTCATTGCGCCGCGTCCAAAGGCAGCACTCATCGCGGGCGGAGTGTTAGCGTGGCAGACGCGAGTTTGATTATCGAGAGACATTGCGCCGAGCGAGCGGAAAATTTTCGTAAGCTGATAACATTCCTCGTTGTTGACTTGCGAGCCGCCGATAAGCCCGATTGCGTCCGTGCGATTAACTTTGACGGATTCGCCGTTAATCGTTTCGGTGTCAATCCAGTTTTCGTCGCGAGCTTTCTTGAGAGCACGAGCCGCCCGCTCAATCGCCTCGTCCCAAGAAATTTCTTGCCACTCCGTCGCGCCCGGTGCACGATACATCGGTTTAGTTGTGCGGTGAGTAGCGTCGTTTGGAATTTGCGCGTAGCCTAAACCTTTAGGACAAAGCCCGCCGAAATTTACGGGGCAATCGTCCGCGCCCTCCAACTGAATCAATTTGCCGTCCTTGACGTAACCAATTTGTCCACAGCCGCAAGCGCAAAAGTGACAGACAGAAGTAAATTCCCTCGCGCCCGTCAGCTTGAACGTTTTAGCCGCCGCGTGAACTTTTGGTAAGTCCAAACCGAGACTTGACAGCGCGATACCCAGACTTCCTAAGCCTGTCGCCTTTAAAAATGTTCGCCTGCTCAAATCCATAAATCATCCCTCCTAACTTAATACAATACGTTCAGGATTGCTGTAAATACAAAAAGAATCGGCAGTCAATCGCCCCGCGAGCGTGACGCCGAATTTTTTGGCAATATTTATCGAATAAGTCGTCGGCACGGATTTTGCAACGACAACGGGAATATTCATACGAGCAACTTTAATAATCATTTCGGAGGAGCAACGCCCGCTGAAAATTAAAGCTTTATCTCCAAGAAAAATGTTTTGGCGAAGAGCCGCGCCGTAAATTTTATCAAAGACATTATGCCGCCCAATGTCTTCGCGGAAAATCAAAATATTTTTGCCGTCAAATAAAATGCCGCTGTGCGTGCCATTAGTTTTATCGTGCGTCGTCGACATTTCGCCCAAAAGTTTATCTGCGCAATTCAAAATATCCCTAGCGACGAATTTAACGTTAGAAAAATTTTTCTGCGCGGGCGCGAGCTTAAGTTTAGTTTCGACTTCGATTTTTGAATCGTTTATTGTGATATTAATCACGTCGTCAATCAAAAAAATTTTTTCAGCTTGAGCGAGGATACCAACTGTTAAATCTTCGATATTTTCGGGAGTGCAAAAAATATTCCGGAAGTGTTTACCGTTTAAACGTAGTTCAAAAAGTTTTTCGACGGAGGTAAGTTTTTTATCGTCGACGAAAATATTTTTCACCGCGTCGTAGCGAATAACGTCACAGGAAACAATTTTGTCCGAATTCATCTGATAAACCTCCTCGCGAAAAATTCTATCACGAAGAAATTTTATCAGAAAAAAATTTTTGCTAAAGTGATACTTATCACAACGGTAAATAAAAGATTCTGTAAGCGAGTAACTAATGACGCAACGGTACGCCACGTTTTTAATCGTTTAGCTTTGTAATTGGCAATTTTTTTATACATAAAAAGCACCACCCAACTCATTATAGTTAGAAGATGCTTTTTGTCTACATTTTGAAATACCCTGCACAATCGCAGAGAATTTTTTGTTGCAATTTATTGACGTGTAAAAGTTTTGTCGGCAATATCACCGATACCGCCCAAAACTCCGAGACTTTTGCCGTCTTGGAAAAATTCAACCGCTCCGGCATTTCCCAAACGGAAAGTTATATTGTCTTTGCCTTCCCACGAAAGAGTTTGTCCGCCGTCGATAACGCCCTCTTGAACAACTGCACCGTCAACAGTCACGAGTATCCAACATCTGTCATTGAATCGCGCTTGAACTGCTACACCGTCGGTTTTTGGCGGCGGAACAGGATTTGCATTGGCTATCGGCGTCGGTTCGGCGGGTTGTGGTTCGGGTTGAACAGTTTGTTCTTGCTTAACAGGCGGATTAACCGTTGCAACGTCGCCTTCCGAACTTGAAAGCCAAGACCATAAGCCGCCCGCAATCGCCGCGATTAAAATCACCGCCGCAACGATTAATTTATTCGACGAGCTGCGATTATCGTCTTGAATAGAGTAGCCGATAGATTGTTTTTCAGGCTTAACGGGCTTAGACTCAACTTTTTTTTCGGGTTCGGGAGAATTTTCCGCCGCAATCTTAACCGCTTCAGCTTCTGCCTCCGCTGAAAGTTCTGCAATGTCATTGGCAAATTCTTTAGCGGCGGCGTCAGCGTCCATGCCCAAAAAATTTGCATAGTTTTTGATGAAACCCTTTGTGTAAACCGTGCCCGGCAATTTGTCGTACTCGCCGTTTTCGATAGCCTCTATGTAAAGAGCGCGTATACTTGTGCCCTGTTCAATGTCGCTTATAGATAAATTTTGTCGCTCGCGCTCTTGGCGAAGCGTATAGCCTACCATGTGAAACATCTCCTTTCGAGCGCATTATAAACGACTAATTTTTAAATTACAAGTTTAATTTTTTGTCAAGCGTTCGGCGCAAGCAGTAAACTCCGCGATAATTTTTTCCTCGTCCAAAGTTTTAAGCTCGCGACCTTGCATTAAAATTTTTCCGTCAACGATAACCGTATCAGCCGCAGCAGAATTCGCCGAATAAACCAAAAGCGACGCAGGATTATAATTCGGTTGCCACTCAACGCTACTCATATCCCATAAAACTATATCAGCCTTATAACCTTCCTCAAGCCGTCCGACGTTAGCTAAGTTCAAAGCTTTTGCGCCGTTCTCTGTTGCCATTTGAATTGCCTGCGCGGCGGGGACAGCTAAAGGATTTAACGTATCGACTTTAGCAAGCAGTGCCGCAAGCCGCATTTCTTCCAACATGTCAAGGTTATTATTACTGGACGCGCCGTCGGTGCCAAGTGCAACCGTTACATTTTTAGCTAAAAGTTTCGTCACGGGAGCAATTCCGCTAGCAAGTTTCATATTGGAGCCTGGATTATGCGCCACGCGGACATTTTTTTTGCTTATAATCTCAATTTCCTCGTCGCTAAGGTAAACGCAATGCGCCGCGAGCATTCCACAATCTAAAAGTCCAGTTTCTGCGACGACTTCAAACGGACGCTTGCCGTAATTCTTCAAACAGTCGTCAATTTCGGTTTTGGTCTCGTTCATGTGCATATGAACTTCCGCGCCGAGTTTTTCAGCCTCAACGACGACTTTTTTAAGATAATCGGGCGGACAAGTGTAAATCGCGTGCGGTCCGAGCATAATTTGTATCCTGCCGTCCGCCGCGCCGTGAAAATTCTTGTAAAGTTCGACGTTCGAGGCTAATTTCTTGTCGCCGTCGGCAAAACTTATCAAACCTTGACTTAAACTGCCGCGCAAGCCCGATTCGTCGACGATTTTGGCGACTTCTTCCATGCAAGGACCGTACATATCGGCAAAAGCAGTCGTTCCGCCGCGAATCATCTCGACAGCCGCCAATGCCGCGCCACAATAAATATCTTTGCGTGTCATTTTGTCTTCGATTGGCCAAATATCTTTCTGGAGCCAATCCATCAGCGATTTATCGTCGGAATAACTGCGCAGGAGCGTCATCGAGGCGTGAGTATGCGCGTTTACGAGTCCAGGCGTGGCAAATTTGTTTTTTCCGTCGATAATGTGATCGTGAGTGACTTCGCCGCGAGTTATTTTGGAAATTTTATCGCCGCTGACGAAAATATTGGCGATTTCGACTTCGCCACTCGGTTTTAACATCTTCACTCCGCTGATTACGAAATTATTCATGAATATCAGTCCTCATTTCTGTTTTTGAGTATCATACGCGCTGAAAAACAATTTTGCAACGGAAAATTTGTTTGAAACGCCTTTGAAAGTGTTTTGAGTGCTAAAAATCTGGTTTGAAAGGCGTTTTGGAGGAGCAAAATACAAAATTCGCTATACTGAATTTCTGCAATCGGACAAATGGCGTCATGACGCGGCTTTTTCGGTCATAAAAAAATACCCCGTGTTTTCGGGGCTGATTTTTCGTCTCAAAATACAAAATTCGCTATACTGGATTTTTACAAACGAAAACCCTCCGACACTCGCCGAAGGGCTTTTTATATGATAAAAATTTTTTTAGTCACAGTCGCGGATTTTCGGATACTTTGCAGCAACAATTTTCCACGCTTCGTCACGCGAAATTTGCTGACCATTGAGATAGTATCTGTTGGCACCTTTAGGGCATTCAGAGTCACAACTGACAGTTACGCAGGTAATGCCGGCTTTTCTCCAACCTTCATCAACCAGTGCGCTATAACTTTTCCAGTAAAGTCTTGTGGCGGCCGTGCCGTGCCAATCGTCCACAAGTCCACGCTCATAAAGAAATCTGCTGTCGTAGGCTGTGTCTTCGGTAGTGCCGCCCGCTACCTGTTCGAGTTGCTCCTCGCTCATGATTTCGTCCTTCAAGATTTCCTTTGCCATATTATCTATCTCCAATTTGTTTTCTGCCTATTATACGCTCCGAATCCGATTTCGTTACAGAGTTTAGCAGAACATTTTTCTCTTGACAATAAAAAAGCAGGCGTCCGAAGACACCCGCAAAGAATTTTTAAATTACAAGCCGAGATATTCGCGTTGAGCGTCGGTTAGCGTGTCGATTGTCACTCCGATTGATTCAAGCTTAATTTCTGCGATTTTTGAATTGATTTCTTCGGGCATAAGGTAAACTTTTTTGTCAAGCTTGCTGTGATTGTGCAAAATGTGCGCCGCGCTGAAGAATTGGACGGCAAAACTCAAATCCATAATCTCGGCGGGGTGACCGTCGCCGCTTGCGAGATTTACGAGCCGACCTTCCGCCAAAAGATAAATTTTTCTGCCATCGCGCTGTAAAAACTCTTCAACATTCTTGCGGACGACTTTCCTGCTGACGGATTGCGCCTCAAGTTGCGGAATATTGATTTCAACATCAAAATGCCCCGCATTAGCCAACATCGCGCCGTTTTTCATCAGCGGATAGTGTTCGCCCGTGATAACGTCCTTGTCGCCCGTCAAAGTCAGGAAAATATCGCCGATTTTAGCCGCTTCGGACATCGGCATGACTCTAAAACCGTCAAAAACCGCCTCAATCGCTTTAATCGGGTCAACTTCGGTAATAACGACATTTGCGCCGAGACCTTTGGCACGCATCGCGCCGCCTTTACCGCACCAACCGTAGCCCGCGATAATGACAGTTTTGCCCGCGATAACTAAATTTGTCGTGCGCATAATGCCGTCCCACGTCGATTGCCCCGTGCCGTAGCGATTATCGAACAAAAATTTGCAATAAGCGTCGTTGGCGGCAATCATCGGGTATTCGAGCTTGTTTTGACGTTCCAAAGCCTTCAAACGCAGTACACCCGTCGTAGTTTCCTCCGAACCGCCGATAATTTTGCCTAAAACGTCGCGTCTTTTGGTGTGGACAAGTTCTGTAAAGTCGCCGCCGTCGTCAATGTAAATTTCGGGCGAAAAATCCGCCGCGTGGTTCAAAAAATCGTTATATTCGTCTTGAGAACAGCCGTGAGTGGCAAAAACTGTGATTCCGTCCTCAACGAGAGCCGCCGCCACATCATCTTGAGTGGAAAGCGGATTTGAACCCGTTATTACGACATCTGCACCCGCGTGCATGAAAACTTCCGCCATATAAGCCGTCTTTGCTTCCAAGTGCAATGTTATCGAAATTTTTTTACCCGCAAACGGTTTAGATTGCGAAAACTCTCTGTCTATCGCGCTCATTACCGGCATAAAGTTTTTTACCCAATTAATTTTGTCGTGTCCGCTCGGAGCTAACGACATGTCCTTTACGATTGATTGCATAAAAAATTCCTCCTCATTAAAATTACTTTTTCAGGTTAACTTTTAACTCAACTGTAAACTTTGTACCCTCGCCTAGCTTTGACGCGACGGAAATTTTTCCTTCGTGAAGTTTAACAATTTCAGCCGCAATCGCCAAACCTAAACCGTTGCCGCCCATTTCCCGTGAACGTGCTTTATCGACGCGGTAAAATCTTTCAAAAACTTTATCCAAATCTTCGGGCGCAATGCCAATGCCGCTATCCATGACAGCAAAAACTGCGCGGGCGTTGTCAACCTTTTCTAAGCGAATCAAAACCGCGCCGCCTTCGAGTGTGTACTTAATCGCGTTGTCAACCAAAATTATCGCCAGCTGCTTAATTTTCTGCTCGTCGGCGTTAATCATGACTTTAGTAAAATTTTCGCCGGCAAGTCGGATATTTTTTTTCTCGGCAATGGGCGTCATCGTGCGAATCACTTGCTTAAGAATTTCCGTCAAGTCCAGCCGTTGAATTTTAAATTTGAGCGCGTTGTTATCACTGCGTGCAACCATTAGTAAATCGCTAACGAGGTTCGTCATTTTTTTGACTTCGCTCTTTAAATCTTCCAAAACTTGACGCAGGAACGGTTCTTTAATCGACGGATCCGCAAGCAATAAATCAGCCGACGCCATGACAACTGAAAGCGGAGTCCTAAGTTCGTGCGAGGCGTCTGCCGCAAATTGTTTCTGCTTATCATAAGCCTCTTTAAGCGGTACGAGTGCGCGTCCTGCCATGTAATAGCCGATTGCCGACGCGATTAACAGCGCAACGAATCCCAACACAACTTGCGCATAAGTCGCCTTTTGCAGTCCGGAATATAGCGCAGTGACATCCTTACCAACGTAAAGCGTTTGAACTGTTCTATCGTTAATAATTTTTTTGGAAGTCATCATCACGGTATTAAGTTGCCCCGTCTCGTTGGAGTGGCGAAAAACTTCAACGTCGCCTTCCTCAATATTCCAACTTTCGATAACGTCCAGAACAAATTGTTCAATGCGGAATGACGCCCGCTCGAATCGAATCAACTGCTTGTCTTCGCTGAAAATGTAAAAAAATAATCTGTCGTTAGCGGTTTTAAAGTAGCGCGTTTCATCGACAGAATCATTTGGATTTTGCAAATAAAAAACTTGCGCTTCAGCTACACTATTGGCGGCGTCCGAAAGCTCTTGCGCCTGCTCGGAAAACATTGACCAATTCATCGCTAGGTGCATGACGAAAATTATCAACGACATGAATATAAACATTATCAGCGCGTAGGCAAAGGCTAAACGTCGCCGACTGCGCCCGAATATTTCCATTATGCCTCCAGTCGATAGCCGATACCGCGAACAGTTTTAATCGCAATGTTGCCGTCAACGTCCATTAATTTTTTGCGTAAAATTTTCATATACGAATCGATATTGTTGGAGGTAATGTCGCGTTCAAGTCCCCAAATGCGGTCGAGGATAATATCACGCGGCACGACGACGCCGAGATTTTGCGCGAGCAAGTCAAAGATTTGGAATTCACGCGGCGACAACTGGATAACTTGGTCGTTTTTCATTAAAACTTTTGTCGTGCGGTTAAGCGTGAATTCGCCGATTTCGATAACTTCCTGCTGAATTTTTTGCGTAGAACGTCTACCGAGTGCGCGGAGCCTCGCTAAAAGTTCGTCGAATTCAAACGGCTTGACAAGATAATCATCTGCGCCCGCGTCAAGTCCCATAACTCTATCTTCGACGGTATCTTTAGCTGTGAGCATGATAATCGCCCGCTCGTAGCCCGCCTCGCGCAGTTGCCGACAAGCCTCCAGTCCAGAAACGTTGGGCATCATCCAATCCAAAATCAAAATGTCGTATTCGGAGTACATAGCGTATTCAAAAATGTCCGCGCCGTTGGTTATCCATTCGACGTTGAATTTATTTTGGGTGAGCATGTACTCAATCAACTTGCCGAGACGGCTATCGTCTTCGGCGAGCAGTATTCTCATCATCAGTCGATCACTCCCGAAAATTTTTTCATGATTATACCAGATACTTTTCAAAAGCACAATTAAAACGGTTGATATTGGCGGGCGCAAATTTTATAATGGCTTAAAAAATTTTGGGAGGAAACTTTTTGAAGGAAGAAACTAAAAATAAAATCGCCGCGCTGACTTTTGAAGACTTGCCCGCTGATATTGACGGCTTCACGCTGAAAAAAATTTATGCGGTGGACGAGGACAAATTTATTTTTTTTAGTTACGTTGACGACGTGATTCACTGCGCCTTAACTACTTACTTTCACGAGGAGACTACGGAATTTAAAGTTCTACAGAAAATCGGCTTAACGGAATTTTGCTTGACGGATTTTTTTACTGAAGACTTCGCGCATTTTAAAGAGCTGATTAACGCGGAACTTGACGGCGTGATTAAAAATCTGCGCGGCGTCCGAGATAAAACGCCAAATAATTTTCTACGCGAGAAAAAAATTGATACGTGGAAATTCGGAAATGAATTGCCAGAGACGCTTGAGGGCTTTGAACTTTTTATAAAACCTGCCGCGCCCGTCGAAGTCACGAACGGTTCTTTTATAATCATCAACTACGCTGACTTTAAAATCAACAGTGATTTTGTTTTATACTACAACGTTTACAGCGACGAATTCAGCGGCGAGATTCGCGTTGACAGTGTGCCTCACGTCATTTATACTTTTGACGCGAAAAATCTCGACGACTTGGAGACTAAGCTTAGGGAAAATTTAGTACCTGAACTTAAATTAATCCGCCAATAAAATTTAGGAGGTCAACTTATGGGCGATGAGCTTTTTATTAAACTGCGCGATTGTTTCACGGCTGGTTATACCCTTCCGCAATATTGCATTGACAACGGCATAAAAAAACCGCTGTTCGTCTCCGAAAAAAAATACGAGCTGTTTTTGTGGGAAGTTCACGTTCAATTTTATTACGACAAAAAAATTACAGCTCAATTTTGTTTTGTCGACGATGAGCAAATCTTAAAAAATGCTTTCGGAATTACTTGGATTGCCGGAAAGTTTATCTCTAAAAATATTTCAGCAATGAATTTTGACAATTTTGACGCCATTATTCTTCTTACTAAAGAAAATATAGACGCAACAGGCAAAAAGATTATTCGTTTTGCTGAGTTGGAACAATTTTTTATTCGGCGGACGTATGTAGAAATTCCGTTACTCCATTTTTTACAACGTTATCCCAAAGTTAAATTATTTTTAACAAATTTCCCCACTAATATGAAACGTTACGTGGCAGGAGTAGAATTTTATTCTCAACTGTGTTCATTTGGAAGACTCAAAAATATTGTTCGTACAGATAAAAATAATGATATCGAAACCTCACTTGATAAATTTGGTTATACTCATGAACAAATTAACGAAATTGTTGAAGCACCAGACATAATAAAAAAACTTGATGGCTCAACAAAAATGATTGGCGACGATAATAAGTTTTTGCAAGGAATTGTTGATGGTAAACGTATCACAGAATATCAACCCGAAAAATTTCTGAACAAAATTTATTTTTTTGGCTCTTGCCATCACTATGGCGTAAATGCACCTTTTGATAAAACGATTGAAAGTTATCTTCAAAAGATGTTAAACAAGCATGGGGCACCTTATCGCGTGGAAAATGAATCTCAACGTTATCTTAACCGTTACCAAGACATTTTTTATAATCTTAACAAAATAAATCCTATGCCAGGTGATATTATTTTTGTTTGGATTAGTAATTTGCGTGCCAATAATGAAATTCTTCCTTTTGCTGATATAAGTGATGCTTTCGACCCGCCGCATGACTATAAAAAGGTTTTTTGCGTAAAGGATCATGTAAATGAACTTGGCTATAAGCTTGTAGCAGAGAAATACTTTAAATTCCTGACGGAGAACAATTTCTTCCGCGACGTAGAATTTAATTATCCAATACCCCCTCCACGTATCATAGATATGGTATACCGTCTTGGGTCGAGCAGAGCGGCGTAAATGCTCCCGTCAATCCAGAATTAGAAAATTACAAGCAACAGCTTAAAGCTCGGCGAACTTCAATCGGTGCGCTGGTCATGAATTGCAATCCGTTCACACTCGGACATTTGCATTTAGTCGAATATGCTGCCGCGCAGGTTGTTAAGCTTTATATTTTCGTCGTGGAAGAGGACAAAAGCGAATTTCCCTTTGCTGATAGGATTGAACTCGTGCGGCAAGGCGTGAAGAATTTTTCCAATGTTGAAGTTTTGTCGAGCGGAAAGTTTATAATTTCGCAGACAACTTTTAGCGGCTATTTTAACAAGGCGTCACTGCAGGACGTGGCAGTTGATTCAAGCGAGGACGTTGAAATTTTTGCTAAGGAAATCGCACCGACATTGGGAATAACAGTACGTTTTGCGGGCGAGGAACCTAAAGACAATGTCACACGCCAATACAACGAGACGATGAAAAAAATTCTTCCGCGCTATGGCATTGAGTTTTGCGAAATTCCGCGCAAAGAATTTGACGGCGAGCCGATAAGCGCAAGCTCTGTTCGCGATGCTATTAAAAACGGCGACATTGATAAAGTTAAAAGTCTTGTGCCCGAAACGACGTTTGATTATCTTTGCAAGCGACATCCAAAGTTTGCACGCTACTTTACAGCCAGAATAGATATTAAGTTGACGACAACGGAAGGCGATTTTCAAATCCTTTCCACGTCTGACGATAAAGTAAATATAACAAAATCTGGCTCGGTTAAACAAGGCGGCATTGGCTATCAAATTCAGTCTTGCGCTGGTAAATTAGAGTTTATTGCTAAAGCCACAGTAGACGGACGAATTTGGTTGTATCTCGGCAGTTCAGATGTTAGATGTTTGATTGATTATGATAAACTAACAGTGAACGGACAGAAAATATTTGATACGGTTACGCCCGCTTGCCAAGATGAACCTTACGTCTATAACGTGGGTGTACAAGCTAACGAGGAAATCAAAATACAAATTGAATGGCTTCCGCACAAGAACAACATGTAAGAATCAAAAATATAAAAAAAGTCCCGTCGAAAAACTCGGCGGGATAATTTTTTATCGGGAAAAATTTTATCTTCTATAAGCTGTGACTTGCTGGTAATGTTTCTTGAAGAATTCTTCGGCGACTTGCGGGAAGAGTGCGTAGCTCAAAACGTCTTCATCGGTCGGGTTAAGGAAGCCTTTGTTAATCAATTCGTCTTTGAACTGCGCAAAAGTTTCGCCCTTAGCGTCTTCAACGGAGCAATCTTCAATAATTTGATCTTCGGGGATTTTAAGCGTCTTAGTGATAAAGTCACGGTCAACGGGAACGGGCGTGCGTCCGAATTTGCCGCGAACCATATCTTTAAATTCGTTCGGAACCATTTTATAACGTTCGCCCGCCATGACGTTCATAGTTGCCTGCGTGCCGACAATCTGGCTGGACGGAGTGACGAGCGGCGGATAACCTGCATCTGCGCGGACACGGGGCATTTCGTCGAGGAGGTCTTGATATTTATCTTCCATGCCCGCCTCTTTGAGTTGGTTGGCAAGATTGGACAACATGCCGCCGGGAATTTGGAAGTCGAGGACATTGACGTTAATATCAAAGTAACCTTTAAGCCCGAATTCCTTAATTAGTTCCTGCTTAACGCCTAAGAAATGTTTAGCAATGGGCGTCATAGCTTGACGGTCAAGACCAGTGTCACGTTCGTGACCTGCAAACATGGCGACGATAGTTTCCGTGCAAGGTTGGGAAGTGTCGCTGGAGAAAGGACTCAACGCGCAGTCAACAATATCAACGCCCGCCTCAATCGCCTTGAGATATGTGGCGTGTCCGAATCCGGAGGTGCAGTGCGTGTGGAGTTCAACGGGAATATCCAAGCCGGCTTTGAGTTTTTTAACGAGGTCGTCAGCGGCATAGGGCGCGAGCAATCCGGACATGTCTTTAATACAAACAGAGTGGCAACCCATTTCCTGCAACTCTTTAGCAAGCTCCACGAACATTTCGTTTGTATGGACAGGGCTAATCGTGTAGACTAAGCAACCTTGAACTTCGGGTTTTTCGGGGCAAGCAAGCGCGGCTTTAATCGCGACTTTAAGATTGCGAACGTCGTTAAGGGCGTCAAAAATTCTAAATACGCCAATGCCGTGCGCTGAGGCGTGCTGAACAAATTTTTCTACAACGTCGTTGGAATAGTGATTGTAGCCGAGAAGATTTTGTCCGCGCAGAAGCATTTGAATTGGCGTATTTTTAAGGTTAGCCTTTAGTTTGTCGAGGCGTTCCCAGGGGTCTTCGTCTAAAAATCTCAAGCAGCTGTCGAAAGTCGCGCCGCCCCACGCTTCCAGAGCTTTATAGCCGATTTTGTCGAGGCTAGCCAACATTGGCTCCATTTGACGATAGCGCATACGAGTCGCAAGCAAGGATTGATGCCCGTCGCGCAGGACTGTCTCCATGATTTGAAGCGGTTTCGCCATAAATACACCCTCCTAAAAATTTTTGTAATGTTTGCAACGATTATAGATTTTATTTATCGTAATGTCAATCAGCGCGGCTAAATTTATAAATAAAACTTATCTTATTATTTAGCCGGAAGAATTTTTGCTAGCGTTTCCATCATTTTTGGTACGTCGATAGGTTTAGCAATGTGCGCGTTCATTCCGGCATCAAGTGCGGCTTTTACGTCCTCGCTGAAGGCGTTGGCTGTCATTGCGATAATCGGCACTTGCGCAAGTTTTTTATCGGGTAGCTCGCGAATTTTTCTTGCCGCCTCGTAGCCGTTCATTATTGGCATTTGTATATCCATTAACACCGCGTCATAGACATTATCCGAACTTGCCGCAACTTTCTCTACAGCGTCCTTGCCGTCAGTCGCCGTGTCGACGATAAAGCCCTCACTCTCAAGGAGCATTTTGGCAATTTCGCGATTAACTTCAATGTCGTCAACGAGCAAAAGTTTTTTGTCGGTGAAGTCGATAACCTGCGCGGCTTGTTTATTTTCTGCGGCAATTTCCTCGCGCATTTCGTCAGCAAGCTCAAAAGTAATTTCAATGACAAATTCGGTGCCTTCGCCCGGCGCAGTGATAACTTTAATCGTGCCGCCCATTAAGTCGACGATACTTTTTGTAATCGCCATGCCAAGCCCCGTGCCTTGAATTTTGCTAACGGTTGACGTTCTCTCGCGTTCAAACGCCTCAAAAACTTTAGCGGCGAATTCGGGCGTCATACCAATGCCGCTGTCCTTAACGCGCAATTCATAATCGGCAAACACGTCGCGAACTTCGCTTACTTGCTTTAACGTCACGGAAATATTGCCGCCTTCGGGTGTAAATTTATAAGCATTGCTCAAAAGATTTAGCAACACGCGATTAAGGCGATTTTTATCGCACACAACAAATTTATCCGTAACGTTGGACGTGTCGACGCTGAATGAAATATTTTTGCCAGCCATTTGCGTTGCGAACATGTCATAAACTTCATCGAGCGCGGTAACAATATTCATGCCGTCGAGTTCAAGCTCCATTTTGCCGCTTTCAATACGGCTCATCTCCAACACATCATTAATCAGCGCGAGTAAATGTTGGCTTGAGGCGTCAATTTTATTAAGGAAGTCGTACATTCGGTTGGGGATATTATCGGGGCAAGGTTCCCTTTTATACAGCGGACAAGCCTCGCAAGTCTTATGCAAATCTTTAGCAAGGTTGAGATAACCAACTATTGCGTTCATTGGCGTGCGTATATCGTGGCTCATATTCGACAGGAAAGTTGACTTGGCTTTATTGGCTTGCTCGGCGCGTTCCTTTTGCTCAATAAGTTCCGCCTGCCTTTGCTTAAGTTCCTCACCCTGCAATTTTATCGTCTCGTAATGTTCTTGCAGTTGATGAGTATAAGCCTCCTGCGAATGGACGTAGCGAACTTGCATGACGGTATAGCCGATTAACAGAATCACGAAGAGAAAACTGGAAATAATCAGCGCGATTAGCCACGGACGACTTGTAATCATTTCTTCGAGCGTAATATTTTCGTAGCGATTGATTATCCATTTTTTAGTTAGCGCGTCGAGCCGCCCTTCCTGTTGCATTTGAATTAAGACGGCGTTAACTCGCACGCGCAACATTGTATCTTCGGGGTGCATGGCTAGTGTACCGTAAACGTGCTGAACCGCGTAGCTCGGAAAAACGTCTGTAAGGTCTAGCTTTTCAATGAAACTGCCGCCGACTTGAATCGGGCAAATTGCAAATTCGTATTCGCCGTTCCTTATCCCGTTGAAAATCCGCTGATAGGAGTGTACGTAAGAAATTTCGTCGTCTAGTCCTAAACCTGGCATTCTGTGCAGAGAGGCAACGCGCCGCCCGTAAAGTTCAGCAACGGAAGAAATTTCCTTGCGCCCGTAAACGACGTATTGTTTTTCAGTGGTGGGAAGCGTCGCGATAATGTCGGGATTATTTATAATTAAATCGCTTTCCATGTTCATAATTATATCCGCGTCGCCTTTTAGAAAAATTCTATTGGCAGCGTCCCAATCCATCAACACCAAGTCAAGATTCATTTGCAGGCGATTGGCAATTTCATACATCATTTCCACATCGTAGCCTTGATAACTGCCGTTTTCGTCAACATAGGAATAAGGCGCGTAATCGCGGTCGGTTACAACGCGCAAAGTTTTTTTGTATTTATTTATCGGCTGAGTTTCTACCTTTGGAGCCCCTCGGAAGATGCCGGAAAGATTAAAATAAATTCCCGCAAAAATTACTGCGAGAATAATTGGTAAAACTATCGTCGCCTTTACAAGAAAATTTTTTTTCGGAGCCTGCGTATTCATAGCATTTTTCCTTTCGAGCGGATACATTTCAAAGACTTTTCAACCCGATAACAATTTTACTAAAATTATTTACTTGAAGAAGTTTTACCGCCGAATTTCCTAAGCTCAAGCCAAAGTGGTCCCGCGATAAAGATTGACGAATAACAGCCGCTCATAAAGCCGACAATTAGCGCGAAGGCAAAATCTTTTGTCGTCTCGCCGCCGAAGAAAAACAGCGCGAACGTCGTAAATAAACACGTGAAGACCGTATACAGCGAACGCGTCAAAGTTTGATAAATTGAGCGATTGACAAGTTCGACGACATTGCCGCCGCGTCTGAAGTGCAATTTTAAATTCTCGCGCACTCTGTCGAAGATAACTATTGTGTCGTTGATTGAGTAGCCGACGACCGTCAACAACGCCGCCACGAATGAAGAATCAACTTGCCGCTGTGTAAACGAGAAAAACGCCAAAACAATTAAAATGTCGTGGACGAGAGCCGCAACCGCCGCGATACCAAATCGGAACTCGAAACGATAGGCGACGTATAAAATTATCAGCACCCAAGAAACTACTAGCGCAAGTACCGCGTTCAAAATTAATTCGCCGCCGATGACCGCGCCAACTTTTTCCTCGCGCAGAACTTCATAACCGCCAACTTTATCTTTTATCGCCGCCATAACTTCTTTACGTTGAGTTTCTTCCAAGTCAACTGTGCGAATCATTACGTCCGTTGAAGTCGCAACGTCAGAACTTTCGCCCGAAAGCTGAATCGTCGCGCCGTCAAGCCCAAAAGGTTTTAAACTCTCGCGAACTTGCGCAATCCCGACGGGCTGTTCAAATTTTAAATCAATAATCGTGCCGCCCGTGAAGTCAATTCCGAAATTAAAACCGCGTGTCACCATAGAAATCAAACCTGGAACAATCACGAGCAGGGAAATAATAAACCACATCTTGCCGCGTCCAGCAATGTCAAATTTCGGCATTATGACTTCACCTCCTTAGAAGCGTCAAATAATACAAAGCCGTCTGCGCCATAGGCTGAAGGACTTTCCACGACCTTTGAACTGACCAAAAGTTTTAGCATGAATTGCGTTAAACTTACTGCCGTCAACATGCTAAGCAACACACCTAATCCAAGCGTTATTGCGAAACCGCGAATGGTGCCCGTGCCGAATAAGAATAAAACTCCCGCCGCGATTATCGTCGTTATGTTGGAGTCAAAAATTGTCGTGAATGCCCGCTTAAAGCCCGCGTCCATTGCCAGCCGAATTGACTTGCCTAATCTAAATTCCTCTTTGAAGTGCTCAAATATTAGAACGTTCGCATCGACTGCCATGCCGATTGATAAAATTATTCCCGCTACGCCCGGCAATGTCAACGTCGCGTCTAAACCCTTTAAAGTTCCCAAAAGCATTAACGTATACGCCATTAAGCTAATATCCGCGATAAAGCCCGGCAATCTGTAGAATAAAAGCATAAACACTAACACCGCCGCAATACCGACGACGAATGCGAATTCTGATTTATCTTTTGAATCTTGTCCGAGCGAAGGTCCAACGGTGCGCGTTTCGATTATGTTGACTTTAACGGGCAATGCGCCGCTCCGCAAAAGCACTGCTAGCCGTTGCGCCTCTTCCAGGTCACGTTGACCGGAAATTTCCGCTCTGCCGCCCAAAATTGGTTCACGGACAACGGGATTAGTTAAAATTTCTCCGTCAAGCAGAATTGCAATTTGCCTTCCGACATTTTCTAAAGTCGCGTCTGCAAATTTCTGCGCGCCCTCGTCGCTAAACTCCAAATTGACGACGCATTGACCGTTCTGTTGGTTCATTGCGGCTTGCGCGTCTTTTAAGTCCGTGCCCGTCAAGAGCGTGTTGCCTGCCTCGTCTTTGAACTCAAGCATTGCAGTTTTGCCGATAGTCTCAATCGCCTTGTCGGGGTCTTTTATACCAGGCAATTCGATTATAACTCGCCGCTCGCCCTCGCGCTGAATTATCGGTTCGGTTAAGCCCAATTCATTAACGCGCTTTTCCATGATTGATACGACCCGTTGCATTGCGTCTTCATCGACTTTTGCAATGTCCGTGTCCTCCGCCTGTAATACAACATGCGTGCCGCCTTGCAAGTCCAATCCTTGACGTATCGAATGCGCCAATGGTCGAATAAAAATTACAAACAACGCCACGATTGCGCCTAAGCATATCAGTAGCTTGATTAAACTGTTCGTCCTCACAAAAGTTTCTCCCTTCCAAAATTCATGTTCGCCCGTCAATATACTACAATGCGGAATAATGCGCAATGAAAAAATCCTGTTACTTTATCCTCTGCCGCGCCATGTCTCAGATTGTCATTGTGTTTTGCCTGTGCTACAATGAAAAAAATATTTGATACCAAAGAGGCTTAAATATGAGATTTGATTATCACATGCACTTTGAATACGGTAACTATGATGAGAGGTGGACGCAAGGTTTTTTTTACGCGGCGAAAAGTCACGGGCTTGACGAAATTGGCATAAGCGAGCACACTCACACTTTCCCAGAATTTAAGCAACTTTATTACGACGATTTAATTTTGGATTCGTCGCCCGTCGGAGAGTTTCAAAAAGTTTGGCTTAAGACGAATAAGTTTAAGCATACGCTCAAAGATTATTTTGACTTTATGGCGCGGCTGAAACAAAATCACGCGGTTAAAATCGGAATTGAGGTTTGCAACTTTAAAAATCAATCTGCCGTGAAAAAAATTTTAGACGCTTGGGATTTTGATTATCGGATTGGCTCGGTACATTTTTTATGGGGCTGGGGCTATGACGCCTCTAAACTTATCGCCGAGTGGAATAATCACGACTTGAAAAATATTTATGACGAATACGCCGCGCAGGTTGAAATTTTAGCGGCAAGCGGCAATTATGATATTCTTGGACACCCGTTTAATATTCGGCTGTTTAAATTTTTCCCTGACTTCGACGCGACACCTTACCTTGAACGAGTTGCCGCCGCGCTAAAAAAATTTGATATGGTTATTGACGTGAACACTGGCACGCTTTACCGTTATTCTGTTAAAGAAATTTCGCCATATGCCGATTTTATGAAAGTTGCCGCCGCTTACGATTTGCCTATTACGATAAATTCGGACGCTCATCAACCAGAAGATTGCGGTAAATTTTACGAGGAGGCTATTGATTATGTTCGCGGCTTTGGTTATAAAAAAATTGCACGATTTGATAAAAGACAACGTGAACTTATCGACTTGACTTGAAATGTTTGATATAATCGCTCCAAAGAGGAGGTTGCGAACTCATGAAACAAGTAGGAATTTTCGGCAAGCGCAAAAGTGGCAAATCCGCGCTGATGTATGCATTGACGAGGCAAAAAATTATACAGGACGCGGCGTTTAGGGCAATGGAAATCAGCGGCGTAACTCGCGTCATGCTGGTCGATACGGTCGGCGTAGACGTGGAAAACTCAACGGCAGAACAATCCGCGCAAAGTGTCAAAGTTGCACTAATGCTAATAACTGATGATTCGTTCGAGTTGGAGCTGGCGTGGATAAGCAAACTGCGCAAAGCTGGCTCGTCGATAATCGTTGTCGTAAGCCAAGCAGATAAATTTGCTGACGGCGGCAAGGCATTAGCGGCGGCAATTAAAGAAGTTTCAGGAATGGAGGCTCTCTGCGTGAGTTCACAGACTGGCGCGGGCGTCGTTGAATTAGACGAGGAAATTAATCGCCGACTTGCTAAGGGGTGATTGCTTTGCTGAAAAAATTTTTTGCACTCGCGATAATCTGCGCGGCAATTTTTTTTACAGCGCACGAAGTCAACGCGGAAACTCAATGGTTTTGGCTTGATTCAAATGACAAATACAGCAAATATTTCGAGCCGGATTCAGTGACGATTAAAAAGAAAGTTGTCACGAACGACGGCAGGGAAATTGCTATCGAAATCGAGGCGTGGACGAAAACAACTTATTCCTACGAGGGCGCGGCGGAAACGATTAAAAATTACGGGATAGCGAATATTTTGCCTGACCCGCGTAATTTGTCTTACAGTCTAGCGTTGCTTAGAGTTAATCCGCAAAATCGCACGCTCCAATATGTCCGCGAAGATTTTTATAACGCGGAGCACCAAGTTGTTTGGTCTAAGGAGGAAGGACGCGTTAAGGAAATAAATACACGCTCCTTTGACGAAGAATTTTACTGCGCGATTGTCGACGAAGTTTTTAAAATGGGCGAGCGCGATCGTAAACGTGCCCCGACTGAAGAACGCTGGCTAGATTTATGGACGTACACCGACGCGGACGGCTCAACGATAAATTTAACTGCTGATACGACCACTATGCGACTTAAGGGCACGAATTTAATTTTGTGGGAGTGGCAAGTTAAAAAAGATTCGCGCGGACAGACGATTGAAATCCGTTTCATGAAAAAATCCGTCAACTTGACGCAAGGCACCGAAGTTATCAAGGACGGACAAATTTGGACGCCGAATAATTCTTGGCAGGAACTTAAAGACGAATACGACGGAGCTTATCGCATGATTCACAGCGACGACCCCGATTATAAAGGGTTGGTTCGCTTGCGTGCTTATGCTAAAAATAATTCGCGCTGGGTCAGCCGATATTCTCTGGATTGAGAGGTGAATCACTTTGCCGATAAAAATACCGAACAATTTACCTGCAACACATATCTTGGAGGGCGAAAATATTTTCGTCATGGACGCCGATCGCGCTTATGCGCAGGACATTCGCCCGTTGAAAATTTTAATACTCAATCTCATGCCGATAAAATCCGTGACAGAAACGCAACTATTACGGCTTTTGGGCAATACTCCATTGCAGGTTGAAGTTGATTTTATTTACACGAGAACTTATACGCCAACGCACACTTCCAAAGATTATCTCACCGAATTTTACGGGACGTTCGACGACGTTAAAAATAAAAATTACGACGGATTTATCATGACGGGAGCACCGGTGGAGCTTCTCGAATTTGAGGACGTTGCCTATTGGCAGGAGCTTGCTGAAATTATGGATTGGAGCAAAACGCATGCTTGGTCGTCGTTTTATATTTGTTGGGGAGCGCAGGCGGCGTTGTATTATTATTATGGCGTGCCGAAATATTTAATGGAAGAAAAAGTTTCGGGCGTCTATCGTCACAAACTCTGCGTTCAGCATGAAAAGCTTATGCGCGGTTTCGACGACGAATTTTTTGTGCCGCATTCAAGATATACTGGAACTCGCCGCGCAGATATTGAGAAAGTCCCTGCGCTTACACTTTTATCCGAGTCCGATGAAGTTGGAGTTTATGCCGTTGCAAATTTAGAGGAGCGACAATTTTTTATAACGGGGCATGCCGAGTACGACCCAAATACCTTGCGGAACGAATACGAACGCGACGTTCGGGCGGGGATTAATCCCAAAGTGCCGCAAAATTATTTTCCAAACGACGACCCGACTAAAGAACCTGTCGTTAAGTGGCGGAGCGTGGCGCACTTAATGTTTGCTAATTGGCTGAACTATTACGTATATCAAGAAACGCCTTACGAGTTGGAATCTATCAGCAGTAAATCTTTTATGCAGTTCGTTCAATGAGTTTAATAATTTGCTTAACCGTCTCGGAAATATTTTTCGAGGCGGTATTTTTTTTCATAGCGTCTGCAAGCGTCATTGGTTCGCGCAAAATCGCAAAGGCGGCATCAAGTCCCGCGTCATCAGAAATATCAGCGACACTTCCGCCAATTCCGACGGTTAAAATTTTCGGATTAAGCTTTTTAGCCAACTTCGCCACACCCGACGGGGCTTTGCCTTGCGCGGTTTGACTATCGAGCCGACCTTCGCCAGTTATCACTACGTCAGCCGATTTTAATTCCTCTGCAATGTTGAGCGCGTCCAAAACTAAATCAACGCCAGGCAAAAGTTCGCCGCGCAGATATGCTCTAAACGCAAAACCTAAACCGCCCGCCGCGCCGTCGCCTGGAACAGATTTTTTTTCGAGCTTTAAAAACTTCGCGCTAAGTTCACCGAAATGTTCTATCCAGCCGTCCATAGTTTGAACAATTTCAGGCGTCGCGCCCTTTTGCGGTCCGTAAATCGCAGAGCAACCATTTTCGCCCGTTAAAGGATTTGTCACGTCGCAGGCAATTCTAAACTTACAATCTTTAAGTTCGGGCAGAATGTTTGAATCATCAATCGCAGAAATTTTTTCCAAGTCGCGTCCGAAAATTCCGCTGTTGAAATTATATCCGAGCGCAGTCAACATTCCCAAGCCGCAATCATTAGTAGCCGAGCCGCCGATACCGATAATAAAATCGCGGCACCCGTCAGCAATCGCAATTTTAATCAGTTCACCGACGCCATAAGTTGTTGTGTTTAGCGGGTTGCGAAGATTTTCTGAAACGAGTGGAAGCCCCGCCGCATTAGCCATTTCTATAACTGCTAATTTTTTATCCAAGACTTCGCCGAACTCCGCCAAAACTTTTCCGCCGAGCGGGTCAGTAACTTCAACAGATTTTAATTCGCCGCCGAGACCAGCGATTATCGCCCGACAAGTTCCTTCGCCGCCGTCAGCCAACGGAAAAATTTTTACCGTAGATTTTGGCGACGTCGATAAAATTCCGTCACGAGCCGCCGCACCCGCCTCTAAACTTGTCAAGCTGCCTTTCAAGCTGTCAATCGCCACGATTATTTTCATTTCGAGCACCTCCGTTAAAATTCTTGCGTCGATTATATCACGTTCTAAAAATTATTGCTTAAGCTTTAAAGGAAATTTAAAAGACACGGGGAATATAAAAATCACGGAGGTTGAAAAGCTGTGGGAAATGCGGAAATGGAAGAATTCATTGAGCACGTAACCGAGCGTACAGATATTTATTCGGTCGTATCGCGTTATGTGCCGCTTACTCAAAAGAGTGGGCGATATTGGGGGCGTTGTCCCTTCCACAACGAAAAAACGCCTTCCTTCAGCGTTAGACCCGATAAAGGACTTTTTTATTGTTTCGGTTGCGGCGCGGGCGGCAACGTCTTCAAGTTCCTTTCGCTCATTGAAAATATAACTTACTTCGAGGCTGTTAAACTTCAAGCGCAACGGCTTGGCATTGAAATTCCCGCTAAAAAATCTTCGCCCGAACAGGAGCGGCGACGACGTGAGGAAAAACTTTTACTCAAAATTAATGAACTCGCGCAGGATTTTTATCACGAATGTTTAATCAAGACAGCTCGCGGCGAAGTTGGCAGGAAATATCTTGCGGCGCGTGGAATTACTACAGAGACCATTGAAACTTTCAAGTTGGGGCTTGCGCCCGATGAATGGGAAACTCTTTTTAAAAAGTTGACGCGGCAAAATTTTTCTGCTCAACAGCTTGAGGCAGTCGGGCTTATCGTTAAGCGCAAAAATTCTTTCGGCTACTACGACAGATTCCGCGAACGTATTATGATTCCCATTGCAAATATTTTCGGGCACGTTGTAGGATTTGGCGGACGTGTTTTAAATAATGCGGACGAAACAACGCCTAAATATTTAAATACGCCGGAGACCGCGCTTTTTAATAAGAGAAATTTACTTTTCGGCTTGGATAAGTCAAATCGTGCGATAAATGCGGCGGGCACGGCGATTGTCGTTGAAGGCTACATGGACGCGATTTCGCTGTTCAGTGCGGGGATAAAAAATGTTGTCGCGACGCTCGGTACTGCCTTTACGCCTGAACACGCCAATTTGATTCTTCGCTACGCTAGGAAAATTATTTTCTGCTACGATAGCGACGAGGCGGGGCAACGCGCTACACTTCGTGCTTTACCGATTGTTCAGCAAATCGGCGCGGAAGTTTTCGTCGTTAAGGTGCCCGACGGTAAAGATCCAGATGAATTTATTCGCAAACATGGAAAGGCGGCATTCGAGGAGCTTATAAACAATGCAGATACGCTAGTTGATTATCGCATGAATTACGTCCTTGCTCATACCGAATACGGTACAACCGCCGGTAAATTTCGAGCCTTGCAGGAAATTTTGCCCGTCATTGTCAAAGTTAATGATGATGTCAAGCTCAAGGATTACTTAAAAAAAATCGCCAATGCTCTAAGCTTAGACGAATATCTTATTGAGGACGAGTGGAAAAAAATTTCTTCGATAACAGAGCCTGACAGAAATGCAGTCGTCATTAAAAGGAAAAAACTTGCCGCCGAAGAAAATCCACAACTTAAAGCGGCGTGCGAAGATATTTTACGAATGGTATGGTATGAAGGCGATATTCTCGGTTATGTGTTGGCGTTGGTGCCACTAGAAAATTTTCCAGAAGTTCATCAAGAAATAATTAAATGGATTGAAACTTGTATGGCGCAGGAAAGGCGTCCTGACCAAATGAACGCGGCAATAGAATTAAGCGACGAGGCAAATGCAGAACTGGCAAGAATATTAATAAAAGGCTCCGACCAACCGCGTGAAAGGGAACTAGTCGTTTTTGATGATTCTGTAAATATTTTGCGGCTGGATATGTTAGAAAAAAAGTATAATAAGCTTCGCGCACAATCTGAAAAAGATATGCCAAACGACGAGGCAACTCGTTTTAAAATAATTGAAGAGTTAATCAAAGTTAAAGAAGAAATCAATAATCTGAAGGGCAATCGATAATTGCTTTTGAAAGGAGGCTGCAATATGACAGGAGAGAGCAAAACTGTCGAATTGAGCGGCAGCCTGTCGGGAAATAAAAAAAATCATTCCGCACAAAAACATTCCGATTCGGTAGAAACTATTTCGGCGGAAGATGCAAGCAAAACCCCCAAAGGTCGTCCGCCCAAAATTGTTTCTGTATTAACGGAAAAGGCTAAGCAAACCGGCGGGAAGCTGACGTGGAGCGACTTGGACAGGATTATTCAAAGTTTCGGCGTGGAAAATGACACGGACGAAATTGACGAAATCCTGAGCATATGCGAGCGCGAAGGCATAGAAATAACAAACGAAGACACGCCACTTGAGGAGCTGGGCGATAATGTTGTTGACCCAGATTTAACAGCAGAGACTTCTTCGCTTGGACAAGATGACGCGCTTAATCCCGTCGAAGTGACCGAAGCTCCAGTAGATGACGTCGAAACGCCTAAACCGCCCATAGAAATCGACTTGATCCCCGACAACGTCTCGATTGATGACCCCGTTCGCATGTATCTTAAAGAAATCGGACGTGTGCCGCTTTTGACAGCTGAACAGGAAAGAGAACTTGCAATGCGCATGGAATCAGAGGACGAAGTCGAACACACGGAGGCGCAAAAACAGCTTGCCGAAGCCAATCTCCGTTTAGTCGTTTCAATCGCCAAAAGATATGTCGGGCGCGGAATGTGGTTTCTCGATTTAATTCAAGAAGGCAACTTGGGCTTGATTAAGGCTGTCGAAAAATTTGACTACCACAAGGGCTATAAATTTTCAACTTATGCAACGTGGTGGATTCGTCAAGCGATAACGCGAGCGATTGCGGATCAAGCGCGCACAATCCGAATTCCCGTGCATATGGTCGAGACGATTAACAAGTTAACAAGAGTCTCGCGAAATCTTCTGCAAGAAAATGGACGCGAACCCACCGACGAAGAAATTGCTGTAGCAATGGAGATTGACGTTGCTCGCGTTCGGGAAATCAAAAAAATTTCGCAGGAGCCGGTTTCACTGGAGACACCGGTCGGCGAAGAGGACGATTCACATTTAGGCGATTTTATCGAAGACCACGACGCCCCAGCACCAGCCGACGCCGCGTCATTCATGCTGTTGAAGGAGCAACTGGAAGATGTCTTAGGAACTTTGACGCAACGCGAAAAAAATGTTTTGCGGCTAAGATTCGGACTGGAAGACGGCAAAGCTAGGACGCTTGAGGAAGTCGGCAAAAGTTTCAACGTCACCCGTGAACGAATTCGCCAAATCGAAGCAAAAGCGTTGCGAAAACTTCGCCACCCTGCCCGCTCAAAGAAACTTAAAGATTTTCTTGACTAAAAAATTATCGGGAGTCGCAAACGCGGCTCCTTTTCCATTGGAGGAATTTATATGGATTATAAATCGGGATTCGTCGCTGTAATAGGTCGCCCGAATGTCGGCAAGTCCACGCTGATTAATAAAATTATTGGACAGAAAATCGCGATAACTTCTGATAAACCACAGACAACGCGCAGTAGAATTCAATGTATTTTAACTCAAGACGACGCGCAAATTATTTTCCTCGACACGCCAGGCATTCACAAGCCGAAATTTAAACTCGGTGAATATATGTTAAAGGCGGCGGAAGGCACGCTTAAAGAGGTCGATGCGATTTTTTTTGTAATCGACGCGACGGAGAAATTTGGCGGCGGCGAAAAATATATTCTCGAACGATTGAGCGCGACAGCTAAGCCCGTGATTTTGGTCGTCAATAAAGTCGATTTGATTGAGCGCGAAAAACTTTTGCCGATAATCGCCGATTACTCAACGCGAAGAAATTTTGCGGCAGTTGTTCCGATAAGTGCGACGGACGGCACAAATATTGACGTGCTGATTGACGAGGCTAAAAAATTTTTACCTGCAGGCGTGCAATATTATCCTGCCGATATGGTGACGGATCAGCCCGAACGTTTGATAATCGCTGAATTGATTCGCGAAAAACTTTTACACGCGACGCAAGACGAAGTTCCGCACTCAATCGCCGTAGACTTAGAAGAATTTACGCCGCGTGATAATGGAACAATTTTTATCCGAGCAACGATTTACGTTGAGCGCGATTCGCAGAAGGGAATTTTAATCGGCAAGGGCGGCGCAATGTTAAAGAACGTCGGCAAGGCGGCGCGTCCCGAAATTGAAATGCTCCTCGGCGCGAAAATTTTTTTAGACTTGTGGGTTAAAGTTAAACGCGATTGGCGAAATTCAATCGGCGCGTTGCAAAGTTTTGGCTTGAAAGATTTTTAAGCAAAAAAAATCCCCCGACTTCAATCAAGAAGTATTTGTTGTTATTCGGTGCGAAAAATTTTTTTAGTAAAGGCGATTGGCGAAATTCAATCGGCGCATTGCAAAGTTTTGGCTTGAAAGATTTTTAAGCAAAAAAAATTCCCCCGACTTCAATCGAGGATTCTTTGTTAAATAATTGCTTAGTGATGTTTCATGCGCACGACGGTAATTCGCGGGTCAGAGCCTCTTTCCAGCTCCATAACCATAAACGAACCGCGAGTATCGTCACGCGGGCGGGCAGCACTTCCCGGATTTAAAATAACAGGCGGACCGATTAAATATTCAACAATGTGCGTATGTCCATAAACTGCAATGTCCGCGTTCTGCGATTCCGCCGCCTCCATTATGTATTCTTGCGTGTAACGGACGCCGTAATTGTGCCCATGCGTTATAAAAATTTTATGTTCCTCAACTTCAATGATTCTCTCGTATAAAATATTTGGCGTTGGCCAGTCGCAGTTGCCCGCCACGCTGTATACAGGAACATCTAACAATGATTGCAAATACTCTGCGTCGGGCGTACAGTCGCCCATGTGGAGCCACATATCCATATTTTGCGCGATACTTACTGCCTGGTCTATCGCCGACCAGCTACCGTGAGTGTCGCTTATAAGTCCTATTTTCACGGCGAGTGCCGCGCTTAGAAAGGCGCGACTATCCTCCTTTCATTCTGTCAAACCTCACGAAAATTTTTCTTTAAGCTTTAAAATCATCTTCCTCAATGCCGTGCCTCTGTGGCTAATTTTATTTTTTTCGTCTACGGGCAGTTGAGCCATAGTGCGCTTGTCGTCAATGTAAAAATACGGGTCATAACCGAAGCCGCCGTTGCCCTGCGCGACGGTTTTAATTTTGCCGCTTATCTTGCCTTCCGTCAAAAGTTCGGTGCCATCGGTGTCAACAAAAACCAACGCGCAACGATAAGCCGCCGCCGACTCGTTAACGCCTATTTTTTTCAGCTCGTCGAGAAGTTTTTGATTGTTAGTAACGTCGTCAGCGTGATAGCCCGCAAATCGCGCCGAATATACACCAGGTAATCCGTTAAGCGCGTCGACTTCAAGCCCCGAATCGTCAGCAAGGCAAGCAAGTCCCGTGTTTTCGCGGAAAAATTTTGCCTTGATTAGCGCGTTGTCCTCAAAAGTTGCGCCGTCCTCCACAGCGTCGGGCAAGTTGTCAAAATCGGCAAGCGATAAAATTTCAAGCGGCAGATTTTTAAGGACGAGGCGCATTTCTTTAACTTTATCCAAATTCTTCGACGCAAGTACAATTTTTTTCATTAGCCAATCCTCCCGACGCGCCAAACTAATTCTCTGCCAAGCGCGTCTTTTTGCAGGGAAATTAATTCGTTAATGCCGCCTTCCGCTAAGTCTAAAAGTTCGTTGAGTTGCGAGCGAGTAAATGGATTTTTTTCGGCGGTTATCTGTACTTCGACGAGTTCGCCCGCGCCCGTCATGACTACATTGCAATCTGCCGCCGCAGTCGAATCTTCCGCGTAACATAAATCTAAAATTTTTTCTCCGTCGCTTGAAATGCCCGCCGAAATTGCCGCAACGAAATCTTTTACGGGAAAAACGCCGCCGACTTCGTAAATTGTTTCGCAAGCCTCAACCAACGCGACAAAAGCCGCCGTTATTGACGCCGTGCGCGTGCCGCCGTCAGCTTGAATTACGTCGCAGTCAATTATTATCGAACGCTCGCCTATAACCGTTAAATCCGTCACTGCTCTCAATGCTCGACCGATAAGCCGTTGAATTTCTGCAGTACGTCCGCCAATCTTTGAACGTTCACGAGGAATTCTTTCCATTGACGAACCTGGTAGCATTGAATATTCCGCGTTAAGCCAACCAGTTCCCGTGCCCTTTAAAAATGCCGGCACATGATCTTCAATCGTCGCCGCGCAGAGAACTTTTGTATTGCCAATTTCAATCAACGCTGAACCTGCAGGAAATTTTTGCGCTCGACGCTCCAAAAAAACTTCGCGCATTTCGTCAGCACGCCGCTTGTCTATTCTCAAATTTTCACCTCCGCATTACTTAATTGAAAGCTGATATATTTTACACAAAAAATTTTTTCGCCGCAATGTTTTAGGAAAATTTTATCGCCGTGATTGACGAGTTTTAGCCGCTGTTGTAAAATTCTTTCCATAAATATTGAATAGGACGGTTGATTAAATGCCGATATATTCTTGGGCGTTCGCGGTCGCGCTGATTGTCGCTTTGGCGATTACTCCACTTATAATTTTGTTGGCTAAGAAAACTGGCGCAATGGACGCTCCAAACGCCCGAAAAGTTCATAAAAAACCAATCCCTCGAATCGGCGGACTTGCTATTTACGCAGGTTTTATGGCGTCGATAATTTTTGTCGTGATAAAATACGGACTTGATGCCGAAATGATAAGAGAAACCGTCGGATTGATGTTGTCGGGAACTCTAATCGTTGCGCTCGGCTTAGTTGACGATTATAAAAATTTGCCCGCCAAAATAAAACTCTTGGGACAAATCTGCGCGGCGGCAATGTTAGTGTTAGTGTTCGACGTGCGGATTGATTTCGTGACGGATCCTTTCGGCGATTATATTTACCTCGATAATTTCCCAATCCCGCACCTTGCAATCCCGGTTACAATGTTTTGGCTCGTCGGACTTACAAATACCGTGAATTTAATCGACGGGCTTGACGGATTGGCAGCGGGCGTGGCGGCTATAGCCTCGTTTACAATTTTATTAGTCGCGCTTGAACAAGGTTTTATTCTGGTGGCAGTTATGACGGCGGCATTAGCGGGAGCGGCTGTCGGTTTCTTAAAATATAACTTCAACCCTGCAGAAATTTTTATGGGCGATACCGGCTCCATGTTTTTAGGATTTATGCTCGCTGGAATTTCTGTAACGGGCGCAGTTAAATCCGTAGCTACAATCGCGCTTGTTGTCCCGATTTTCGCGCTGGGCTTGCCTATACTCGACACAACTTTTGCTATCGTTAGACGTGTGCGCGGCGGCGTTCCTATCTTTAAACCCGATAAAGGGCATTTGCACCACAGATTATTAAGCGTCGGGTTCACTCAACGGCAAGCAGTTCTGTTAATGTACGTGATAAGCGCGTTATTCGGACTTAGCGCAATAGCTTTGACGGCTGTTAGTTATCAAATCGCAATTTTGATTTTGTTTATCGTGTTCTTGGCGATTTTCTACGGCGTAAAAAAATTGGGCATCGCCCGACCAATAAATTAGTGATTAGTGGTTGGTGGTTAGTGACTAGTGCACTCCTAACCACTAATCACTAGCCACTAACCACTAACAAGGTGACAATCATGAGAAAATTAAAAGTTATGTCGGTATTCGGCACGCGCCCTGAGGCTATAAAAATGGCTCCTGTGGTGTTGGAACTAAAAAAATATTCGCAGATAGAATCAGTCGTGGCAGTCACGGCGCAACATCGGGAAATGCTCGACCAAGTTTTAAAATTATTCAACATACACCCCGATTTTGACTTAAATATCATGTCGGAGGGGCAAACTCTATTCGATATAACCAGCCGCGCACTTTTGGGACTCGATAAAGTCTTAACTGCGGCAAATCCCGACGTAGTTTTAGTTCACGGCGACACTACTACAACTTTTGCCGGTGCTTTGGCGGCTTATTATCATCAAATCGAAGTTGGTCACGTCGAGGCGGGTCTTCGCACCCAAAATAAATTTTCTCCCTATCCAGAGGAAATGAATCGCCGCTTAACCGGTGCACTCGCCGATTTAAACTTTGCTCCGACCTCAACCGCTAAAGAAAATCTCCTGCGCGAAGGCGTCGACGCTAATAAAATCTTCGTAACCGGTAATACTGTCATCGACGCGCTTTATCAGACCGTCCGCGCAGATTTTGAATTTAAACACGTCGATATAACTAAAAAAGTTATCCTCGTAACCACTCATCGCCGCGAAAATTTGGGCGAACCTATGCGACAAGTCTATAAAGCTTTAAAATCTATCGTCGAAGAGTTCCCTGACGTCGAAATTATCTTCCCAGTTCATAAAAATCCTAAAGTTCGCGAAGTAGTCAACGAAGAACTCGGAAAATTGGATAGAGTTTGCCTAATCGACCCGCTTGATTATGAACCATTCGCAAATTTAATGAATAAAGCAACGTTAATTCTTACAGATTCGGGCGGCGTGCAGGAAGAAGCCCCCGCACTCGGCAAACCTGTCTTAGTTTTGCGCGACACTACCGAACGTCCAGAGGCTGTAGACGCCGGAACCGTTAAATTAATCGGCACTAATCAAGATACAGTCTACGAATCGGCAAAAATTTTGCTAACAAACCCGGATGAATATAAAAAAATGGCTGAGGCTCGCAGTCCATACGGCGACGGGCACGCCGCAGAAAGAATCGTTAAAGCTTTGCTGTGGCGACATAAAATTTTGAACGCTCCACCAAGAGAATTCACCAATTAAAATTTTTTCACTGCCTCGACGGCAGATTTTTTTTTGCAAACATGTTATAATCGCGCAAAATAAAAGTGGTTAGTGATTAGTGGTTGGTGATTAGTGAAATTTTTCTATCTAAACACTAGCCACTAACCACTAACAACTAAAATGGAGGTTTTTTATCATGAAGAAAAAAATTTTGGCGGCTATCACGGCCGGTTTAATCGCGTTGGGAAGTTTTGGAGTTTCTGACGCCGCCTCTCGCGAAGAAGTCGCCGCTATTCACGTTCAAAAGGCGTCCGATTTCCAATTTTGGAACGACGACTCCCCTACTAAGGCGAAAATTATCGAATTCGTCGAAGATGTCACCAATCCTTACAGCGCAAACTACATTCCGCCCGAAGATAGAATCGCAACCTTCGATATGGACGGAACTTTTTACTGCGAAACCGCTCCGCTTTATTTTCAAGAGATGATGTTCTTTGAACGTGTCTTAAATGACCCAAATTACACTGCGCCTAAGAAATGGATTAACTTTGCTAAGAAAATTCAGCCGAAAATCTACGCTAAACAAAAATTGACGCCCGCCGAAAGCAAAATGTATCTCGAAGGTCTTTCTGCGGTATACTCCGGCATGACTGACGAAGAATATCGCGCTTACGTTCGCAAATTCATGCAAACTAACGAAGACGGCTTTACGAATCTCAAGCGCGGCGATGCTTTTTATCTGCCGATGGTAGAAATTATGTCGTACCTCACCAATAACGGCTTTAATGTCTACATAAACACCGGCTGCGGCGTCTCAACCACTCGCGAACTCGTCAACGGCGTCATTCCTATTCAATTCGACAGGATTTTAGGTACGGATATAGTTTATACGTCAACAAATATTGGTAAAGACGCCGCAAGTGACCATTTTTATGACCGCAACAAGGAAAAAATTATTATTTCCGGCAAAAATTTTGTCCCAAATCTTAAAACCGTTAAAATCTTCTCCATTATTAACCAAATCGGCAAAAAACCCGTGCTCGCCTTCGGAAATTCTAGCGGTGATAGCGGCATGCTCGAATATACGCTCCAAGATAATAAATATCGCTCGATGTCGTTCTTTGTTATCTGCGACGACGTAGAACGCGAACGCGGCAACCTCACTCGCGCTAAAAGTGATACCGCTTTAGCTCTGAAACACGGTTGGAATCCAATTTCTATGCGCAACGAGTTTAAAACTATTTATGGCGACAATGTTAAGAGGAGTAACTAAATGAAAATTCCTCTATTTTTGCTCAAGCGTATTTCATGACGACACCGCGAATCATGTCGCCAACTCTCTTTGTATGGTCGAGAGCTTCCTCCACATCCTCTAAAATGTCTTTCCACTTAATTAAATGGATAACTGCGCGGCTGGCTCCGTGTTCGCGTGCCGCCTCTGCCGCCTCGTCAAATAAAATTCCAATATCTGCGCGGTAAATCAAATCTCCGCGACTTTCATTATCTGAAACTTTATGAACGGCGTCGAGAATCTCGCGCTGATTTTTTTTCACGTCGTTAAGAAGTTTGAACGCTTTAACCAATTCATCAGTACTTTCAACTAAAAGTTTCGTCAAAGCGTGCGAACGTTTCGTCGAATGCCCAGCGTGATACATAATTATCCTCTGCAACGCGCCCTGCAACATGTCAACGCCCTTGTCCAGCTCATTTGCGATTGCAAAAATGTCTTCGCGGTCAATCGGCGTGATAAAACTCAAATTCAGCTTGGAAATTATCTTCTCGTTGACTTCATCTGCCGCCGACTCAAGCCCTAAGATGTCTTCGATACGTTCCAACGCTTGATTCGGGTCTTTTATCACGTCGTCAAGCAAAACCGCGCCCAAATGAAAAAATTTAGCGTTCTCCAAAAATAAATCAAAAAACTCCGTGTCTTTCCGCGAAAAATTAAATACACTCATTTAATTTCCCCCTTAATTTTAATTAAACCACGTCATGACCTCTTGAGCCGCGCCGCGCAAGCAAAATAATATCGTTCTGTCGCCGGGCAAAAGAATTGTGTTGCCGTTTGGTATCGCCGCCTTGTTTTTTCGGACATAAGCACACACCAAACACGATTTCGGCAGTTTAACGTCCATTAATTTCTTTCCTGCGACCTTCGCTCCGCTCTGAACGATAACTTCGACCGCCTCCGCCCGTGCTCCTTCCAAAATTGATACGCTAACCACGCCTCCGCGCCTCACAAACGCTAAAACTTCGCTCGCAGATAATAATCTAGCCGAAATTACCACGTCAACGCCAACTTTTTCGATTAAATCAGCATATTCAGTCCGATAAACGCGCACGACGGTTTTTTTCGCGCCCAAATGCTTTGCAATCAACGCTATCATCAAATTTAATTTGTCGTCTTCCGTCAAACAAACCACTATGTCCGCCGATGCAACGCCTTCTTGCGCCAATAAATCAACATTCGTGCCGTCGCCGTATATCGCGATTGAATCTCCGCTTAAAAGTTGCGCCATCTCCTCGCAACGCTCGCGGTCTTTCTCTATTACCTTAACATTTACGCCCGCATTTATCAACATCACTGCCAAAGTCCGCCCAATTCGCCCCGCGCCGATTATCATCACCCTTTCCAGTTTCCTAGAGTTGCTTGGAACGAAATTTGAGCTGAATTTTTCTATCGCGTCGGGAAATCCGATAAAATATGCGTTGTCGTGAACTTTTAATTCGTCGTCGCCGTGCGGAATTATCATTTCTCTATCACGGAAGATTAATCCAGCCAAAACTCCCTCCGGAAAACGCAATTTTTTAAACGGCGTGTTCAAATATTTGCTGTCCTTGTGAATTTTAACTTCAAAGAGCCGAATTTTTCCGCCAGCGAAATCATCAACGTCTAAAGCCGCCGGAGTCATCAAAATTCGATAAATTTCATGCGCGGCAATCATTTCGGGGTTCAACATCAAGTCTATATCGAAATTTTTCTTTAAATAATCTTTTGCCTCGCTTAAAAATTGCATATCGCGGATTCTGGCGATTGTATGCTTAATTCCGTGCTTTTTGGCGAGAATACAGGCAACCATATTGACTTCATCAATCGCCGTTACTGCAATAAACACGTCTGCGCCGTTTACATCGGGGTCGTCCATAGTTATCGGGCTTGCGCCGTTGGCTGTTATCGTCAGAACGTCCAAATTGTTTTTTACGGCTGTCAACTGGCTCTCCTCGCGGTCGATAACCGTAACTTCCATTCCTTCGTTGCTCAAAAGTTCCGCGATTGTATATCCGAGCTTGCCCGCGCCCACAATCACCACGCGCATTTGAAATCCCTCCTTGTCAGACGCAATTTTATCTGTTATCGGGCGCGTTTGCAATAAAAAAATTCCCCGCTTGCGACGGAGAACTAAATTATCGTGAGATTTTATTTAAGATTGTCCTTGAAGAACTTATTCAGCTTGTCAAACGGAATTTTATCAATTTGGTCGTATAAATCCGTGTGCGTCGCGCCCTTAACTACCACAATTTCTTTAGGAGACTTAGCCTGCGCGTATAAATTATCGGAATGATACTTCGAGTGCGCCTTGTCGCCGGTGATTAACATAATCGGACGCGGTGAAAGCTCCTCAACGTGCGTATCAAACGGGAAATTGAAGAATCCGTAAGGCGTCGTCGAAGACCAAATCGCATTTGAATTTATTGCGCGTGGATGAAAGGCTCTGCCGCGATAATAATCGAAAAATTCTTTGGTAACCGAATCAACATTTGCCGGCAATTCGGCAGGAAACAGTTTTCCGTCTGCATTAACAGCTTTTCCATTGACAACCGGCACCTCGTGATAGCCGGGTAGAGTTTTTCCGGCTTCAACTTCCTGCCAACGCATATCAGCCAGATATTTTTTCACAATTTCGCGCTGTTCGGGCGTGTAATAGTCGCCTTGATAGTGATTTCTAATGCTGTCAACCATATCATACATCGCTGAGACCGCCACAGCCTTAATTCGCACGTCATTTATCGCCGCAGTCACTGCAGGACCGCTCAAACCGCAAATTCCCATCGCGCCGAGCTTTTCGCGGTCAACATAAGCCAAACTTCCGACAAAATCAATCGCCGCACTAAAATCTTCGGTAAAAATATCGGGCGAAGCAACATTTCTGACATTTCCGCCGCTTTCTCCGGTAAATGACGGGTCAAAAGCCAACGAAACGAAGCCAGCTTTAGCAAATTCCTGCGCATAAAGCCCGGAATGTTGCTCTTTAACCGCTCCGAACGCGCCGCTGACGACTATCGCGGCATATTTTTTATTCGGATTGAAATTTTTCGGCAAATAAAGATGTCCTGCAACGTCAATGCCGTAACGATTGCGAAAAGTCACGAATTTTGTCTGAATCTCCTTGTCGACAGTAAAAACGCGCGTGTCATTGGTTAAATCGCTTATCGAACAGTTTTTCATCGTCGTTGAAGTCGCAGAAACCGTCGGAGCCGCCGAAACGTCGCTAAAATTGCCCATTGAAACCACTCCAGCCAATATCGCCGCCAAAATCACTGACTTTTTCGGTTTGAACATGTTGCCCGTCTCCTTTACTTATCTTTTGGACGATTATATAATTTTCTCGGCGAAAGTAAACTAAAAATTGCTTATCGCTGCTCTAAAAAATTTTTATGGCGGAGGAAATGTTTGTGGAGATAAAAACTCTGGAATATTTTGTAAAAGTGGCTTGCGAGGGCAATATGTCACGGGCGGCGGAAAAACTTTTCGTCACTCAACCTAATGTCACTCGGCAAATTCAAATTTTGGAGGAAGAACTCGGCAAAAAGCTGTTTGAGCGCGGAAAATATTCGTTAAAGCTTACAGATGACGGATTTTTACTACTGAAACGCGCAAAAGAGATTTTAAAACTGATTCACGAAACAAAAATGGATTTTACGGCAGATGAAATTCGCGGCGACGTTTATATCGGCTGTGCTGAGTCTGATTCTGTTAAATATTTTGCGCGAGCGGCTAAAAATGTGCAAAAAAAGTATCCGAACGTGCATTTTAATTTGTACAGCGGAAATTTTGAGGATATTTACTTTCGATTGGACAATGGCTTATTGGATTTTTATATAACGTTGCAGAGAGTTGACGTTTCAAAGTATGAATCGCTGATTTTGCCCGCGCAGGACGTTTGGGGAGTGATTTTGCGCCGCGATGACCCGCTTGCCGATAAAAAATCGTTTACAGTTGATGATTTAATGGATTTGCCGCTGATTTTATCGCGTGAGGCGTTTCGAGAGGAATATCCCGCATGGTTCGGCAAGAATTTTGAGAAATTTAACGTCGTAGCGACATATAATTTACTTTACAACGCGGCAATCATGGTTCGCGAAGGCTTAGGCTATGCAATTTCGATTGACAAGCTGATAAACGACGCTGAATTATGTTTTCGCCCGCTTGAGCCGGTATTGAAGTCGAATTTGCAATTCATCAGGCGGAAGGACAGATTATTGACGCCGCAAGCGCAAATTTTGCTTGATGAAATGGAAAATTTATATTCGGACAAGAAAATCACGGTGATTGACGTTTAAGAGCCGGAAATTTTAGTAAAAATGCGTGTTGAAAAGTTGGACGGGGCAAAAACTACAGGCTGTCCAAAAAAATGCAAAGGTTTAATTTGATAAATGGCGTGCTGACGTGCTTTGATTAAAATCTGTCGTTCAAAGCCGCCTAAGGCATAAAATTTTTAGGTAATGTTGTCCAAAAAATTCTACACGTGGCAAAAAAAACGCCTTCGACGGCGATTTATAAGTTTAAAATTTACTTGATGAAATGTCACCTGCAGACGCCGCACCGAGTGCAACTTTCAAAGCAGGGCGGCGTTGATTTTAAATTTTTGGCGCGGTTAAACTCATCAATCAGATATTTTTTGCTGAAGCCTTGATTCAAGAAGTCCCACGGCAAATTTTCTTCCAAATCCCGCTCGCGCAAGTAAAATTCTTTATCCAGATTAAAATTTTTTTTGAAGTCTTGTTGAGTCTCCGATTGCAAAATTATTTCGGAGATTTTTTTGTCGCCGCGTGAAAGTATTGCTTGAATTTCCGCTGAACGCACCGATTCCGAAATTATTTCGACGCCGCCCGCTGATTTTAAACTGCCGCGCAGGATTTTAAAAGCCGATTCGAGATATTTTTTGCCCGCGAAGGCTGACCATTGAAACGGAGTGAACGGTTTGGGCACGAATGGATTTACGCTTAAAGTTAATCGCCCGCGACAAAAATTTTTTATCCGCGCAGACAGTTTTGCTATTTCTTCCACGTCCGAAAGTTCTTCAAACGGCAAACCAATCATAAAATACAGCCGAAAATTTTTTATGCCCGCCTTGAGTCCGAGTTCGACGGCGTTAAAAATATTTTTTTCGGTGATTCCCTTGTTGATTACGCGCCGCATTTTCTCCGAGCCGACTTCTGGGGCGATTGTCAAGGTTTTTAAGCCGCTCGCCGCCAAAGATTTAACCAATTCCGACGTTACGGAATCTGCGCGGAAGGATGCAACCGACATTTGAAGCCGCTCGCCGAGAATAAACTTGCAAAGCTCATCAATTTGCGGATAATCAGAGATTGCCGCGCCCATTAAGCCGATTTTTTTGCCAAATTTTTTAGCGGCGTGAATTTCTTGCTTTAAAACGTCGAGTGAACGGTTACGAGGCTTGCGAAAGCAATATCCGGCCATGCAAAAGCGGCAATGACGCCCGCAACCTCGCGCAGTTTCGATTAAATACATATTAAACTCGGCGTCGTCAGTTAAAATGGTCGAATGCGCGGGAAATTCGTCGAGATTTTTAACCCATTGCCGCGAAATAATTTTTTTAGGGAATTTCGGGACGTAAACGCCTGGAATTTCGGCTAATTTTTCCAACTTTTTAATTCGCGGCAGATTTTCATTGGAAATAATCGCGTCAATGACGTTTGGCAGGATAATTTCGCCCTCGCCGATAACAAAAGCGTCGAAAATTTCGCTTAAAGGTTCGGGATTAAACGTTGCGCACGGTCCGCCGGCAATAATTATCAGGTCAAAGTCCGTTCGTTCGCTTGAACGTAATTTTATCTTGCCAAGACGCAACATTTTCACGACGTTAAAGTAATCCGGCTCAAAACTCACCGCGAAGCCGATAATTTGAAATTTATTGAGCGGCGTTTGTGTTTCCAAGCTTAAAAGTTTATTTGAATCGGACAAAAAAAATCGCTCGCAAGAAATTCCGAGCCGCGAGTTTAAAAGTTCGTAGATAATATGAATTCCAAGATTAGACATGCCGACGCGATAAAAATTGGGATAAGCCAGCGCGAATTTCAATCTTCCGCCCGACATTTTAACCAAATTTATTTCACGAGCGATTTTTGCCCGCAAGTTTTCTTCATGACTTTTCAACATAAAATTCCCCCAAAATTTTTCCTAGGATAACAAAAAAAACTCTCGCACGCAACACCGTACGAGAGAAAAAGTTTTTCATTCGTTCATTTTCGAGACAGCGAAGGGGGGGGGTAATTTCAGGTAATTTTAAGAGACTTCCAAGATATTCGTCGGTACCTTCAGATTTGTAAGAAAAATGTCCACAAGATGGTGTAAAGGTCATCTCTCCGAAGTAAACATGTCCTTCAATCTCATAAAGGTCTACGCGCACAAATGCAAAGCCCGTCGCAAGCTTGGCAACGAGTGTCTTCATCAGCTCAAAATTCTTTGGCTTAGGGATACGTTCTGGATTATCAATGTGCCGTTGCCCGACTTTTTCAATTTTCATAACTTGCCAATTATTATCAAAATGTTCCATCTTTAATCCACCTGAGCGATTGATCATATATTGACAACAAAAAATCTTTCCGTCAAAACAATAAAATTTATAATCGTTTAAGTCAAGTGCGTCGCCATTACGCATAAATTCCTCAGCAAAAATTTTTGGCTTAATGAGCGTGTAATGCATTTCATAACCAAGAGCTGCATGATCCACACTCAGCCACGCATTAATTTTCTCGCGGGCTTTTTGCGTGTTGAAGGTCTTTTTATCGCGAACGATGATGTTTGTATTCCAACTGTGATTGCACTTCAGAACAAACTGATTGGGCAGGTCGTCAAAATTAATGTCGTCGAAGTCTTCCCAAACGCCCAATAGCGGAATCAAGTACTCTGAACCGATTTTGTCTGCAACCCAGCCGCGCACAGCATATTTATCAGCGAGGCGACCCTTAAGCGGTGTAGCGTCGAACACTTTTATCCAATTTACCTTCTCGCTGAACGTGTGCACGTTATTAAAATCAAGCGGTCTCTTCCTCATTCGCTCAAATTCTTTTGCCACACGCTTAGAATATTCCTCAGGCTCCAAATTCCTAGTCATACGTTGAATTTTGAGTTGACCTTGTATCATATTGAAAAATCTTTCGTCAGCTTTGTCGTTAATGTGAAACTCCAGTCCGTTGAGAAAAACGACTCGCGTGCCGTCCGGGTCTTGAATCTCCAATTTTTCCCAACCGTTCTGCGCACTCCAAAGAATAATTCGACAGAAGTCAAAGCCTAGCTTGAAGAAAAAATTGATGGCGGGATCTTTTGTCGCGTAATCGGTGATGATGACCGCGTCAACGAGTTTTTGAATGAAGCTCGGCAATGATTGCGACGGAAGAACCGCCAGGTCCTTGCCGCCGCGCACGATAGATACCTTCTCGAAACTCTCACTCAAGATGGCAACGACTTCATAATCCCAGCTGAGGGCGTCCTCAAAAAATTTCTTCACACTATCAGACGTGCCGTGAACCAAAACTTTTTTCTTTCTCAAAAAACATTCCTCCTAAAAAAATTTTCATAATGATAAAAACTTATTCTGCACTAGTCAAGACTTATCAAAATAATACTCTTTAATTTCTGCGGCAATGCGTTCGACATTATTAGGCAGGAAGTGGATATTGTAGCCGACAAAATAAGGCGACGTGGCGTAGCGCGGCATAACTTTAGCAAAAATTTTTTCGGCGCGGTGATAGAAAAAAATATTGTAGCTCGTGCACCTCTTGTTGAAAAAATTCATCGCGTAGTGCACGCCGACTTGAATAAAATCTGCCATTGCGTCCAAACTACCGCCCGCCTCCACGACAATATTTAGCTCACCAAAACCCACTCGTGGACAATTTGAAATGTTAAACTCCACGCCGTCGCGTTCGGCAATCGCAATCCCGCGCAGTTCTGCCTCGTCGAAGAGCAATTCAGATTTTAATTTTGGAAAGCCGACAAGTTGCATGTGCGGATGGCGAATCGTTCCGCCGCTCATTATCCCATAGTTCTTGAAAAATAAAACTTCCTCGTATTTACCCGACGCTAAAAGATTTTTCCATTGCCGAACGCCCATTTTAATTACGCGGCGCATTTTTTCTTTCGAGTAATCGGGCATATCGCTTTTGCACTCGCGCCCCTCAATCAAAACAAATTGGTCGGCATCTTCAATCACGTTGTATTTGTTCTTAAGAAAAATTATATCGTCGTCAACGTCGATAATGTTAGTTAAATGCTCCACGTCGCAGAACGGACAGGCGGCGTCGGCGTGAACTAAATTTTCGGGCTTCGTCCTGCCAACGTCCGTATTAAATTTTATAAGATTAATATTCACGCCGTCTTCTACTCCTTATTCCCGTATTCTTAAAAAGGATTATATCACAACGCGGCGAAGATAGCTAACAACTGAATTATAAATCTGACACCTGAAACAGGCGGTGTAACAAATAGAATGACAGAAACGAAACCAAGCGAAAAATTTTTAAAAGGCACGCTAATCTTAACGGTGGCAAGTTTTGTCGTCAAAGTTATTGGCTCGTTGAATTGGATTTTCGTCTCAAGAATACTCGGCGGCGAAGGCATCGGGCTTTATCAAATGGCGTTCCCGATATATTTTTTCGCGTTGACGGTCTCACAAGCGGGCGTTCCAGTTGCAATCTCAATTATCACGGCGGAGCGCGTCGCCCTTAAAGACATTTTCGGAGCGCGTCGAGTTTTCCGAATATCGCTGGCTTTAATGCTGTTCACGGGAATATTTTTTTCTGTGCTAACGTATTTTTCCGCGCAATGGTTAATTGATTGGCAATTCATACGCGACCCGCGAGCTTATATGTCGATAGTAGCTTTATCACCGACAATTTTTTTCGTAACGTTTTTGGCGTCGTCGCGAGGATATTTACAAGGTTGGCAACGCATGACACCGACGGCAGTCAGCCAAATCGTAGAGCAAATTTTCCGCGTGATAGTTATGATTTTGTTGGCAGATTTATTTTTGCCGTGGGGACTTGATTACGCGGCGGCGGGCGCAAGTTTAGGAGCATTAGCGGGCGCAGTTACGGGTTTAATCGTCCTGGTTTATTTCCACATAAAATTAAATCGTGACATAGAAAAAACTTACGGCGCAGATTTAAAACCTTCGCCCGAAACGGAGCACGAACCGACGCTTGCAATCATCAAACGGATTTTTAAATTGGCCTTACCGGTCTCTGCGGCGTCGATAATGTTGCCGGTTGTGTCGAATTTGGATTTGATGATTGTCCCTCAACGATTGGAAGTGGCAGGATATTCAGTGCGGCAGGCGACGGAACTTTTCGGCTATTTAACGGGCATGGCGGTGCCGCTCGTAAACTTAGCGACAATTTTAACGGCGTCATTGGCGGTATCAATAGTCCCTGCAATTTCAGAGGCACGAGCATTAAAAGATACGGCGCGAATTTTTAGACAAACGGCGGCGGCAGTTAGAATTTCAAACTTTGTATGCTTTCCAGCGTTCGTGATAGTTTTTTTCCTTGCGACGCCGATAGCGAGTTTGATTTACAATGCACCGGGCGCAGGTCCTGCCGTAATGATTTCAGCCGTCTCGATAATTTTGCTCGGATTGCACCAAGTTTCGACGGGCGTCTTACAAGGATTAGGACATACGACAATCCCGATGATTAACATGGTTTTAGCGGCGGCGGCTAAGGTCGTTTTGAACTGGACGTTGACGGCAATGCCCGCGTTGGGAATTATGGGTGCAGCGTGGGCAACTGCGGCTGATATGGGCGTCGCGGCGTTCATCAACCTATATTTTATCCACAAATACATTGGCTATAAAATAGAACTCGGACAACTCTTTAAGACAATCTGCGCGGCGGCAGTTATGGCTTTGGTTGTGAAATTTTTCTACGATTTGACGGCGGCGCAATGGCACATGGAAATTTTCTCGACGTTCGGCGCAATCGGTTTAGGTTGTGCAGTTTATGTTGCGACGCTGGCATTGATTGGAGGCTTGCTTGAAGAGGACATGGCGCGTATACCGATGATTGGCAAGTTTGGAATAAAAATCTTCCGCAAGCTTGGTATCTTCAAATGAAAAAAATTTTGCTCGTATATAATCCCGTGTCAGGGCATGCGGCGTTCAAGAATCGTTTGGATTCCGTAATAGAAAATTTTCAGCGGCGTGGAATTCTTTTATCGATTTACAGAACTTGTGCGGACGATAATTCAAGCTTTGTTGAGTGCGTTAAGTTGTCGGGAGCGCAGGGAGTTATCGCGGCGGGCGGCGACGGAACTTTACACGCCGTAATTAATTGGCTAAAAAAAAATTCGCTCGATTTGCCCGTTGGAGTGATTAATTCGGGCACCTCGAACGATTTCGCGGCATATCTGAACATGAACGACGAAAAACTTTTTGAAGCCGTCGCTACGAATAGAACGCGTCCCGTTGATTTAGGTTTAGTCAATGACGAGGAATTTTTTATCAACGTGGCAAGCGCGGGAGTTTTTACGTCGATTGCTCACGAGGTTAATTCGCGCTTGAAAAATTTTTTAGGCAAGAGTGCTTACTATCTGCGCGGACTCGGCGAGCTTAAAAATTTTAAAGCTGTGACATTTAACATATCAGCCGATGGGAAAAATTTTTCCGTCGACGCCTTTTTATTTTTGGTGCTGAATTCGCCGTCGGTCGCTGGCTTCAAGAAAATTTCTGACACCGCGCAGATTGATGACGGCAAATTAGACTTCCTCGCGCTAAAAAAATGTTCGTCTACTGCGCTGATTAATTTGGCTAAAAAAATTTTGGCGGGCAATTCTATTCAAACTGACGAAAATATTTTTTCTCTGCAAGCCAAAACGTTTAAGATAAAATCCTCTGCTGCTTTAACCAGCGACCTTGACGGCGAGGCGGGTAATTCCTTGCCACTTAATATACAGACAATTCCGCACGCGATAAATTTTTTCTGTTAATAACTAAAAAAATTCAAAAAGCCTTTGAGAGGCTCGGAAATTGTGAATTTACCGTTTTTGTGTGACTCTTTTCCCTTTCCAATCTTTTCTTAATTTAATTTCTTAACTCATTTTATAAAATCATTGCTTTGTTTTTTTATTTTAATTTACTTTATCAACAGCCTTAGTAAAATTTTGTTGATTTTATTTTTTTGCTACGATTATTGATTCTTTAACGTGAACACTTACTAGAAAAAATTTGCGCGGCGAATAACGGAAATATTTTGAGCAGTACGCAAGGCATTGGTGACGATGATCGTTGTGGTTGTTACATAATTGTAAAGTCTCATAAGCAGTCGGCAGTTAAACCGTGACTCTTATTTACTTGCGAGGAAGAAATCAGCGGTATTTGGGCACAAGCTTTTTGCGATTTTTGTCGTATGCATTCGGATTGACGGACGCAAAGAAATTTTGGCACTTGGGATTCAAGCCAGTGGGAGCAAATACGCCTGGATGCATATATTCGACGAACTCAAGGTGTGCGGCGTTTAGGAAGCCGGTTTCATCTTTACGTTCCGACTAAAGCTTACAAGGACTTCACTGCCCATTTGAAAAAAATCTAGGGTTCACCGAGCTTGAAAGTTTGCAGTGTCGAGTTTAAGCGGTTATGCCAAATCTGGTCGAAATATCCCAGCGCAATAGCCGTCTGGAAACGTTGTTTTGGTTAAGTCTAGCAACTTTTCAACTATTCGTCGGCGGCGCGCAAAATTATGTATAATTGATATAACAGAAAACCTCTTGTTATATAAAAATGGATACAAAACGTCTGTCGAATTTTTTGCTAATTACACTACTCCCGAAGGAATGTTGGCAGTCGATTCGTAAACAATTCTTTTGGCATCGTTCTTGCCTTTTCGAGTTTATCGCTAACTATAATTTAAAATGTTTGCCATTATTTTCGACGTCCTTTGCGATAATAAATCTTATGTTCCGGCTTCAGCTTCTTGATTTTTCATAGTCGGTTTTGACGGGGAATAAAATTGCCGCCGCGCCCGCGATTAAAATCGTTAAAACTATCGTCCGATTGCCCGCTGAAATTTCAGGGAAAAATTTTTCAGCTAAGAAACTTAAAAGGAAACTTATGACAACCGCGCCGCCAATGATTTTATCCTTGCGAGCAGGCGGAATAATCACGGCTAAAAACATTCCGTAAAGTGCAACACTCAACGCGCTAACTGCCGCCTCCGAAAAAAAATACCACGCGACAATTCCGCACGCCGTACCAAGCGACCAACCAGGTAGAGCCGTCAACATTGCGCCGTAATTGTAAAAAGGATTAAGCCAGCGTCCGCCACGTGCGATTGATATTCCAAAAATCTCGTCCGTAACGTCGAAGCCAACAAATATTCTGTGGTAAAACGGCGTATCGGGCGAAAATTTTTGACTTAATACCGTGCTCATCAAAACGTAGCGGGCATTGGCGATAAACGTCAGCAACGCGATTTCAATATATGGCGCGTCTGAACCAATAACCGTAAATGCCGCGTATTCGCCCGCCGAAGCATTATTTAAAAAGCTGATAACAAAACCCTGCAACGGACTAAGCCCAACATATTTGGCGACAATGCCCAGCGAAAAGCCCACGACAAAATATCCTAAACCAATCGGCGTGCCGTCACGGAAGCCATCCATTAATGCTTGCCGATTTTCACTCGTCATAAAAGATTAAACCGTCGCTTTCCAGTTGCTCCCGCAAACCGCGCATAAATTTTGGACCGGGATCCGTCTTAATGGCGTAGTAGCCTGGAACGTTTTCGATAAAAAGTCCGCTTGCCCGCGCCTTACCTTGTTGATAGTGCCCGAAGACATATTTTATCGTCGGATATTTTTCATGCAGATATTTTATCAAGCGAACATTAGCCGCAAGTTGAGCTTCTGTTAAGTCCTCGCGCCCGTTGTAGCCGCCGACGTTCTCAATACCGATTGCACAATGATTATAGCCGATAATGTGCCGCGCAAATTTATTTTCGGGCATGAGCCGCCAAATCGTTCCGTCACGGTCAACTATGAATTGAGACGCGACGTTTAATCTGCCTTCGTCGTCAGGCATTTCCTCCGCATAAAAATATTTGTGAACTGATTCTAGCGTACCGAACGCCGTCCAATGCACAACGACCGCTTGAGGAATGATTTCACGGCAAATTTTCCCGTAGTGCTTTAGCGTGTACTCGTCAATCAATTCGTCGCGATGAGCCGTCCAAGAAATAAACTTATCGGTAAAAATTTCTTCCGCGTGAACAGTTGACGACATAAAAATTATCGCCGCGCAGATTGCCATAAAAAATTTTTTCATCTGAACAAATCCATTACGCGCCCGACATAATTTCTGGTTTCAGAATAGGGCGGAATGCCTCCGTAGCGTTGAACTGCGCCAGGACCGGCGTTGTAAGCGGCGACTGCAAGCGGAATATTGCCATTAAAAGTTTCAAGCATTTGTTTAAGATATTTCGTGCCGCCCGCAATGTTTTCATTAGTGTCGTAAGGGTCAACTCCCAAGCCCGCCGCCGTCTCCGGCATGAGTTGCATAACGCCAATCGCGCCGACGGGAGAAATTTCGTCTTGATTCATGTCGGATTCGGCAATGGCAATCGCCTTGACAAGTTGCGGGTCGACGCCGTATTTATCAGCCGCCCGCGTTATCAAATCTTCGACGGTCAGCGACTCTGCACTTGGAACTTTAAACGGCTCGTCAACCTGCGCGGCTTGCCGCTGATTAATAAACTCGACAATGCCCTTGACAGTTTGCGGGCTAACTCCGTAAGCGTCCGCCGTCTGCATAATCAAATCTTCAGTCGGAATAATTTCCGTGTTCTTGCCTCCGTAATTGTCCTCGAAAACTTTTTCGTCGCGTTCAGGAACTTTAAGTTCGGTGTCGGGAACTTCCACGCGCTCAATCTTTGGTTGTTGCGGTTGATTAATTTTGCCAGGCAAAGCCTCTTCGCCCGGTAAATAATTTTTCGCTGGTTCTGAATTCTTTTGAACAGGCTGATTAGTTTCGACTTTATCCGCCTCGCGCAGAGCTTGAGCAACTTTAGCAGAGTTAGCCGCGTCGTTTGCATTTACGGGTTGAGTTGCGCCGGGCAATTTCTGAACTTCTGAAACGGCTTGCGGCGGCTGAACTTTTGCTTGCCGCGCAATCTCCCGCTCCAATGTTGCTTGAAAATCTGCGCCATTAATACCAATTTTGTTTTCTATCGACGCGATTCGCTGACGAATTTGGTCAATCCTTTTCGCCACTTCCACGCGCTCAACCGGTTGAATCTCAATCAAAGTTTATCCCTCCTATTTTCTCATAGACAGTTGCAAGCCGATTTCGTCAAGCATTTTTTGTTCCTCGAAAAGCACTTCCGCATTATACTCTTTAAGCCGCTTTTCTTTAAGCTGTTCAATACTTTTTAAATACGTCATCAGCTGCATTAAAATTTTTAACTTCTGTTGCTTATCCTGCGTCGCCTTTAATATAACCTCCTGTTGTTTTTCAATTTGATTGCGTTTCCAATTAAAAAATTCGTTATAAGTCATGATGATTCCGATTGTAACAGTTTTGCCCTCGCCTGTCATGTCGGCAAATTCTTTTTGTCCCTCCGCCATTTCACGCAGTAAGACTTGCAACTTTGCGCGGCACTCCTCCAATTTTCGTGACGATTCGGCAAATTGCATTTCGGCATCGTCTTTTTTGCGTTTGGTAACTTTCAACAGCGTTTCAAGCTGGAATTTAAATTTTTTCATATCACTTGCCCGAAATCTTCATGAGTTTTTGCTTAGTCACGTCGTAAGTATCGACCTCAAAAATCCCTTGACAGAGGAACTCGTTAATCGAATCAATCTTGCCAATCGCCTCGTCAATGCGCTTGCTTGAGCCTTTAACATATGCGCCGATATGAATCAAATCTTCGGCGTCCTTGTAAACCGCCATTAACGCCCGCATTTTCTGCGCGGCTTGCAAATGTTCTTTACTGACGACCTCAACCATAACACGGCTAACACTGCCCAAAACGTCGATAGCTGGGAAATGATTCTGCGCGGCGATTGAACGACTTAAAACAATATGCCCGTCGAGAATTGAGCGTACAGCGTCGGCAATCGGTTCGTTCATGTCGTCGCCGTCAACGAGCACTGTATAAATCCCCGTAATTGAGCCGGTATCACTCGTTCCGGCGCGTTCCAAAAGTCTTGGCAAAAGCGCGAAAACCGACGGCGTATAACCTCTTGTAGCAGGTGGCTCGCCGATTGTCAAGCCGACTTCACGTTGAGCCATTGCAAAGCGCGTAACTGAATCCATCATCAAAATAACTTTGTGCCCTTGATCTCGGAAATATTCGGCAATGGCGGTTGCAGTCATAGCTCCCTTGATTCGGACAAGTGCAGGTTGGTCTGAAGTTGCGACAACGACAACGGCGCGTTTAAGTCCTGCCTCGCCCAAGTCACGTTCGATAAAGTCACGAACCTCACGACCGCGCTCGCCGATTAACGCAATGACGCTTATATCCGCCTCTGTGTTGCGAGCAATCATTGATAAAAGCGTTGATTTGCCGACGCCCGAACCCGCCATAATTCCAATACGCTGACCATCGCCCATAGTTATTAATCCGTCGACTGCACGAACACCAACATAAAGGTTGTCATGAATTCGCGGGCGTGTTAACGGGTGAGGCGGCGGGGCTTGCAACGGATATTCAAGCGTCGAAAGAATTGGTCCGAGTCCATCCATTGGATTTCCTAAGCCGTCAAGCACACGTCCCAAAAGTTCATCGCCGACTTTAACTTGAAGTGTTTTCTGCGCGGCAACGACTTCGCAACCAGGTCCGACGCCTTGCATTTCGCCAATCGGCATAAGCATAACAAAGCCTTCGCGAAAACCGACGACTTCAGCGGGAATGGGCGGTACGTTCTTAAATTTAGATGTGATATAACAAAGCTCTCCCACGCTGACGGGCGGACCTTGCGTTTCGATAACCAGTCCGACGACTTGCGTAACTTTACCTGTTAATTTTATCGTCTTGCACTCGTTGATAGCATTTTTAAGTTTGCGCAGGTCAATATCGTTTTTAATCATATGACTCTCCAGTTGACAAAATTTAAGCCTTCGACGCGACTAAAGTGTTTCACGTTAGAGGTTACAAGCGTACAATCATTGACCATCGAAATTGCCGCAATGTAAATGTCGTTGTCTTCAATATTTTGACCCTTGCGAAGTTGGGCGTAAATATCGACGGCTTTTTCGATTGTTCTCAAATCGTCGCGGTCGAGATAAAGATGTTTGGCGTTGTCGTAAAACTCTTTAAAGTCTTTGAGCATACGCGTTTTGCCCGCCGCCTCCAAGCCGCGAACAATTTCATAGTAGACGATTGAAGAAATAAAAAGATTGTCGTCATTATCGAGAGCTGTGTTCATGTGTTTTATAACGTCGGGGTGTCCACGCAGAATATCGCTTATAACGTTTGTGTCTAAACAGTAATTAGCCATAAAGTGCCGCCTTTCTTGCCTCTTCTGCCGTCATATATTTGCCGAGAGCCTCTTTCTCGTCGTCATTGAGCAAATTCGCAAGCCCCATGAAAACTTCGCGTTGGGTCATTTTCTTTTTCGGTCGAAAAGTTTCATTATGATTAAGCGTTTGAATGTCGTTGAGTAAGGCATCAATATCGCCCTGCATTTTGGTAAGCATAGACAAAATTTTTTCTTCGTTAGACATAATGAATCACTCCTGATTGTTCAATACGGTCTTAACGGCGCGTTTCAGCAAATCAAGTTGCGTGGAAAGTCTAGCGTCGACGCCACCATTAGGAGTTTCTATAACACAATCGCCAGGCTTTAACGCTTCATCTGAAACAACTTCGATAGTCGCGGTGCCGTCAGTGAGCATAGATTTAAATTCTGGTCGCGCCATTAAAATTAAATCGTAGCTGTAGGGTTCAACGTGAATTATAATTTCCTTTTGGTCGCGGACGTGATTAATCGACTCGCGCACGACGGGTAAAATAACTTGTGGCGCGTCAAGGAAATGTTGCGGCAAAATTTTTTCTATCGCCATAATAACTATCTTAACAATGTCATCTTCCGCCTTAATAAAATAATCTGCTGTCTGCTCCTTAGCGTCCTGAAGAGTTTTTTGCGCCTTTTTATTCGTCTGCTTAACAATTTCGTCAAGCTCGTCCTCGATTTTTTCTTTGCCGTCTTTTATGCCTTTAGCTTTACCGTCCTTATAGCCCGCGTCGTAACCTTCCTTTTGAACTTTATCGAGGAGGTCTTTAGCCTCTTGCTTAGTATCTTCGACAATTTTTTCAGCTTCGGCGGTCGCCTTGTCTAAAGTTTCTTGCGCTTGTTTTTCGGCTTGCTGTTTAAGTTCTTCGGCTTGAGCTTTAATTTCTTCCGCTTGCTTTTTGAGTTGGTTGGATTGGGCTTTTTCTTTATGAGCCTCGCGCAAAATTTCTTCCGTTTCCTTAGCTTTTTGCTCGATTTCCTCTATCTCCGCGAAAACTTTATCTAAAATCTCCTGTGGAATGCCGCGTTCAGGTTCCGGCTCTTCAGCTTCTTCAGGTTCTTTATCAACCTCTTCCGGCTCTTCGACGACGGGCGGAGGTTTTGGTCTCGCGCCGATTACGACGGGTTGACCAACAATCATATTGCGTACAATAGGTTTCTGCAATCAACTCGCCTCCTATTAAACTAACATACCCTCGCCGCCGCCGCGCACGATAACAATCTGTCCTTTATCTTCCATTGTACGAATCACGTTGACGACTTTAGCTTGCGCCTCTTCCACGTCGCGAATCTTGACAGGTCCCATATAAGAAATTTCCTCGCGCAACATATCGGCGGCACGTTTAGACATATTCTTATAAATTTTTTCTGCAACCTCGTCTGAAGTCGCCTTCATTGCCAACGACAAATCTTTAGTATCAACTTCGCGCAAAACAAGTTGCAATGAGCGGTCGTCCAACAAAACAATATCCTCGAATACGAACATGAGTTGCTTGATTTCCTCTGCAAGTTCGGGGCTGTCCACTTCCAAAGATTCGATAATTGCGCGCTCGGTCGAACGGTCGACGCGGTTGAGCACTTCGACAACTGCTTGCACGCCGCCCGCAATCGTAAAGTCCTGCGTTGACAGTGACGATATTTTTTTCTCCAATACGCGCTCAACTTCGCGGATAACGTCGGGGCTTGTCCTGTCCATTAACGCGATACGCTTTGCAACGTCGGCTTGCGCGTCAACTGATAAGCCGCTCATGACGATACCCGCTTGGTCGGGCGACAAGTACGCCATAACCAACGCGATTGTTTGCGGGTGTTCGTTTTGCAGAAAGTTCAAAAGTTGCGAAGGGTCGGTTTTTCTCAAGAACTCGAACGGGCGGACTTGCAAGCTGGTTGTTAGACGGTTGAGAATTTCGGCGGCTTTTTCTGCGCCCAATGCCTTTTCCAAAACCGTCTGCGCATATTCCAAACCGCCCATTGAAAGATAATCGTTCGCCATCATCAGCTGATAAAATTCGCTGATAACCATATTTTTTTTCTCAACGCTGACGTGCCGATTATTAGCTATCTCCAGCGTTATTGCTTCGATTTCGTCTTCGTCCATATGCTCAAAAACTTTTGCCGCATAATCGCCGCCAAGCGCAATAAATAAAATCGCGGCTTTCTCGTGTGCCGTCATGGGCTTTGGTTCGTTGTACATGTCTTGTAAGCTCGGCATTTAATCTCCTCCGTTCAAAAAAATAGTGGCTAGTGATTAGTGATTTGTGATTAGATTTCTAACCACTAACCACTAACCGCTAACCACTTAAAAAATCATTCGTCTGTGGTGAGCCACGTCTTTATAAGCAGGGCGACTTCCGCAGGTTTCTCGTCGATAAGTTTTAAGATAGCTTGTTTTTCTTTGAGTTGCTGTCTTTCTTCCTCTGTAAGATTTTCCGTCGGAATAGCATTTTCCTCGATTTCCTGTGCGCGTTGTTCGGCTTGCGCCTCTTGCGTTTGAGCCAACGCTTGAGCTTCGGCAAGTCTCTGCGCTTCTTCTTCGCGCCGTTGAGCTTCTTCAGCTTGACGCGCTTCCTCTCTGGCTTGCCGTTCAGCTTCGAGTTTTGCTTCAATTTCTGCTTGACGCTCTTTGCGTTTCTTCCAGCGATACATGAGGAATCCGCCTAAAAGCAAAGCTGCAAGTAAAATCATAGCCGCAATCTCCGTGTACAAAATCCTGTCTTTGCGTAATTGTTCAAGCCGCGCCTCTTCCGCTCTCTGGTCGTTAAGGTCGGTATTGAACGGCATGGGCTCGACGGAAATAGTATCGCCGCGCTCTTCGTTTATACCTGCCGCTGAACTTACAGCGCGAAGAAGTCCCTCTTGCTGAAGTTCGGTTATCGTATCGTTAACCAAAACGGCAACGGTTAGGCGGCGTATGGAGCCGGGCGACGCTATGATTTTCTGGTTTTCCTCGTTAACTTCGTAATTCCTCGTCGACTCCTTGCGCTCGTATTCGGCGTTAGCGTTTCTGTCTTCAGCGACGTAACCTGGTATATTAGATTGCACACCAGCGGGACCACCAGGAATATTTGATTCGCCGTTGTAACTTTCGCTGATGTCCTGTTGACTGCGGATAATTCCCGACTCGTCAACAACCGGCGTAAAAGTCTGACGGTCTATCTTTCTGTCGTCGAAGTCCAACTCAACGCTTACCCGAACGAACGCATTGCCCTCGCCCAAAGTTTTATCCAACATAGTTTGAATATTTTGCTGAATATGATCGCGCACTCGCTTAGTCATTTCAATTTGATTAAGCGTTCGCAAATTCTGTGCATTTTGTCTTTCAAGCTCGTCATCGTCGTTTTTATTTAGAATATTGCCCTGCTCGTCGACGATTGTAATATTTTCGGGAGCAAGACCTTGAACGCTGTGACTTACCAAATTGACAATGCCTTTAACTTCAGGCGTCGTCAACTTTGTTTCGGGTTTCAACATAAGGAGGATTGACGCCGTCGCGGGCTTTTCATTTTTTTTGTAGAGACTATCCTCCGGTAAAACGATATGAACACGCGCCTTGTCGACGCTACCTAAATGTTCGATTGTGCGGGTAAGTTCGCCCTGCAGTGCTTGAAGATAATTTATTTTATTTTGAAACTCAGTGACACCAAGCTTGCTGTCGTCAAAGAGTTCAAAACCTTTATTGCCGCGTGGCAGTCCAGCAGTCGCCAACTCAAGCCTTAAATCGTGCACTTGAGTAACGGGGACGAGGATCGTCGCGCCTTTTTTATCTTCCAGCAATTCATAGGGAACGCCCGCCTCTTTTAAGCTGTTCACAACGTCGCCGGCGTCTTTCGTCTCCAAATTGGTATACAGCGGCACATATTCGGGTTTGCTACCGTACCAGAAGCTGATTCCCGCGAAAGCAAGCACCAAGATTAAAAGTGCACCTATAATGATATATTTACGCCTGCTTTGGTATCTGTTCCACAACTCCTGGAGCCGCTCTCTCCAATTCGCCAATAAACTCAGTCCTTTCTAGGGATTAGCTATTAGCTACCCTACACCTGCATCCGCATGATTTCTTGATATGCCTGTGTCGCACGGTTTCGCAACTGAAGGGTTAATTGGAGCGCGATTTCCGCCTTTTGAGAGGCAACTACTACTTGAGAAATGTCTTCTATTCTGCCCGCCGCGAGTGCCGCATTTAGCTTTTCGGACTCAAGCTCCAATTCGTTTACCTTTTTTAACGAGTCAACTAAATATTCCCCAAAACTTTTAACGGGCTGTTCGTCGACTTTAGTTTCATTTAAATGACTGCGTGCGCTCATTTTAACGGGTGTCATTTCCAACGGCGCAATTTCCATATTGTCACCTTCCCTTTGTCAACTTGTCTTGATTAACGATTATAAACACTTTCCTTGACAATATCAAATACTTTTTAATTATCGATGTATAGAGTTTTACTTACCAATTTCGAGGGTTTTACTCATCATAGTTTTAGCCGCAGTGATTGCCGTTGCGTTAGCCTCGTAGGCACGTTGCGCGGTTATCATGTCTACCATTTCAGTTACGATATTGACATTTGGTTTTTCAACGTAGCCCTCTGCGTTAGCGTCGGGGTGTCCGGGATCGTAAACCATTGGTCCTTGCGTGTCATCTTCCATAATCGAAACGGCACGAACGCCCTCGCCCGTCTGCCTACTCAAACCTACTGCTTGCATTAAAGCTTTCTCAAAACTTTTTGGCTCCCTCGTGCGCGGTTCAAAGACGACAAAGCGACGTTTATAAGCTCCGCCGGTTTCTGTGCGCGTTGTATTCGAGTTGGCAATATTATTTGATATAACGTCCATGCGCAATCGTTCGGCAGTCAAGCCCGACGCCGAAGCATCAATTCCTAAAAACATTCCCATAAAAATTTCTCCTAATCACTAATTACTAACAGCTAGAAGCTAATAGCTAATTATTGTCCGGCACTGGTTATAGCGTTTTTAAGTTTCGAGACGTGCCCGCTAAGCTCGGTAACAAGCGCGTTGTAGTAAAGCTGAGTTTTCGACAACTCCGCCATTTCGATATCAATATCGACGTTGTTGTCGTCCACGCGCATAATTGTCGTGTTGTCTTGAGTAATTGTCGGCTCGGCATGATATTTCAACGGGGCTGGCGGCAAATGTTTATCATGAGTTCTAACCATTTTCAATTTCCCGTCGGGTTCCTCGCCGTAAATTTCTCGCGCTAATAAGTCTTCAAACTCCACGACTGATTTTCGATAATTCGGCGTGTTTACGTTTGCGATGTTGTTGGCTATGACTTCTTGCCGCATATTTGCCGCCACCATTGCTCGCGGCAGGTAATTAAAATTCGTCGAATTAAAAATTTGTTCAAGCACGCCTTTTTCACTCACCTTTCTAAAATTTACCTTACTCAATAAAATTCCCGAAAAAATTCAGCTTTGATTTTACACCAAAAAAATTTTTTCTTCAACCTTGCGAATAAAAATTATTAATGCTAATTTCAACGCAAGTTATGATTCCCCCTGCAACTTGCCAAAAAATTTTTCAACTGATATATTTTGCGCGGGAGTGAAAAACTTGAATCGTAGAAATTTCATTAGAAACTTTTTAATCGGCGGCGCGGGACTTGCGGCTTTGGGCGGCGGCGGAATATTTTACTACGTGAATCGCCCCGAATTTGGAAGATTGCCGACGGGTTCGCGCATGGAAAAAATTTTAGCCTCACCGCATTACTTTAAAGACCGCTTTGAATGTTTGACGCCGGTTAAAGTCATGAGCGAAGACGTTGCCGAAAAAGAAAATCGAGTTGCCGCGACGTGGAAATTTTTATTCGGCGATAAGACAGGACTTGTACCGCCCGTGCCCGTTCCGACTGCTAAAACATATTTAAATTATCTAGGCGATGCCGACTGCGCAATTTGGATGGGACATTCGACGATTTACTTGCAACTCGCTGGACGAAAAATTTTGCTTGACCCGGTGTTTTCGTCATATGCCTCGCCGATTTTTTTCGTCAATCGCGCTTTCGAGGGCAGTAACATTTATTCGGCGGAAGATTTCCCTGCGCTTGATATTTTGGCGATAACTCACGACCATTGGGATCATTTAGATTATCCGACAATTATGTCTCTTAAGCCGAAAATTAAAACTGTGCTGTGTCCTTTGGGCGTCGGCGAATATTTCGAGCAATGGGGATTCGACGCCGATAAAATTATCGAGGAAGATTGGGACTCTGTGATTGACTTTGGGCACGGCTTGGAGGCGCACATTTTGCCGAGCCAACATTTTTCCGGTCGTCTGTTAACGCAAAATCCAACTGAATGGTGTGCGTTTGCATTTACTACACCTGCGCGGAAAATTTTTTGTTCAGGCGACGGCGGTTATAGTTCGCACTTCAAGGACATTGGAAAAAAATTTGGCGGATTTGATTTGGCATTTATGGAGAATGGGCAGTATAATTTGGCATGGCACGCAATACACCTTTTGCCCGAAGAGACCGCGCAGGCGTCAGAAGATATTCGCGCTAAAAAAGTTGTGCCGATTCACGCGGGGAAATTTGCGCTTGCCCGCCACGAATGGAACGCGCCGTATAAAGATTTGCTTGCCGAAAGTGCTGGCAGAAATTACGAGCTGTTGACGCCGCGTATTGGTGAGCTGATAAATTTTAAAGAGCAAAGTTTTGAGCAATGGTTTGATATTTAGGAGGGTTTTATAATGAAAACTTTAATTGCTATTAACGGAAGTCCGAGAAAAAATTGGAACACCGCCGAACTTCTCAAGCACGCTATGAAAGGCGCGGAAGAGGCTGGCGCGGAAACCGAATTGATTAATCTTTATTCGCTGAACTTCAAAGGTTGTACGAGCTGTTTTGCTTGCAAGCTCAAAAGTCGTCCGCACGGTTCTTGCGCTATGAAAGACGACCTCTCGCCCGTTTTGGAAAAAGTTAAAGCCGCCGACGCTGTAGTTTTTGGTTCGCCAATTTACTTTATGAATCTTTCGGCGGGCATGATTGCTTTTATCGAGCGGCTTTTTTTCTCCAATTATATTTACAGCGACGAAATTCCGACCGTCTTTCCTAAAAAACTTCCCAGCGCGTTTATCTATACGATGAACATGACCGAAAGGCATTTTGAATTTTTCAACATGAAAGAACGTCTCGGCATGTACGAAACTTTTGCAACGAGAATTTTACGTGTTGTACCAAAAGTTCTTCGCGCCTATGATACCGTTCAATTCAAAGATTATTCGTGCTATGAAAGTTCAATCTTTAATCCCGAAGAAAAATTTGCTTACCGCGAAAAACATTTTGCTGACGACTGCGCGGCGGCTTACGCAATCGGGCGCGACTTAATCTTAAAATGATTTACGTACTTTTAATCGCGGTGGCAAGCGTCGCGATGGCAGTTCTCTATAAATTTTCACCGACGCGCAAGGGCTTTTTGATAATTTGCACGTTGTTAATTGCAGTGTTCAGCACGAGCCTTTTTATTCACTGGCAACAAACTAAACGAGAACAAATTACACGGGCGCAACTTGAAGACTTGCAGGAACGGCAAAAAATTTTCGGTGATTGGTATGCGGCTTATCAAAAGGATATTGACAGCCTCGACCGAAATTGGCAACTTTATCACAATATTTTAGACGGGCTAAAGACGACGGAGCCGCAAAATTTTAACGCGGAGGCAATTTATCTGCGGTTCAAGGAATTGGAGCGCGAATCCGTTGACGAGCAACTTAAAATTCATCAGCTCAATCCGCCGCCAGAACTCGACAAGGAAAATCAAGACTTAGTTGCCGTCGTGATAAAAAAAACTCAACGCTACGTAGACGCGCAAACCCGAACGATAACTTTATCGACTCAAGCCGCAATGCCACCAATAGATTTGGAAATTTTGCAGGTCAGACTTCATGACATAATGATTCGCGAATCGCCGGAAGGTTTATTTACCGCGCAGGAAATTTCAGCAATACGCGCCGCGCTCGGCGATTGAAACGAGGTGTTTCTTTGGAGATTATAAAAAAAATTACCGGCTTAACTAAAAAATATCCGCGTCCGGTCGTCGCGCTGGGCATGTTCGACGGCGTTCACTTAGGGCACACAAGCGTTATTAGGCACGCCATTGACATTGCTAAAAAGATTGACGGCACCGCCATTGTTTTTACTTTTTCTAATCACCCGTTGACGGTTATTGCTCCAGACGACGCGCCGCTTATGATTGGCAGTAAAAATCTTCGCCGTGAAATTTTTGTTGATTTGGGCGTCGATGTGCTGATTGAAATTCCCTTTACCAAAGATTTTAGCAAGAAATCTCCGGAAGAATTTTTGGAACTCCTACAAGATAAAATCGCTCCTGCTTACGTCGTCACCGGTCCGAATTATACTTTTGGACGATTCGGGCGCGGCAATGGACGTTTGCTCTTGCGCGAGGCTCAAAATTACGACTTTAAGGCTGAAGTTTGCCAAAGCTTTACTGTCGATAGAAAAATCGTCAGCAGTACTAGAATTCGTGCGCTGATTGCGGTGGGCGATTTGAATTCTGCCAATCAACTTTTGGGCAGAAATTTCACTTACGCGGGCGAAGTCGTCAACGGCGATAAACGCGGGCGAAAAATCGGATTTCCTACTGCCAATCTTGAAATTGCCGACCATAGGGCTATGCTTCCCAACGGCGCGTATGTCGTTTACGTCAAAGTTCGCGGGAAATTTTTTAACGGCATTGCTAATATTGGCAACAATCCCACGTTCAAAGTTGCAAAGCGGCGTTTGGAAGTTTTTATCGACGACTTCAGCGAAAATATTTACGGCGAGGAAATTTTTGTTAGTTTCGTCAGCAAGTTGCGCGATGAGAAAACTTTTGCGTCGATTGATGACTTGAAAAATCAATTAAATGAAGACTTGAGGATAATGAGAGATGCCACAGCTAATTAAAATTCATAATTTGGGTTCATCTGGCGAGGGAGTCGGTAAACTCGGCGAACTCGTCATTTTTGTTGAAGGCGCATTGCCGGGCGAAGAAGTTTTAGCGGAAATTGAAACGCGCAAAAGAAATTACGCAATCGGTCGCCTCGTCGAAGTCGTCAAAAAATCTTCGGAGCGCGTGGAGCCTTTTTGTCCGCTGTATAAAGATTGCGGCGGCTGTCAACTTCAACATTTAAGCTATTCCGCGCAGTTGAATTGGAAACGTCAGCAAGTTATCGACGCAATCGAACGAATTGGCAAAATCGGCGGCGTTGAAATTTTGGATACGCTCGGCATGGAAAATCCTCTGCGCTATCGGAATAAAATGCAATTCCCTGTTGGAAAAAATTTGCAAATCGGTTGTTATGCTCGCGGCAGTCATAAAATTATTGATACGCAATCTTGCATGATTCAAAACGAACTCAACGATAAAATTCTTGCCGCCGTCCGCAATGTCGCAAAAAAATTTAATTTACAACCCTACAACGAAGACACGCACAAAGGTTTTCTTCGCCACGTCATGGGGCGCGTCGGTTGCAACGGCGAATTTATGATTGTTCTCGTCACCGCAACTAAAAATTTCCCCAACGAAAAAAATTTTGTCCGCGCTCTGCTGAAAGAACTGCCGAACGTTACCAGCATTCAACAGAACGTCCAGACTTTCCACAACAATGTTATTCTTGGTCACGACACGAAAATTTTATACGGCAAACCGACAATCCACGACAAAATTGGCAGATTGAGTTTCAATATTTCGGCGCGTTCATTTTTCCAAGTTAACACCGCGCAGGCTGAAATTCTTTACAAGACAGCTTTGGATTTTGCCGAATTGCACGGGCACGAAACAATTATCGACGCTTATTGCGGCACGGGTACGATTTCCTTGTTTATGGCGAAAAAAGCCCGCAAAGTTATCGGCGTTGAAGTTGTAAGCTCTGCGATTGCCGACGCTAAAAAGAATGCTCGTGAAAATAATATTCGCAACGCTGAATTTATCGTTGGCGACGCCGTAAAAGTTTTGCCGAAAATTTTTGAGCCTGCCGATATTGTGATTGTAGACCCGCCTCGCGCAGGTTGCGATAAAAAAGTTCTTGAGACCTTTGCCGCCATGCAACCAGAGAAAATTATTTACGTTTCATGCAATCCAGCTACGCTTGCCCGCGATTTGAAAATTTTATACGAACTCGGTTATCAGACTAAAAAAATTCAGCCCGTTGATATGTTCCCGTTTACTTCCCACGTCGAAAGCGTTGCTAAGCTCGTTAAAAATTAAAATCTGCGCGGGAGGCAAGGACAGTAAAAATCGTTTGGAACAAAAGACCCCGCTTGTAGACAAAGCCCGTCTCGGAATGCTCTGAGACGGGCTTTTGGCTTTGATTTTCTTTTCAGCGGCGAAGGAATAAGAACTATATAAAGTTTTTGCGCTTTCTTATTGCCTATTTTTTCATATTTAGGCAGGAGAAAATAAGCACTACTTGCACTTTGACTTTAGCTAAGCCGCGATAATTAGTATAGCGCAGGGCGTTCCTTCGCATCAGCAAAGACTCGCTCGATTGTCTCCTTGCGCTTTTTATAAGTATCGCGAATTTGAGATATGTGGCGCAGGTGCTCTGCTTCTAGTCCTTATTCTTGGGGCGTTTGGGCACTGTAGGCAAAACGCCTTTCATGCTCGCCTTTGACAAATGTAGTGCGGCACCGGTTCCGTCAACGAGTAGCCGATAAACCAGCGGTACGCATTATTCACTTCTATTTCTCTTATCGTCTGGTGCATTGAACGGATTCCAAACAGACTTATTTTACTTGATAGGTGCTTTTTGTCTACAGTATGCAAGCCACTCTACTTTGAGCGGCTCAATTTTTTTTCAAGCGTCGCGTTAAATTTCTCTATCATTTTAATCGGGCGATAAGATTCTTTAGCTTTGCGCAAACCGTCAATGCCCATGTCCTCTTCGCGATTTATATAAATCATATCCGACCATTCGTGCTCAACGAAATTTTGATTAATCGCCGCGTAAATCCCGCGAATATTTTGGTCAGCCTTCTCAACGTGAATAACTGCCGTGTCTGAATTTAATTTTTCGCCAAACGTGAACGCCACAACTTTATTATCAAGCAAAATCGCGCCGCCTTTAAGTTTGAACTTGTCGAAGTGGTCAAAAATTTCGTGAATGGCGGCTTGCTCGTATCCGATAAATGGATCGTCGGGATTAGCGCGTTTATGCGTTTCAGACCAAATATTTAGCTCTTCGCGGCACTTCGGGATAATTTCTTCGGTTATCGGCAAATATTTCGCGTCGGGATATTCTTTGCGGAAGGCGTTGAGATGATTTTTTTTGCCGTGAAATTTTCTGCCCGATAAATTTATCAAATCCTGCGCGAGATAAACGTAATCGAAATCGTCGCGTTCGGCGGTGATGTTAAATTTCGCGTGAGGATATTTTTCCAGTTCGTCAGCAAAAATTTTTTCCACGTCGACGAATCTAAATTGCCTTTCGCCGCGATTTTCTTCACCAACGCGCAAAATTTTAGTTATCGCCTCCTGCATTTTATCTTGCGCACCAATCGGTTGCCACGCCGCAAAATGTTCTTCGTTGGTAGAGAAAACATAAAGTACGTCGCCTTCGACCGCCCATTGCAAGTTCAACATTTCGCGCCACATAAAAAGATTCGTAAACGTATACTCGGCATTTTCGCAGTAGCGCGACCCGAAAAATTTATCAAACGTCGGCTTATCCGTGCAAATCAGTTTCTGCAAATTAATAACAATCAGCTCCCTCGAATAACAATTCCGCCAAGTGAAATGCCTTTTTGCCGCCTAATTTTAATCCGCGAATGCAATAATGGCAATAGGCTACAACTTTTTCAGTCGGAATTTGTGCGCAATGTTCTTGCATGAGCGATTTTTTCTGTTCGTCGGTGTGAGGTTGGAATAATCCTTGTGCGCCGTATAAAAATCTGCGCGGAGCTAATTTCGGATTGCGCGGAACTTGCGGTTGATATAAAGATATGCCGCAGAACTTAGTTTGCTCGTGATTTTCGGGCAACTCGACGATTTCAAAGTTCATACGCCTCAAAAGTTCGCGAGCCGCTTCCTGTTCAGCTAAATTTTCCTTCGACCGCCAACAATCTTGAATCGTTATCACCTCGCCGCCAAAATCGGGATATTTAAAGCTTTCGTCCGCCAAAATAAATTCCCAAATTGATTCGCGTTGAATTTCGGGACGACTCTCCTCATAAATCGCCGAACAGTTATGGCAAATCGAAATCATCGTCGAGCCAGGCGGAAATTTTTCGTAATGCTTAACTTTTTTCCAATCATCACGAAAATCTTCCGGAACTCGGTTATCGCAGTCCGCCAATCTGAAATTCGGCACGCAACAGCGGATTATCGGCAAATTAAACTGCTCGCGAAGGTAATTTTGGATTTTGCGGCTTAATGCGGGATATTGCTCCGTAAATGCGCACGTCGCAACATAAAATTTAGCCAAAGTACTCAACTCCTGCCTCAAAAAGTTTCTGGTCTTTGTCGCCATAAATATTTTTAGCAACGTATTCGCCGATTCGTTCCGAATGTCCCATTTTCCCGAAAATTTTGCCGCTCGCGTCGGTAATTCCCTCAATCGCCCATGCTGAACCGTTCGGATTAAATGGTAATTCGTTCGTCGGCTCGTTTTTATCGTCAACGTATTGCGTAGCGATTTGCCCCGCGTCCGAAAGTTTCTTCAACCAAGCGTCGCTGGCAACGAATCTGCCCTCGCCATGTGAAACCGGGATTGAATGAACATCGCCTACCTTGTTTTTCGACAACCAAACAGATAAATTGCTTGCAATTCGCGTTTTAACGTATTGGCTGACGTGTCGACCTAAAGAATTATGCGTTAATGTCGGCGAATCTTCCTCAAGCTCGCGAATTTCTCCGTAGGGTAGAAGTCCGAGTTTGATTAATGCTTGAAAACCGTTGCATATGCCCAAAATTAATCCGTCGCGCTCTTTTAAAAGTTTCATGACCTCTTCCGCGATTTTTGGATTTCTAAACGTCGCCGCAATGAATTTTCCAGAACCGTCAGGCTCGTCGCCACCACTGAAACCGCCAGGCAACATGATTATCTGCGCGGCACGAATTTTTTTCGCCATTTCATCAATACTTTCAGCGATTGCCGCCGACGTCAAGTTCCGAATAACGAAAATATCAGGCTCGCCGCCCGCTTTTTTCCAAACTTTTGCGCTGTCGTATTCGCAATTCGTGCCAGGAAATACTGGAATAAATATTTTTGGACGCGCGATTTTAGCTGATAACTTATAACTGTTAACTGTTAAATTTTTGGTCTCGTTAGGAATTTCTTGCGCTGAAGTCTTAGTTCTTGTAGGGAAAATTTTCTCCAGTGGCTCGGCAAGAGCTTTTTTAACGTCGTCAAGAGAAATTTTTTCGTCAGCGTAAATTATGAACGGCTCGGCAATAGTTTCACCCAAAAGTTTGAAGTCAAGATTTTCCGTCGTCTCAACGATAAGACTGCCGTAATTTTTATCAAAAATGTTTTCTGGTACGCTAAATTTAAATCCAATGTCATTTCCAATCGCCATTTTTGAAATACATTCCGCTATTCTGCCGCTCTGTACGCTCATTGCAGAAATTATTTTCCCCGCGCAGATTAATTCGTGAACTTTAGCAAAATTTTTCTTGAGTTCGTCAAAAATTGGCACGCCTTCATTATCTCGCGGACATTCGACTAGATAAACTTTATTTCTAGCCGCTTTGAATTCCGGCGAGATAACTTTTGCCGCGTTGACGACTGCAACTGCGAAACTTACCAGCGTCGGCGGCACATGAATATTTTCAAATGTCCCGCTCATCGAATCTTTACCGCCGATTGCCGCTACGCCAAAATTTTTCTGCGCTATGAACGCTCCTAGCAACGAAGCAAGCGTTTTTCCCCATTTTTCGGGATTTTCGCCCAGTTTCTCGAAATATTCTTGGAACGTTAGATAAGCTTTGGAATAATCCGCGCCGAGAGCCACTAATTTTGCTAGCGAACTCGTTACCGCGTCAATCGCGCCGTTAAAAGGACTGTTCTCCGAAATTTCAGCGTCAAATCCAAATGTCATAGCCGTTGCCGTCGAAGTTTCTCCCTCGCAAGGAATTTTCGCAACCATACCTTCAGCGGGCGTGAGTTGATTCTTGCCGCCGAAAGGCATTAAAACCGTCGCCGCGCCAATCGTTGAGTCAAATCGCTCAACTAAGCCTTTTTGATTGCAAACATTTAATCCGCGCAGATTTTCTAGCCACGAAACTTTTTTAGACGAGGAAACTTTTTGCGGGTCGGAAATTTTCGCTGTGATATGACGTTTAACGCCGTTCGTGTCGAAAAATTTGCGGCTAATGCTAACAATTTCCTTGCCGCGCCAATTCATAACCATGCGCCCGCTATCAGTAACCTCCGCGACTTCATAAGCCTCTAAATTTTCCGCGTCTGCAAGCGCAATAAATTTATCCACGTCATTTTTATCCAAAACGACAGCCATGCGCTCCTGCGATTCGCTGATTGCAAGCTCGGTTCCGTCAAGTCCGTCATATTTTTTTCGCACGGCGTCCAAACTTATATTCAAACCCGCCGCAAGCTCGCCAACTGCCACAGCGACGCCGCCCGCGCCAAAATCATTGCAACGCTTAATCAATTTCGCCGCGTCTGGATTTCTGAACAGCCTTTGAATTTTACGTTCAGTTGGAGGATTGCCTTTTTGGACTTCTGCGCCGCTTTTCGTCAGCGATTCGGATGTATGAACTTTACTTGAGCCAGTCGCACCGCCGATTCCGTCTCGTCCGGTGCGTCCGCCGAGTAAAATAACTTTATCGCCCGCGCAGGGATTTTTTCTAACGACATTTTCAGCAGGAGCCGCCGCAATTACCGCGCCTATTTCCATACGTTTTGCAAGATAACCCTCGTGATAAATTTCGTGCACTTGTCCCGTTGCCAAACCGATTTGGTTACCATATGAACTGTAGCCTTGCGCCGCGCCGCGAGTAATTTTTTTCTGCGGAAGTTTGCCAGGTAACGTTTCAGAGAATTTTTTATTAGGATTAGCGGCACCAGTCACGCGCATTGCTTGATAAACGTAACTGCGTCCGCTCAACGGGTCGCGAATTGCTCCGCCTAAACATGTTGCCGCGCCGCCGAACGGTTCAATCTCTGTCGGGTGATTATGCGTCTCGTTTTTAAACATAACCAGCCAACCTTCGTCGCGTCCGTCAATCGTCGCCGTAATTTTTATACTGCAAGCGTTAATTTCCTCTGAAACGTCCAAATTCGCTGGCTTAACAATTTTCGCGCCTATTGTGCCCAAATCCATTAGCGAAATATCCTTTTTTGCGTCGCGCACGGCTAAATATTCGTCAAAAGCGCGTTGAATAACGTCGGATTCAATTTCTACGCTGTCAATCGCGGTCGTGAACGTCGTATGGCGGCAATGGTCGCTCCAATACGTATCGATAACTTTTAATTCGGTAATTGTCGGCGGTCTTTGCTCCGTATCGCGAAAATATTTTTGGCAGAATTTTAAATCGTCGAGATTCATAGCCAAGCCGCGCAGATTTATAAAATTTTTGAGTTCCGCGTCGCTTAAGCTGTTAAAATTATTTAAAATCTCAACGTCTGGCGGAATTTCGGCGGAAATTTTTAGCGTCGTAGGCAAATCAAAACTCGCCTCGCGTGATTCAATCGCGTTTATCGAGTAGGATTTAATTTTGGCGAAGTCGTCAGCAGAAATATCGCCAATAATTGAAATAATCCGCGCAGAATGAATAATCGGAAGTTCTTTTCCTGTCACGAGCTGAACACATTGTGCGGCGGAGTCGGCTCTTTGGTCGAATTGCCCCGGCAGATACTCAATCGCAAAATTTTTCGCTTTGTCGAGGTCGTCAGGCAGTTCATAGTAAAAATTATCAACATTCGGCTCGCGAAAAACAATATCACGGACACGCAAAAAATCTTCGTCGCTCAAATCTTCCACGTCGTAGCGAACTAAAAGCCGCAAACCGTCAATTTTAATGTCGAGCGTGTCTTTAAAATCGTCAAGCAACTGTTTAGCCGGCACATCGAAGCCTTTGCGCTTTTCAACGTAAATTCTTTTAACCATATTTGCCTCCAGAAATTTTTCAATAATTCTATCACAGCCCATGAACTTTAGCAAAAAAAATTCCTCCGACACTCGCCGAAGGGTTTTTGAAAATTTTTACATACAGATTACTTTTTATTATCAGACTTAGCAAAGGTGACATTGTTCAAAACATTATTCGGCTCGTCAAAGTTAGATGTCAAGAGTGCGTCGGAAGATTTTGTTGTATAACCGACAATCTCATCAAGACTGCCGCTGTTGTCCCATTTGCATATGAATCCTTGCTCTGTTGTATCATAACCTGCATTGATTAAATTATTTGTTGTATCATCCCATTTTCCCAATGGCATTAACTTAACGAAAAGGGGAAAAGAATTTATGATAGTCCCGAAAGGACTGTTATAAAATGAATCCGATAGAAAAGTTACAGGCAATTCTTAAAGAGATGAATAGCAATAAAAATCTTTATGTAACTAATCCGC
>JAFRRH010000046.1 GCA_017428215.1 Selenomonadaceae bacterium
GTAGCGTTCGTGATAAAATGAATTTGACATAAGCACTTTCCTTTGGCTGATTTTTCAAATTCATTTTACCAAAGATTTTGCTTATGTTTTATTTTTCGACTTTACCAACACGCTCTAAATACATGCTTAGTTTCTTTGAAGTTGGAATTCTAAGAACCGGTGTTCATAACCGCTTAGGTAAGGTGTGAATATGGGAAATCTTAATCAAGGTTTGAGCAGAATTAACGCTTAGTTCGTAATCCTTTGAAAGACGACGAGAATGATTGAACCAAGCAAACTTTCTACCCTCAAACCGAAATATTTGCATACTTCGTAGATAAAGGAGCCGCGATAACCACGCGCATATTTTCTTCAACGTTACATTTAACAACCAATATAATCGGTGACTATCTGCCTTTTTACTCCTTTCGTTTTTTTCCCATATCAAAGTCCTTTTGTTCGACCGCCCCCGTTGTTTTCACGCTTTGAGAGTCAATTAATGCTTGCGTCGGTTCTTCACTTAAACCTGCTGAACACTGCTGGAAAATCATGCGGTAAATTACGCCACTGACAAGCCGTCTTTACCAAGTACAGGACGTCATTAACCAATTCGCGCTTTTCGATTTCTCCTATTGAAGAACAAGGGCTCGATAACTTTCCATTGCTCGTCCGTTTTTATCAGAGGGTTCAAAATTCGGGTGGGGGGTTGTAATATTCTCGAAAAGTATCTTGAGCGTCGTAACCATTAGGAGCGGCAAAACGATAAAGTGTTCCTATGTCGTAGCCATCGCGGTCGAAGCTGTTCTATTTATATAGGCATTCGTCGTCTTTGAAGCGGTCATCGTGTCTGCTCCACTGTTCCCAATCGCTACAGTCTATGTCGATATTTTTTTTAGCCATACCGACAGCAAGCCATTCGTCGTAAGTTAAACTTGAAGGAGAGATAAAATCGAGCATACGCCGGACGCGGAAGATATTAAAGTCTCTATCGTCTGTGAATTTGCACTTCTGTTTTTTTGCAGTTCTCCGTTTGCGGAGGTAGTTTGTACTTTGTTTGCGTTATTAGTTTTTGCTGTTTGGTAAACGTTCAATCTTTCGTCGATTTGAGTGGGAGAAAAACGTAAGCCGGAATCTTCGACAATGTGGCACATAGGTGCGTTGTCCGTGCCGAGTTTATAATTAAAGGTCGAGGGAGTATGAAGGACACGAGGTAAATCACCAACGCCGTCAATTTTTTTATCGTTAGCACGTGCTCAAATGACCTCAAGCATGAGATTGTTGCGGCGTTTAAGTTCCTCACGATTTTCGTCGGTGATTTTAATGGGGTCTTTGAAGATATAATAGGCATGAAGCCCGTAACCTGAAAAAATAATCAAGCTGGGAGTAAAGGGTAAAAAGGATTTGGATTCGTCGAAGTCAACGGCAAGAAGTGAGGGGGCACCTTTATGAGTAGCGGAACGGATATCAATGTCGACGACAATAGCGGTCTGATAAGAAACAACGGATTTATCGCCGCGCTTATAGTTTGTGGGTTCGATGCTGACTGTATTGACGGAGTGCCAGACATCGATTCTTTTATTAGCAAGTTCGAAAGCCTTTTGAGCCATGACTTCAAATTGTGTTCTGTTAGGAATAGCGAAGGAAAAAATTCCGTACGTTTTTGTCCACAGGTAAGTGAAATGTGGCTCAGGAATTTTGCCGTAAAGCTGATTGAAAAAGTGAACGAGTTCAGTGATACGCCTTTGCTTTTCATCAACAATTATGGTAATATTCTTATTGTAATTATTAGCACTTATACTTTTATCTGCGCCTTAAGAGGCGTAATTTTTTTGTCTTGCAATTCGGGCTTTAGTGGTAATGCTTCGAGTATTTGGTTACCATTCATATTTACTGCTTTAGCAAGTCTTATTATTGTATGGACAGGAACATCGCGTTTTCCATGTTCGTAGAAATAAAAAACTTGTGGAGAAATGCCTATAAGGTCGCCTAGTTGCCTTTGTGATAACCCTAAATCTTGTCGTATTTGTTTTAATCGAGTTGCAAAATTTTTGCGGTAATGAAATTGAAATTTTTTTCAATTTCATGATAGAGGTTCTTGAATTTATTTACCAATTCTAAGACACTGAGAGACGCGCTGAAATATTCCATTATAGGAGCAGTACGTTGAAGTTCGGTGATTTTAATCTTTTTTGCCGCCCTCCTAGGCGTCATGATCTTCTAAAAAATATAACGAAGATAGAAAAACAGTCAACGCGCGGTATTTCCTATAGAGAAAAATTTCTGAGTACATTTTTACAAATCCGATTTAAGCTAGACGTTCGATTTATACGGCGGCTAAAGAGGCTACAGGAGCATATCCGAAATAAGTTCTCAACGGAAGAAATAACGTTCGATAATGTGAGAATTGTCCCTGACGACAAAACTGCACTTTGAGCAAAAATAAAACCAAAGTTATCTTGCGCCATGTCACTCAAATTCGCGATACTTATAAAAAGCGCAAGGAGACCATCGAGCGAGTCTTTGCTGATACGAAGAAACGACATTGCCTACGTTATACTTATTATCGCGGCTTAGCTAAAGTCAAAATGCAAGTAGCACTTATTTTCTCCTGCCTAAATTTGAAAAAATAGGCAAAAAGAAAGTGCAAAAACTTTATATAGTTCTTCTTCCTTAGTCGCTGAAAAGAAAATCAAATCCAAAAGCCCGTCTCAGAGCATTCCGAGACGGGCTTTGTCTACAAGCTGAAACGATAAATTCGTTTGTAATTTTATCACGACGGAAAAACACCAAATGCACTGGATGGGCAAAATATTCCCCTCTATAAAACGGGCTTGGTTTAAATCGAAATACAGAGTGCGGAATCGAAGTGACAGAGGATGCCTTAGAAACAACTATCGATATTACTCTTTTACTTGCTGTCGAGACAATGAATCACCAGCCACTGATTATAAAAGGTTCGGAAGAGTTTAAAAGAGAAGTGCTGAAAACGGCGGTTTTGCAAGACCTGCCCATTTCCTTTGATGACTTGCTCATGCAAATAGAATTCATGCGCAACAAGTTTGTAGAGTACCCAGAGCGAAAGAAATTGGCAGTTGAAACTGCTCAGAAAATTTTGGAACGAATAGAGAAGAAGCAAACAGTTACTGAATCGCACGTTGAGTATATCAACAGGGAAAGAGCATATGCCAAACGCGACAAATGTATTTTTCATTCACATCGGCTACCGAAATGGGCACACGACGCCACGAAAAATACAGAAACAATATTTTGATGGTAACGCACCAAATATTACAAGCAAACACGCACGCGAGGAAAATGTTAAAACGCGCAAGCGAGGAACTGGAAAAAGCGGTCGATGACCTTAGAAATGCATTGTTTGCGCAGACAATGGAAGAGCCGCAAACCAGTTTCAAAACGCGAGAAGTCTATGATTTAATTCGCCAGCAGTATCGTGCCTTGAAAAAAGAACATGAGGATTTGTTTGTTGAAAAATTTCACCTCCAACGCCAAATCATTTCTCCTCAACGTGCTATCTTTATGGCAAAAAATATTTTTGTGCGCGGAGAGTATAAAAGACTGCACGAAAAAATACGGAGATACAAAAAGAACGAGCAACGGCTCGCTCCTAAATTGCTTGCCTATGCTAAGGAAGAAAAAATGTTCAAGGAAAGGAATTGGTCGGTTTTTCCACGTTCGACTTTCTTGCAAGCGCAGTATTATCTGACGAAACAGCGTACAATGCTGGAAATAGAAAGGGGAAGCCTCGACCAAATCAAATTCTCTCTGCAAAATAAACAATCCGAGCTGGAAACTTTGTGCCGACAACCTGACGCTTTGAAGAAAATCGACGAAATAGCGATGGGTATTCTTCGCAAAAATTTAAGATTCGTCCGGCAGTTGGAAGAAGTCGAAAATCGCGACAAAGAAATAATTCAGCGCATGAATCACGCCCAAGAGCAGTTGAAAGCTTTGGAAAACCGTATTGCTCTCGATAAAGTCAATACTCGTTATCGGGTAACGGTTTCCGACACGTTGACGAATAATCAAGCGGCATCGCTAATAGCCGACGCAATATTATTCGACCCGCAAGCAGTGCAACTTGTCGCTCGTTTTGGCGGCAACAACCTCGAAATGGAAAAGGATTGGGAGATGATGAGCGAATTCGACAAAGACTAACTCATTCGCAAAAAAATTATTCGTGAGCTGTGAAAGCTTAGTGAGTTTGCTTGAGATATTGCAAATCACCGAACCAATAAGAAGCGGTAGTGCCGCCATCAATCAGAAAATCTGCGCCGCTGATAAATTTTCCACGACTGGACATTAAAAACTCTGCAAGGTCGCCAACTTCGTCGGGAGTGCCGGCTCTTTTTGCGGGCGACGCCTCTAACATTTTGCGATAACCTTCGCCGCGAGGACCTTTGAGTTCGTCGGCGGCAAGGGGCGTGATGATTATGCCCGGACTGATTGAGTTAATTGTCGCGCCTCGTTTACCCCACGGCGTCGCTTGACCGGCAACGCGCAAAACATTGCAACGTTTGGAATATTGGTAAGCCCTGAGAGTGTCGGTTATCGCCTTGATAAACGGCAAGTTCAAAAGTTCTTCTGTCGGTGTTGTAGCCAGCTGAAAATTTTGTTCTTCCGTCAATGCGCCAAGCCTATGCCCGCTCTGCGAAGAGATTATTACGCCGGAGCCGCCGTCAGAAATTATTTTTCCAAATTCTTCAAGCAAAACTGCCGTGCCGTATAAATCTACCTGCAAAATTTTTTCGACTGGAGCTTGTGAAGGACTTACCCCCGCCGCGCAGATTAAATTTTTTATCGCGCCGAATTTTTTGGCGTGTTCGACGAGTTTCAGAATTGATTCGCGAGAGGAAATGTTGACGGCGATAGTTGAAGTCTGAAATCCTGCACCGTCAAAAATTTTTGCTGCCGCTTGTGCCGCTTCAAGTTTCAAATCGCCGAGCACGACGTGTTTGCCCGCGCCGACTCTGCGAGCGATTGCCTGACCGATTGAACCGGTGCCGACCAATACTACAACTTCTTTCATGAGATGACCTCCTTTTGTTCTTCAGGGAAAAGCGGACGTAAAATTTGAGCAAACTCCTCGATATAATTTTTTAGCGTATCGGCTCGCCAAAATGCATAATATTTCCTGCAAAGTTGCTTGTCCTCGCGCATAAGCGGAAGATATTTCACTCCGGAAGAAATTTTTGGCGGGTGCGTGAATTCAATCGGAAAATAACCTTTGTTGGCGGCAACGAGAAGATGCGCCGTCTCCAAAGTCTCCACAAAAATGAATTCGCTCTTAACGCCGAAATATTCCTTGAAAAAAGTTTCCTCGATGAGCTGTTGACTTTGCGGCGCAATCAAAATTATCGGCGTGTTCTTCAAATCGTCCACCGTCAAAAATTTCAACTGAGTCAGCGGATTGTTTTCGGGCAATTCGGCGTACAAAAATCCTCGCGTCAGAAAAAAATTGACATACTGCTCGGAAGGCTCCCGCCGCAAGTCGCTGATGACCACGTCCGCTTTGCCTGCTCGCAAATAATCGTAAAGTTCCTCGTGCGTGCCGCTCAAAAGATTTATTGAAATTTCAGGGCGTCTGGTCTGAAATTCCTGCAAGGCGCATTGGAGTTCATGACCGCGATAATCCCGCAGATACCCGATTGAAAGTTCCTGCTCGACGCCGTTTGAAAATTTTATGGTCTCGGCGCAAAGTCGGTCGAAGTCGCTGATTATGATCAGGCTTTTCTTGTAAAAAAATTCTCCGGCGGGCGTCAACGAAATTTTTCTGCGTTCTCTGTGGATAAGTTGCACGCCCAATTCCTTTTCCAACGCCTGTATCTGCTGAGAAATTGCTGATTGCGAAATAAAACAATCGTCCGCCGCCTTTGTGAAACTTTGGCAACGCACGACCGCTTGAAAATATTTTATCTGCTTAATCAAAATGTTTACCTCATTTGGTCGGAGAGCCGCCGAAAATTTCAAAGTTCATCGTATCAAGTTTGGCGTCAATGTCTGCGATTTCGTTCGGCGACAGGAAAATTTCTCCCGCGCCGAAATTTTCTTTAAGCCGTGAAAGTTTTCGGCTACCGGGTATCGGAACTATGTAAGGCTTTTTGCAAAGCATCCAAGCCAAAGAAATCTGCGCGGGAGTAGAATCCTTTTCAGCGGCGAGTTTTTGGAGCAAAGCAAGCAAATCTTTAGCTTTTTCGATTCCGCTGGCGGTAAACTGCGGCATCATATTCCGATAGTCGCCCGATTCGCTGAAATTTTCGGCTTTAGTGTATGCACCGCTCAAAAGTCCGTTGGCAAGCGGCGAAAAGGCTACAAAAGTCATGCCGAGTTCTTCAAGCACAGGGAAAAGTTTTTCATGCCAACGCGCCATAAGCGAATAACGATTTTGAATCGCCGTGACGGGGAAAATTTTATGAGCGCGGCGCAAATATTCTTCATTCGCCTCCGAAATTCCCCAGCTACGGATTTTGCCAGCCTTAATCAACTCGCTCATAACTTCTGCGACAGTTTCCGGCTCAATCTTCGGGTCAATCCTATGCTGATAGTAAAGGTCAATCGTTTCAACTCCGAGCCGTTTCAAACTGCCGTCAACAGATTTGCGAATTGTCGCGGGCGAACTGTCGAGAGTCAACGAGCGGTCAGCATTATGAGCGACGCCGAATTTTGTCGCGATAACTACTTTATCACGGACATCTTTCAACGCTTCGCCGACAAGTTCTTCGTTATTGGAGGTTGAGCCGTCAACATTTTCGCCCGTGTAACATTCTGCCGTATCAAAAAAGTTGTAACCGAGTTCATAAGCCTCGCGGATTGTCTTTATCGCCGCAGATTTTTCAATCGCCGCGCCGTAAGCGTGCGAAAATCCCATGCAACCCAGTCCGACCGGATTAACAAACAAATTCGTTGCGCCGAGTTGTATTTTTTTCATGACAACAACCTCTTTGTCCAAGCTGAAACTTCGCGTTCAGCATTTGCCGCCTCTGCACCATGAATTGCAAGCCCGTCTATAACTTCAGCCTTTGGGCAAATTCTCTTTATGTAGTTGACACTTCCGCCCAATCCGCTACCTTCATGCGTCGCGAACGGGAAAATTTTCTTCCCGCTGAAATCATAACACTCCAAGAAAGTTGAAACTGCCATTGGAGGTATTGACCACCAAATCGGATAACCCAGAAAAATTTTGTCATAGTCATCGAGGCTTGCGAGATAACGTTTCAATTCGGGACGCGCCTTTTGCTGAATCTCAACTTTGGCGACTTGAGTGCACTCGGTGTAGTCGACAGGATAATCTTTCACGGTGTCGATTTCAAACAAATCGCCGCCGATAAATTTCTGAATCATCTCCGCGACAACTTCGGTATTGCCCTTCGCCAGATTTTTTATCGCGCCATTGACGTAATTTTGTCCCTTACGCGAGTAATACGCGATTAGAATTTTTGCCATAGTCTGAATCCCTCACTCGATAATTTTTATGACCCGCGCAGGATTGCCGACGGCAACCGCATTGTCGGGAATATCTTTCGTGACGACGGAACCAGTACCGACAATCGCGTTTTCTCCTATCGTCACGCCGGGCAGAATGCTAACCCGTGCGCCTATCCATGCGTTTTTCTTGATGAGAATTTCTTTGGTAAAAATGACGCGGATATTTTTCGGTTCGTGATTTACAGTGAACAAGCCGACTTCCGGACCGAACATGACGCCGTCTTCAATCGTAATTGTACCGACCGACATAACCGTTAAGCCGTGATTGGCGAAAACATTTTTGCCGAGAAACATTCGACACGCACAATCAATTTGAAACGGCGGCGTCAAAAAATTTGTCGCGTCGAAATTCCCGTTGAAAAGCTCGCGCTCCAGCTCCAAAATCTTTTGCGCGTCGTCGGGGTCAGTCGAATTTATTAGCCAGCATAAGTGACGGCAACGTTTGAATTCGCCGTGAGCCTCGCGCACATAGTCTTCATCGTCGAGCACGTGGTAACGTTGACCCGCACGCAGTTTCTCAAAAACGTTCATAGCTTATCAATTCCTTCTAAGATTTTTTTACACTCTAAACTTTCCGACGGCGTCTTGCATATCTTCAGCCATTTGCGAAAGGGCTTGACTGGCGGCGGCAATTTCCTCATTCGAGGCGGATTGTTCCTCTGTCGAATCGGAAATGCTTTTCATATGTGCGGCTGTTTTCTTGCTTATCTCGTCTATTGAGTCAACTTTTTTGACAATCGCCGCCGTTTCCTTCGAGACGGTTTGAACGGACAAATTAATCTCGTCCATTTGCGTTTTAATACCGTTGACCATGGAAAGAATTTGCCCGAATTGCTCGCCAACTTCGCGAATAGCTCCGGTGCCTTCCTTGACTTCGTTACTGCCCGTCTGCATAGCCTCCACGGCATCTTCGGTATCGTGTTGAATGGAGTCAATACGAATTTTGATTTGCTCGGCGGATTCTTGAGATTGAGCAGCAAGCTTGCGAACTTCCTCCGCGACGACTGCAAAGCCTTTACCGTGTTCTCCGGCGCGAGCAGCCTCAATGGCGGCATTCAATGCAAGCAAGTTGGTTTGTTCGGAAATGGCGGAAATTGCCTCGACGATTTGTCCGATTTGTCGACTGTTCTCGCCCAATTTTTTAACCACGTCAGCCGACGCCATAACGGAGCGTTCAATTCTGCCCATGCTGTTGACGGCGTTGTTCATGAGTTCGGAACCTTTCTGTGCGGCTTGCGACGTTTGATGCGACGTTTGTGCGACGATACGAGATTTTTCCTCAACAGCTTTGATGTCCGTAAAAACATTGTCGACGCTCTTTTTTGCGTTGTTAATGTCCGTCATTTGCCTGTTGACGGCGTCTGAAACTTCGTTAACAGTTTCCGCAACGTGGATAGAAGCGTCAGCCGATTGTTGAGAGCTAGCAGTCAATTCCTGCGAAGACGCGGCAACTTGTTCGGAATTCGATGACATTTTCCCGATAACTGCGCGGAGATTTTCTTTCATGGCATTGAAATCGCGAGTTAAGGAGCCAATTTCGTCGTTAGAGTTGACAAGCAAATCCGGCATAGTCAAATTGCCTTTTGACAGCTGAATCGAATATTCTTCAAGCTTGGCGATGGGCTTCGTGATTTTTCCGGCGAAAGTTATGCAAATGCCGAACGCCAAAATAAATCCTACAACAATCAATACCGCAAACAAAATACGCAAATTCCTGAGCGAACCAAAAACAAAATCCGACGGAACCGTTATGCCGATAAGCCAACCGGTTGCGGGAACTGTCGAATAAGCAAAAACCATATCCTCGCCGTCAATCGTAACCTCAAAATAACCGTTGCCCTGCTTGGTCATTTCGTCAAAGTGTTTGCCCAACCCGTCAATATCGCGGAAATTTTTAGTGGGTTCGCCGAACTGCGCGGTCGCCAAAATATTTCCGTCAGCTTCCGTGATAATGCCCGCGCCTTCGCCGTGATATTTCATGTGTTTGACTTGCTCAGTCAGAACGTCCAGCGATAAATCCAAACAGGTCGCGCCGATAAATTTTCCGTTCGCTTTGACTGGCACGCCGATTGAAACGATATAAGCGTTCGTGTTCACGTCGACATAGGGCGCAGTGAAAAACGCCTTGTCGAGGTCGCGAGCATTATTAAACCAGGCGCGAGTTGTCGGGTCGAGTTTGCCGGTTATGTCGCCGGCGTAGTAGCACGCGATATATTTATCTTCCAGTGCGAACGCCATATCCAAAATTTCTTTGTCGCTCGTGACTGTGCCCAAAATTTTTTGCGTCTTAAGCAAAGCCATATCGCCGTTCAAACTCGTTAAAACATTTGAAGTGCTCTCGCCGAACGCCTTTTTAGTTTCCAGCCAGCCGTTGAGTTGCACGGACTCTTTTGCGACCGTCTCGCGTAATTCGCTGTCGACGCTGCTCTCCAGCTCGTTGCTGGCGAAAAAGTAGCTGACAACGCAAACGACGGCAACCGCCATTCCCATCATCAAAGCCAGCGTCATAAATTTTTGTCTTAGTTTCATTGCTTGTCCTCCGTCTCAAATTTTTTCTGTGACGAAGAAACTTTTCGGCTTTGATTACGGTTTTCCTGCAAGCACCGGTGCAGAAAGTTTACTTGTCAAGTCCTTTCGACTTCAACCAAGCAAGTGCCAGCTTCATAATTTCCTCGTTGTTTTGCTCTTGCATAAGAAAATGCGAATTACCCCTGATTCCAATTTCCGGCAAATGTACAAGTGTTGCGTCGCCGCCATGCCTGTTGATTGTTGCTACAAACTGTTCAGCCATAGCATATTCCGTGCCCCATTTGTCTTCGCCAACATTTTCCGAACCAACCTTAATGTAGTCGCCGTAATAGAGGACAATGGGTATCTTAGTGAGCTTTAGAAAATCCTCCATCGGAACGCCCATAGCAGAGGCAGACAGTGCCTTGAAACGCGCGTCGGTAATTTGGGGCATTTCCGTCTCTGGAAAAACAAATGGAGTTCCGCCCGGTTCATAGGAAATAATCGCTCTAACTTTATTCGTGCGAATAGCCGTGCGCCAGCCGATTGTTCCTCCCATACTGTGCGTCACTAAAATCGCGCCGTCTTTTTGCCGGTTCACCAACTCGGCAAGAACATCGGCGTTCAAATCATTATCCAAGGGACCGGAGCCAATCGTCCAACTCTGCTGAAAAGCTTGATAATTTTTTTCGCCTTTGGGGAATTGCGCATTGGGAACGGGATTACCCTCCGCGTCGTAATGACCGATACGAGACAGCACGTAAAGAGTCTTGTCGCCGTACATGGGATTACTTGCCCAAGGTGTATCGGGAGTTACCGCCTCTGTGGAGAGATTAGCCTCGCCACTTCGGGGCTGGTCAACCAAATAAACCGAATAACCAGCACGCACGAACATGGTATTAAATCCTTCGCGACCGTCGGGTCCAGATTCCCAAGTGCGTTTCGACTGTGCTCCCCCGTGCTGAAAAATGAGAGGCAACTTCTTAGCGCGTACAGGCTTTTGGTATTCCACATAGGCAAAGTCACCATAAGCCCGTTGTCCGTCTTCAGCCACGAAATTTTCTTGCGAAAACTTTCCAGGACGCTCTTTATATTTGCCGCCCACGGTGAAGGAGCCTTGCTCTTGAATCATTATCGGCTTAGTCGCCTCCACTCCGGACGAACCAAATGCGATTAAAACTGCTACCAATACTGCTAAAAATTTTTTTCGCATATCACATGCTCCTTTAATAGCCGAGTTCCGTCAGCCAAGCATCAACTTCCTTTTGAACGGTAGCGGAGTCATTTTGCGCAGTACGCCCCGAAATCGCCAAGCCCGCCAAAATTTCGGCGTTCGGGCAAATGTCTTTTATCTCACGTTCAGTTCCGGCTAAGCCACTGCCGCCATGCGTGCAGAACGGAATAATCGTTTTGCCACTGAAATCATTGCTCTCAAGGAAAGTCATCATAACTCTCGGCACTGCTCCCCACCATATCGGATAACCCAAGAAAATTGTATCGTACTGTGCAAGCTTATCGATATTCCTCGCGAGCGCAGGGCGAACGTTCGATTCCAATTCTTTTTTGGCAAGTTCCGTGCAAGCTTCGTATTCATCGGGATAAGGCGTCGCGGGTTTCACTTCAAAAATATCCGCGCCGGTCTTTTGAGCAATATACTCGGCTACTATTGCCGTATTGCCTTTCGTGATTCTGCCGACGTTGTATTCTTCACCCGTTCGCGAGAAGTAAATAACAAGAATTTTTTTATCTGCAGAAGAAGTCGGAGCCGGCATTTTTTCAACAGATTTTTTTTCAGACTCCGCTGGCGTTTTATCTTGAGATTCACCACCGCAACCGCTGATCGTAAGAATCATCAACAGGAGTAAAAAAATTTTCTTCATATCGCACCTCAATATGTCGACGCTTTGCCGCGAATAAAAATCCATTTGCCATTGCGTTTTTCCACGTCGAAGACAAGTTGCAATCGCCAAGTATTTTTCCGCCCGCCAAAAACCGCCGCTTCAACAAGCGATTGTCCAGTCAAAGTTCCATGCTCGTTCGATACTTCGACAAAAATATTTTCTTCTATCTCGGAAAAATAATTCAGATCGCTGTCTCTCACACAACGAAAATATTCCTCTCGCGATTGTTTCATTCCCGTCATGTGCGTCAATACAAATTCTTCAGCGTGAATTCTTTCCAGCGTTGTAATATCTTTCGCCAAAAGTGCACGCCACATTTCGCAATAAAGATTTTTAAGCTGTTGCTCGTCCGTCGTCATAAAATTTCTCCGTTAAAATGCGCCTGTCTTGATGTGCGGCACGTACGGTGCCTCCAATCTTTTAATAGTCTCGTCGTCAAGCGTAATGTCAAGTGCGGAGACTGCTTCTTCGATGTGTTTAACACTCGTGGTGCCGACTATCGGCGCGGTGATGAACGGTTTTGACAACATCCACGCCAACGAAGTCTGCGCCATTGAGTAGCCGAGTTCTTTAGCGACTTGCTCCAAGTTATCGACGACGACTTTATCAACATCATCAGTCTTGCTCCAAACCATTGGTGACACTTCGTCAATCGCATTGCGAGCCGTCTTTGTTCCCCACGAATGTGCGCAACGACCGCCGGCTAATGGACTCCAAGGTACAACTGCCATTTTTCTATCCATGCACAGCGGAAATATCTCGCGTTCTTCTTCGCGGTAAATCAAATTGTACTGTGGCTGAAGTGATACGAACTTTGTCCAGCCGTGACGCTCTGCAATATTCTGCAATCGTTCCAATTGCCACGCAAAAATTGTCGACGCTCCGATATAACGCGCCTTGCCGGACTTAACCACATCATGCAACGCTTCCATCGTTTCTTCCATTGGTGTATTTGCATCCAGACGATGAATCTGGTAAACGTCGACGTAATCGAGTTGCAGACGCTTCAAGCTGTGGTCTATCTCCGACATTATGTTCTTGCGCGAAGTCCCGCCGCCATTTGGACGACCGGGACGCATTTCAAAGTTGACCTTCGTAGCCACGACAATTTCATCGCGGTCAAGTCCGAAATCCTTGATGTAACGACCAGTAATCTCCTCGCTCGTGCCCATTTGATAGACGTTCGCCGTGTCGAAGTAGTTAATGCCCAGTTCAATCGCGCGTTTGAAAATTTCCTTGCCGTCTTCGTAAGTCTTCGCCCAAGGAAATACGCCGTTCTCCTTACCAGGCTTGCCGAAACTCATCATGCCTAAACAAATTCTTGATACGTCCATTCCTGTGTTCCCGAACTTTACATACTTCATGCTCAATGCCTCCCTTTCTTCTAATCATGTTTATTCTAAGAGACTTTGCAGATTGAATCAATTCGATTTTTAACGCTGTTCAATAAGTTTTTCTTATTCTCAAAGTCTTCTCCAACTGAAAAATTTTTTCGAATTTTTTATTGCGCCCCCTTCGCGACTAACGACGGACGTTCACTGCGTGCGTAGCATTTTGAAGGTATTCCATGAGTTTGCACATTTTTTCACCTCGCGTTTGTTATCTTTAAGAACTGGTGTTCATAACCGCCTAAGTAAGGTGTGAATATGGGAAATCTTAATCAAGGTTTGAGCAGAAGTAACGCTCAGCTCGTAATCCTTTCTTAGTAGGCGTGAATATTTCCACTCGCAAGCCGAAATATTTGTAAGCCGCGTA
>JAFRRH010000005.1 GCA_017428215.1 Selenomonadaceae bacterium
AGCCCCTGTCAAACTGCCAAATAGTCAACTCATCTATCCGCAAAAAGGGACACCGCAAGGCGGAATTATTTCGCCACTTTTAGCAAATATCGTACTAAATGAACTCGACCATTGGGTAGAAAGTAATTGGGAAGAAAATCCCATTGTCTACAAATACGCTATTACAAAAAACGGCACCAGCAAAAGCGGATATATGGCAATGCGCAAAACTAATCTGAAAGAAATGTATATTGTGCGTTACGCTGACGACTTTCGTATCTTATGCAGGACAAAAACTGCGGCTGAAAAGACAAAAATTGCCATTACGAAATGGCTTTCTGAACGGCTCAAGTTGGAAGTCTCACAGGAAAAAACGCGAGTTGTCAATGTCGAATGCAGATATTCGGAATTTCTCGGCTTCAAAATCAAAGTCCATTCAAAAGGCAATAAAAAGGTAGTCCGGTCGCATATTAGCGACAAACAAATTCAGACCAAAAAGAAAGCCCTTGTTGAACAGGTTAAACGAATTGCACGTCCTCGACCTAAAAAGGATATGTTTGATGAAATCAGACAATATAACCTTATAGTTGTGGGGATACAAAATTATTACCGAATCGCGACACATATTAACCTAGACGCGAGCAAACTCAACAGGACAATCATGACGGTTATTACCAACAGGCTTAAAGGAATTAGCAAGAAAGGACGTAAACTTACTTCAACCGAAAGGACACGTTACGGCAAATCGGCAATGTTGCGTTATCTCGCCGATGAGCCAATTTACCCTATCGGTTATATTCAACACAAAATCCCTATAAACAAAAGCGGCAAGAATCGGAAGAAAACAGTTGACGAACTACGATTAAAACTCCTACGCCAACCGATTTATGGCAAAAGCATAGAATACGCCGACAACCGAATTTCACTTTACTCCGCACAAAAGGGACAATGCGCTATCACAGGGGAAAAGTTCACGTCCACTGATGAAATACACTGCCACCATAAAATCCCGAAATCTCAAGGCGGCACTGATAATTATCAGAATCTGATTCTCGTCACGGCAACAGTTCACAAACTTATTCATGCAAAAAATGCTGAAACCATTCAAAAATACCTGCAAGCCTGTAAACCCGACTTTAAAAAGCTCAATGTGTTAAGACAATTAGTTGGAAATACTATCCTTTCGGTAGATTGATTAGATTGAAATGAGTTATCAAAGATGGAACGCCGTGTGCGGTAAAAGTCGCTTGCACGGTGTGGAGTGGGGGAAAACTCAGCGATTATTTCAAAGAGTTACCTATCACTATCACCGGTAGCAATCAGCGCGACGTAATTTTTAACAGCGGCGCAAAAGTTTCGATTCAGGCGCAGGGCGGCAACGACTCAATCTCGAACGAGGGCGCGAACACTTCAATCGACGCGGGATTTGGCGATGACACCGTTGAAAATTCCGCGGACAAAGTTTCAATCTTCGGCGGCGTGGACTTCGATTCGATTAACAACACAGGCAACAATGTTTATGTCAATGCGGGCGACGACGACGACATTATCTACAATCGTGGAGCCAAAACAAAAATCCTCGCGGGCAATGGCAACGACAACATTTCCAACGACAGCTCGAACGTGACGATTGACGCGGGCGACGGAGCCGACAGAATTTACAGCAGTTGGGGCACGGAAAAAGTTTCAATCAGCGGCGGCAACGGCGACGACACAATCAGCAACTACAGCAAGAACGCCAAAATCCTCGCGGGAGCCGGCAACGATACGATTCACAACCTCGACGGAGCCGGAGACGGTTACGGATTCAACACCTCCATTGAGGGCGGCGCGGGCGACGATTATATTTCCAACAACCAGTCCGACAACGTTTCCATGAGCGGCGGCAACGGCAACGATACCTTGAGCAATTATCTCGGCAAAAATGTCACGATTTCGGGCGGCAAAGGCAATGACTATGTAAATATCAGCGGTAATGATTATGAGAACGTTCAGGCAGTCGGCGCGATTTACGTTTACACCGCCGGCAATGACACCGTGCAGGGCTTCAACGAAACTGATACGCTGGTTATCAAGGACAGCTACTCGACGCAAATCAGCGGAGACGACGTAATTATTACGGTCGGGAAAAATTCTATCCTCCTGCCCAATGCGGAAAGTTTATCGGCGATTCATATCGTCCCCACGCTCAAAGACGCCAAACCGTTTACGCTGGTTTATAACACCGACGAAGCCAGCGATTGGAATAAAGACAATATCGTTTTCGGAAATGTGGCGGCTTCAATCGGGCAAACGATTTACGGCGACGACTACACTTATAAACAACTCAGCGGCAACCCGAATTATTTTTATAACGACGGCGATAATATAATTGTCTCGTTGACTGCGCAGGATTCTTGGAACGATTACATTGTTAATAAAGGCGATAATGTCACTGTGAACGCCGGCAAGGGCGACGATACGATTAAAAATTATTCGGAAGGCACTTTTGAAGTCGATTACAAAGACGGCGACGGCAACGACGTTATCGAAGGCTTCCAGCGCAGAAATGTTTTGTTCCTCGGCGAAAACGGCGACGCAACTTATACTCAACGCCGCGTCCTCGATGATGTTGTTGTTTATGTCGGCGACGGCTCAATTAAATTAAAAGACGCCGCGAATTTGGAGGCATTAAGAATTTACGGGACGAAATCCTCCGCCTCAACCGATATGAATTTAATTTTCGGCACGGATAAAATAGACCGCTACGAAAACACTTTGAGCGGCGCAACGATTGACGCACTCGGTGGCAACGATTCAATCCGGAACGACGGCGCGAACGTCAGCATTTCGGGCGGCGCGGGCGATGATGAGATTTATAATCGCGGCTCCAACTCTACAATCGCTTCGGGCGCGGGCAACGACACGATTAATAACGATTATAGAAATTCTTCGCTCACGGCGATTGACGCGGGAGCTGGCAACGACTCCATTAACAACGGAGGTAGCAGCTTGACGATAAACGCTGGCGACGGCAACGATTACATTTTCAACGAAGGCAACAACGTAACTATAAACTCTGGAGCCGGTAACGATACGATTACTCTTTTCCACAATGTTTCAAGCGTGACAATTAATTCCGGCGACGGCAACGATACGATTGATGCCAGTAACTCCGATGAAGTTTCGATAAACGGCGGCGCAGGAAATGATTATATCGAAACTCATGGCGATTCAGTCACGGTTGACGGCGGCGCGGGCGATGATACAATCTCCAACAACGGCGGCGCAAAAGTTTTGATTAACTATAGCGGCGGCAACGATTTAATCTATGGTTTCAATGCTACCTCTACGCTCAAAATTTCTTCGGGCACGGTAAGTTCCGTCAAGACAAACGGCTCCGATTATTTTGTAAGCGTCGGGAAAAGTATCGTGACGCTGGAGGGCGCGGCTCAATACGGCAACGCCAACATCGTCAACAGCAAAGGCAAGGCGATTAAGTACAGCGTCAATAAAAATTTCGTCGGCACGTCCAAAAGTGACTACTTTAGAAATTATCTTGACGGCGCAAAAATCAACGCTGGCAAGGGCGACGATTACATTTACAATTACGGCTCGAAAGTTTCCATAAATGCTGGCGACGGTAACGATAGAATTTATAACCAACTGAGTACAACTTGGAACAACGAGACCGACTCTTGGGAAACTTTAAACTCGCCCGATAACACAACGATTATCGCGGGCAAGGGCAACGATTACATTTACAACGCCGGCGCGAACGTCAAAATAATTTACAGCGGCGGCGATGATACAATTAACGGCTTCAATGCGACTTAGACGTTGCAAATTTCAAGCGGCACGATAAGTTCTGTCACGACAAACGGCACGGATTATTTCCTTAAAATCGGCAAGAATACTTTGCGGCTCAATGGCGTGGCTGAACTCGACAAAGTTAATATCGTCAACTCAAAAGGCAAGGCGATTAAATTCACCGTCGGCGAGGTCAGCACGATAACCAACAAGAAAAATAATCGCACGCTCAACGGCACGGCAGACCGTGACAAAATCACAAACAGCGGCAAAAAAGTTTTGATTAACGGCGCGGGCGGCGATGACACCATTTCCAATAGCGGCGCAACCTCGACACTTAACGGCGACGCGGGCAACGATTCTATTTCCAACGACAGCACAAAAGTTTCAATCGTCGGCGGCGACGGTAATGATTACATTAATAACACCGGCTCCAACGTTTCAATCAGTGGCGGGGCGAACGATGATAATATTCATAACAACGCCTCGAAAGTCACGATCAACGGCGGCGAAGGTCACGAGGAAATTTTTAATTACGGCTCGAAAGTTTCAATCAACGCGGGTGCCGGCAACGATCACGTTTACAACTACGAAGGCGGCGACAACGTAAAAATTTTGGGCGGCAAGGGCAACGATTGGCTTTCCACCGATAACGCCTCGAATGTTTCAATCAACGGCGGCGACGGCTCGGACACGATTTATGCGTGGGGCGGCTCGAATATTTCAATTAATGGCGGCGCGGGCAATGATTGGATTGACGGCTACGGCGAAAAAGAAACTCTCAAAGGCGGAACGGGCAACGATACTGTCTATGGCGGTAGCGGCAACGACAAACTTTACGGCGACGCGAGCAACGATGAACTTTATGGCAACGGCGGTAACGACAGTTTATGGGGCGGCAAAGGTAACGATTCACTTTGGGGCGGAAATGGCGCAGATAAATTCATTTACTCAAAAGGCGACGGCAAAGATATTATTTACGGCTTCGACGACGGCGACACCCTTACAATTGATAATCTCGACTTCACCGCCTCTTATAAAAATGACGCTGTAACTTTCAAAGTCAACGGCGGCTCCATTACGCTAAAAGATTTCACCGCGACGACTTTCCACATTAATAACAACAGCTATCAAATCAGCGGCTCCAAGCTCGTCAAGAGATAATAAAAAAATTTCCCCCTCCAAAGCGGAAGGGGTTTTTTTATTTTAAAAACATTTACTTAGTTGTTGTTACTTTGTCCGCAACCGTAGCGTCCGCAATATTCGCCGCTCGGCTCGTCGCAATCTTGATAGCAATAGCCTCTGCAACAAATATTTTCCTGTTCAACTTGAGTTGCTTCCGTAAACGCACTGAAACCCATAAGCATTACTGCCATTAACGCGCCGACCAAAAATTTTTTCATGTTATCAACCTCCAAAACTTCAGTGATGATTTTTTTTCTGATAATGCCATGCCCACGCGATTAAAATTATGGCAAAAATCACAACAATAATTATACGTGTAAAGTCCTCTTCTTGCAAGATAGCATCATGTCCGATTATAGCTTCAATGCCCGTTGAAGGGAACTTGCCGACCAGCGATGCCAAAAAATAATCTCGCAAACTCATCGAACTCAACGCGCCCGCCGCATTTAATATCCCGCTCGGCACATACGGCACCATTCGCGCTATTAACATAACTGTAAATCCGTTTTTAGAGCTGTACTTGTCGACTGAACTCAATCGCTTGCTTTTATTAATAATTTTCTTGGCTGAGTCGCGGAAAAAAAATCTTAGCAGTTGAAAACTTATTGTTACACCGACCGTTTCAGCTATCACCGATAAAACTATTCCGGGAACAATTCCAAATATCAATGTGTTAGCTGTGGAAAAAATTATTGCGGGCGGGAATCCGATTGCATTTACAAACAACGTCAACAAGAAACTAAACACCACCGCCAACGAGCCGTAACTTTTTATGTACTCCGCCGTCTCGACAATGTCTCCACGTGATAACAGATCGACGACCTCCGGCAAGAATTCCGGCGCGGCGAGGTGTATCGACCCGAACAGCGCGACGATTAACAAGGCGGCGACGATTTTTACTCTGAACATGAAAATTTCCTCTCTGATAAAAATTTCTGCTGTCATTATAACACGCCCGCTTTAACCTTGCAGAGAAAATTTTCTACGCGAGCAAAAAAAAATTAACCGACAGGACGAATCGTCTTGCCGGTTTTTGTTTACGATGACGCAACTCGCGATTGCTTATCAATCATTGAAGTTTCTTATTGCCCGGAGTGTAAGTTTTGTTGTTGATGTTAAAGGTATCGCCTGCGCTGACATTTTTGAAGATGACAGACCCGCCGCCGTTGATTTTGAGAGTGAGGTCGCTGCCGCTGAACTTGGAACTTTTGAACGAACCCTCCGAGCCGTCAGCATTGAGGATTTGGAGCATATCGCCGCTTGAATAGTCGAAGATAGTATCGGTGCCTTCGTTCGGTCTGTAGATAAACGTATCGTCTCCGCCGCCGCCGTAGAGTGAATCATTTCCCTTGCCGCCCCAGAGGCTATCATTGCCGGTGCCGCCGCGTATGTCTTTTGCCAAAGAATCGCTTGCACCCGTCACGTCCGAAGAAGTTGTAAAGTTAATCGTCTTGTCTGCGGCGTTCCTCAAAGTCAGCTTATCCGTTCCGACGCTAACGATGATATTGTTGCCGCTCTTCTTGTAAGTGTAGCTGCCTTCCGTGATTTGAACCGTGTCGCCGTCGTTGAAGCCTAGGACAGTATCTTTGCCGTCGCCCGTGCCGAATTGATAGACGATATGTTTGCCGCCGTTGTTGTTAATGCTGTCGTTGCCCGTGCCGCCCGATATGGTTACGTGGTCGCCTTCGTTGTGAATCGTGTCTTTATCCGCGCCGCCGCGAATAACAGCATTGACGCCTTCATTGGAAAGAGAATCTTTGCCACTTCCGCCCGATAATGTAGACGCTTCGCCGCTTGAATAAATCGTATCGTTGCCCTTGCCGCCGGAAAGTGTTACTGCATCGCCAAAATTCCTCAAATTATCATTTCCGGCGTTTCCATAAAGATGAGTGCCGTCGCCTTGATTAATTAATACGTCTGCACCGTTGCCACCTAAGATATAAGAATTTTCAGCGGTATTCCAAACAGAATCTACGCCGTCACCGAGCGATATATAAGATATGTTGCCGCTGTTGTAGACATAATCGTTATCCGCGCCGCCATAAATGCTTGCATCCGTTCCGCTGTTGTTAATCGAGTCAAATCCGTTCTGCCCGTAGATTTTTACGCCCGAACTTTCATTATTTACGGTGTCATTGCCGTCGCCGCCATAAAGTTTTGACTCACTTCCGCTGACTGAAACGGTAGCCATACTGTTAAGAGATACCAATACAATTCCAACCGTGCTGTCGCCGTTAAAAATCAAATCTGCATCTGCGCCGCCGTAAACCGTCGACTTGTAGCCGTAATTATTGAGAGAATCAACACCTTCATCGCCGTAAAGCCGAGATTTATTCGCGTAATTTTCGATAGAATCTTTTCCCGCACCGCCGTAAAGAGATGAGCTGTTTCCGCCGACCAATTCTATCGTGTAAGCAGTCAAAGCCGCGCTGCCATTCGATACCCAAGCAAAATTATCGTTTATTTTTTGTATTCCGTTATTAATCTGCTCCAAAGAAAATCCTGCGATTGTATTGAAGTTGGAAATGCTGTTGGTGATAACGTCGTTGCCGTCCTCGCCGCCGATTGAAGAATTCGCGCCGAAATTTCTGATTGAATCATTGCTCGTGCCGCCGTTTATCGTGACTTTGACGCCTTCATTGGTAATCGTGTCCTTGCCGGAGCCTGCGCTTATCGTAACGTTGCCGGAATAATTTTTTACGACATCAGCCGCCGCGCCCGTCGCGATTGAAACGTTAGAGCCGCTGTTTGTTATCGTATCGTTGCCTTTGCCGCCCTTCATTGTGACGGTATCCCAATAATTTGTCGTGAAACCGCCGTTTGAACCTATCGAAACGGTTTTGCGGTAGGTGTCATAGTCAAAAGTCGTATCAGTCGCCGCTTGCTTGGCAAAATAGCGCATGAAGATATAGCCGCCCGCGTAAATCTCATGGAGACCGCTTTCAGTGAAAGTTGACTGCAATATCTTTGTAAAAACCGAAGGGTCTTTGGCGTAATCAATAATGTAGTGATAACGTTTGTCGTCGATGCCGTGAATCAACTCTGCGCTGCCGCCTTCCGACAAAAAGTGTGGCAGATCGTTAAGATAATTGACATTGGACGCCATGATCCCGTGAGTCAATTCATGAACCAAAGTTCTGTCCAACGTTTCATTGCCAGAAACGCCGTGATGGTCGGAAGAGTCCATATCTTTAAAATAAGCCATGTTTACGCACAGCACGCGCGATTCAAATTCTTTAAAGTCGCCTTCTTCGCTGTTGAAACTTACGTAAGCCATAGCATCACGATTCGGGTCGTCGATAAACTGCAATTTCAGGCGAGAATTGGTCGTGTCGGCGGCGGAGAAAGAATAACCGTAGCTTTCTTTAATCAAAGCGAGCGCATCTTTAATCCACCAGCTGTAAAGCCCTTTAACGACGTATTGTTGGTCGGCGGTGAGGAGACTTTTATCCGGAATGCCGTAGATCGTCAAGCCGTCGACTGTAAACGACGTGCCCGAAGGATATTTTGCTTTGCCGGTCGCCGGAAGGATAGTTTCAGCGGTTTTTTCAGTGCCGCCGGCGTCCGAACCACTGATTGCGCCCGTATCTGCGTTGTCGAGGATAATTCCGCACTTCTCAACCAAAAATCTGTGCCAATTCTTAGTAGTCGTCTGGTCTTCGAGGAATTGATTCGCGACTTCTTGATAGCTTGAGAAATTGGAACTCGCCCTGACAGCCTCATCGAGTGCCGCGCGTCCGCTTAGCTCCGTTTTGTCGAGACTTTGCATAAACGCCTTGATTACTTCCTGTTGCGTCATAAGACATTACCTCCTAGTTCAAGATGTTTGCTTATTATAGCACAGAAAAATTTTTCCTGCGCGAGCTTTTCTGATATAATCGGCGCGGAAAACTTTTTGGAGGTATCAGCATGGCTAATTCATATTTCCCGATGCTCCCGAAGGTCAACGAAGACGTTTCCAAAGTCCTCAAAGACCAGGCAGGCATTTGGAAGGAAACGGACATAAATTTTTTGCAGGGACTAGCGAACAGCTTAGATTGCGGCGAATCAATCAAAGATATGGGCTCGGTTGATTCAATCCCTGACATTTGGGCGCGTCCGTTGCTTTTTAAAATGGCGTTGTTTGATTTGGAGCCGACAAAACAATTTGTCACAGGCTTGCATGAAAAAGTTCGCGGGGAGTGGCGTGCATTATTGGCAATGTTAGCTTTGAAAGATTTTAAACGTCTCGACATCAAAGCGGAACAAGTAAATTTGCTTGAAGACAATTCCGACCTCGCGCAAATTTTAAAATCTCTCGCGCCTCAAGAATCATTGACGGGCAACAAAGAGGCTTGGTTCACCGACGTTTACATAATTTATTTCAACGGGCGACCTCTGGCAATGACTTCGCCGACGACGCTCGTAACTTGTGCGGCGGACTACGAAAACACCTTTGACGGAAATATTTTCACGCCGTGGAGTTCCAATCAACGAACCTTGACCGACCCGATAAAATTTTTATCTTCCGTCGAACTCGCCGCGCTCAAAATGTGGTTGGATAATCTTTACGGCAAAATTCAGCGGCTAGAGAAGTTCGGAAGCAAAGCTAAAGAAATTTCCAATGCGCTATTGAAATGTATTGCCGATTATGAACGCGACGTTGCTAACGCGCAACCTTCGACAGCAAACTTTGAAATTGTCCCGTCGAATTTGAATTTGCACGTTGGAATTACTCGACTGCTTGACGACACGATTAAAGGGCGCGAGGCTCGTTTTGAGGATTCTGCCGTCCGTTTGATTAACGACAGAAAAAATTTGCTGTTAATTTCGCCCGAATTCGTCAGAGATTTTGCGCGTTTTGAAGGCATCGAAGCGTCAAGACTTATCGTTTGGCAAGGTATCAGCGCGAATGAAATTTCTGCCGATAAACTTTACGACAATAAAAAAATCGGGCGCGTGAATTTGAACGGCGTAGAATTTCGCAAGCCCGAAGATTTTTTTCATGAGCGTATGGCAGTCGTCGAACCCGCCAATGCTTTTCCAAATTCGCCTAAACTACATGGCGCGGATTCTCTTATCGAAAAAGATTTAACGCCGATTTTGCCGCTTAAGCGTGAGCTTTTAGAACTTTTTACGACGGAAGAACTTTCTGCGCGGCTTGCGATTTCTGATGATACGGAAAATTTTTATCTGCACTTTAATTTTCCGTTAAGCGGCGTTGACGGCGGCGGCAAGAATTTTCGTTGGACTAAAACTTATCCCAAGCGCGATTTGATTTATATTGACCGTGAAGTTCCCGTAATAGAAATTTATCCGAATTTTCGCCGCGCAGATTGGAAAATTTATTTTCTGTACTACGAAAACTATCAGGCGCAATCTAATGATGATTTTCTTGCTGAGGATATTTATTTTGTTGAGCCGTTCGGACAAGAGAAAAATATTTTCGCTAATAGATTCACAGTTAAGCTTAACGACTTCCCAGAAGTTTTAATTTGCAAATATAATCCGCCGCCGCATTTGGGCAGTACACCGTTTGAAATCGGAGCAATTATTCTTAACAAGCCGAAAAAAATTGAGCGCAATGCGGATTTGACGTGGAAAATCGGTGTAGACTTCGGCACAAGTTCGACTATGGTTTTCTTCGCCGAAAATGAAAATACGCCGCGTCCACTGAATTTTAATCCGCATTTATACCAAGTCACGAACAGCGGCGGCGCACGCGCTCAAACTTATCGGCATTTTATTCCGTCGCAAATTCCTGCGCGGGCTGACGGTTCATTTCTTAGCATTTTCCACTTGTTAAACGTCGGCGAGCTTAAATATATTCTTCCGCTGATTGACGGGCATGTTTTCTTGTTAAGCTCGGAAAATACGCGGGTGTTTGAAAAATTTGCCGCGCAGATTGACGCTAACTTAAAATGGCAAGACGACGACCGACAACGGCGCAAAACAGCGGCTTATATCCAGCAAATTTGTTTACAAGCGGCGGTTGAGGCGATCGCGAGCGGCGTTAATGATATTCAATGGAATTTTTCATATCCAACGGCGTTTTCTCAAGCGCAAAAAGTTTCGTTCCAAGAAATTTGTCGCGAATCCGTTGCCGGCAATCCTAAATTTTTTTCAGAGAGCAAAGCGGCGGCGTATCACTTCAATAAACTTGACGGCAAGGCGGGAAATTTGGCGCAAGGTGCGATTTGCGTTGACATTGGCGCAGGCACAACGGACATTAGCGTTATCAGCGGCGAGCCTCCGCGAATTGTTTGGCACACGTCGATTAGATATGCGGCGCGGCAACTTTTTAAGCCGATTTATGACAATTACGAGCTTTTTGCGGGCGAAAAAATTTCCGGCAAATTCAACGACGAAACTCAACGGCAAGCGGTTATTGATGCCGATATGCGCGAGCACAGCGATAAATATTTGTCCGATTTAAAATTCAAGACGGGCACGGAGCAGATTAAAAACGTTTTGCAAGCTGTTCAATTCGCGACGGCGGGTTTATTCCACTATTTAGGCGAGCTGATTAAAGTTTTGCACGATTACGGGCATTATCGCGAGAAAAAAATTCCGCATGTATTTGTTGGCGGCAATGGCGCAAGAATTTTTAAATGGTTGGCGGGCGGCGCAGAGCTTGACGGAAATATTTATCTCAACGTTTTGGAAAAAATTTTCGTGACGGCGAGCGGGCTTGAAAGTTATAAAAAATTTTATCTGCATTTGAGTCCTCAACCGAAAATCGAGGTCGCGGCAGGCATGATAGTCGAAAAACCTGCCAACGACGAAGAATTTTTCGACGAAACGCGAATCAATCGGGAAATGTTCGGCGAGGCTGACGAGATAATTTATTCGGCGGTATTGGCGGGTGCGGATTTTATTCAAGGCGGCGAAAATCAATCTGCGGGCGCGTTCATAAGTGCTCATGACATTTCAGAGGGAATTACCGTTAACAGATTGCGCGAATTTAAAATTTTTGTCGAGAGATTCAACGCCGCGCAAAAACTTTGGGCGGAAGGAATTGCTTTCGACGAGGAGGAGCTTATTCGCGACGCAAATAACTTTTTTGTTGATAAAAAAGGTCGCGACGTTAAGAAACTTTTGATTGAGCCGATATTTATTGCTGAATTAAAATTGTGGTTAGGAACGAAGAACAAGGAACTAGGAACTAGGAAAAATGTTTCCACCGAAAAAAAATCTCCGAGCGTGGAAAATTCCGTCGGAGAAAATTTTGTAAATGATTTTAACGCGCTGGAGAAATTAAGAGGTTTCAGCGGTCGTCAAGCGCGGGAAAAATTTTTACGTCGCTATAAAGTGCGAGCTTTTACTTGTGCAAATGTCGAAGAACGTATGAACAATCCGAAACTTGCGCCGAAATTTTCCGAAGCTTCAAGTGTTGCGAGTGGTGACTTTTGGGCTTGCAATGTTGCGGAAAATATTTTTGCGGTTGTTCCCAATCTCAAAACTTACACAGAAAATCATCACGCGGAACGGGCATTTGGTTTAGTTTTTGAATCTAATTTCGACGGCGGCACTTATTCAAGACTTCGCGTCGAACGGGCGGCGATTTTTGAACTTATTGGCGACAAGTGGCAACTGAAGAGCGCGGGCAAAATTATTTTGAACAATTAACTTTATCGCCCGAAATCAGCAGAAGAAATCATCGGCGCGAATTCGGCGGGATTGAAATCTGTAGACGCATTAAAATTTTCTTTACGGAGAAATTTTTTGCCGTCGAAATCAGGCTTGCCGTTTTTGTCGTCAAAAGTTGTGCGACATTTCGGATAAGAAGTGCACCCCCAAAACTCGCCGTTCTTGCCTTTGCGTTTGACAAGTGCACTGCCGCATTTCGGACATTTAAAAACACCTTCCGCATCGGCAAATTTAGCATTCTTCGCCGCCGCGCAGAGTTTGCTCGTAAATCTTACTTGCCCCGCTAAAAAATCTTCCAAAGTGCCGTCGCCCGCGCTCATGGAGTGCAATTTATCTTCCCAAATCGCCGTCGCGTCGGGATAAGTCATATCGTCGGGCAATGCGTCAATTAAAAGATATGCTTTTTCCGTCGGACATAGTGTTTTTTTGACGACCGTTAGAAAGCCGCGCTTAGTCAGGTCGTCGATAATCGCCGCCCGCGTCGCTTCCGTTCCAATGCCGTAAACGTCCTTGAGTTGCTTTTTGGCGTCGGGATTTTTAACGTACTTGTGAATATCTTTCATGCCCTGCACCAAGCTTGACGATGTAAATCTTTGCGGCGGTTTCGTTACACTCTGTTTAAGTTCGGACTTTTTATGAGTAACGTCGTCGCCGATTTTCATTTTCGGCAAAAGAGTATCGCTCTCGTCGTCGGCTTTAACTTTGGGCGCAACGTAAAATTCTCGCCAGCCTAGTTGCTTAACGACTTTTCCACGCGCCGTAAAATTTTCGTCTTTATAATCGACATTAACAACAGTTTCGTCGTAAACATGCGGCGGATAAAATTGCACGGCATAATTTTTAGCAATCAGATTATAAACGTTGAGTTCGACGATAGGCAGTTGCACGTTTAACGGCTTTTGCGTCGGAATAATTGCATGGTGGGCGGAAATTTTTTTATCGTTCCAAGCGCGGCTTTTAATCGTTGCGTTCGCGTTTGCGGATAATTTTTTCAAACTCTCATTGGTCGAAATCGTGAGATTCTTTAAAATCCTCTGCGCGTCACGAAATTGTGTTGTCGGCAAAAATTCGCAATCGGAGCGCGGATAACTTGTAAATTTTTTTTCGTAGAGACTCTGCGCGGCGTCCAAAACTTGTTGCGGAGTGTAGCCGAACGTTTTGCCAGCCGCCACTTGTAAACTTGACAGCGAAAACGGCAATGGTTGCGATTCTTTTTTTTCGGTCGTCTTGTAGGAAGAAATTTTCCCGTCAAATGGCGCGGTGGAAAATTTTTGTACAAGCTCCTCAGCAAATTTTATATCAATTAATCTGCCCTCGCTGTCGAAGACTGGCAAGTCTAACATTTCCTTTGACGGCTTGAATTGCGCAAAAAAATTTCCGTTGACATGCGCGAACGTCGCCCGAATGTTAAAGAAGTCCACAGGCTTAAAGTTTTTAATCTCGCGCTCACGGCGCACAACTAAACCAAGTGTCGGCGTTTTCACTCTTCCAATCGGCAAAACTAAATCACGATGACCGAGCCGCTTTGCCGCCAAAGTATAAGCCCGCGATAAATTCATACCAATCAGCCAATCTGCGCGGGCGCGGGCTAGTGCTGACTGCTTGAGATTAAAAAATTCGGCGTTGTCGCGAAGATTTTTATTAGCGCGGAGTATACTGGTCTCGTCGAGCGCGTTGAGCAAAATTCGCTTGACGGGCTTTTTATTTCCCACAAAATCTAAAACTTCATCGACGAGCAGTTGACCTTCGCGGTCGGGGTCGCCGGCGTGAATTATTTCATCTGCCTCGCCTATCAGCCGCTTTACTATTTGGAATTGTTGAACTGTCGAAGGATTGACTTGCATTTTCCAATTTTTCGGGACTATAGGCAAATCTTCTGCCCGCCAAATTTTATATTTAGGGTCGTAAGCGTCAGGATCCACTTGTTGCAAGACATGACCAAATAACCACGTCACTATTCCGCCCGAAGTTTTTATAAAGCCGTTGCCATTTTGAGGATTTTTTAAGCAAGCGGCTAGTTCACGCGCCATAGACGGCTTTTCTGCTATATAAAGTTTCAATTCGATTCACCTCGTGCTAATTATAAAATTTTTTCGTCTTAAAGGCAAAATATCGTATTAAGAAATTTTTCAAGGCGTTGCAGAAATTAGTTGATACCTGCTATAATCGACGCAGAAATTTTTATCGGCGGAGGGAAGTTACAATGAGTTTAAAGAAAATAATTTGCGGGGCATTGGCGGCGTCGATGATTTTTTCCACGTCGGTCTTCGCGGCACCGGTGGATTCTGCCAACGCCAAGCTTATAAAGATTGAAATCGATACTTACGGTATAGAACAAAGCGGCGCACTTCTCGACAGAATCAGCCGTTTAGAAAAAAATTACAGTGGACAAAACGTTAACGGCAACATGAACGCCCGAATCGACGCGATTTATAACATGCTTTACGAAAACAACACGGAGCCTGGCATTTTGGCGAAGATTAACGCGCTTGAATGGAATATTAGCCATGAAGTTCAAAGCGGCGGCGTCGATAAACGTCTCATGGCTCTGGAGAATTCTATTTTGGGCAAGACGGGCGAGGGCACCTTCAACGAACGAATTAGTATTCTTGCTAAGGCTTCTTACGGCGCAGAAATTTTGCCTATAACTTTGACGCCCATTCCCGAAAATATTTTGATAAAAGTCGCAACAACTGTTCCCGTCGGCTCTAAAACGTTGCAAGAGGGCGACACTATTCCGATTAAAGTTATCGAGGACGTTTTTGTTGACGGAAGTTTAGTATTCGCAAGCGGCTTGACGGGCGAAGGCGTCGTTACGAACGTTCACCGCGCTAAAAATATTTTCAGCAATGGCAAAATCGAGGCGGACTTCAACAAACTCAAAGCTATCGACGGGCAAGACGTTAACACTTACACGGGCGTTGAATCTCTTGACGCTATGACTGCCGCTTCAATGGCTCGCGGGCTTAGCTTGTTGGGACAAACTTTTTCTGGCAAAAATAAACAAATTGAGGAAGTTTTAGTTCGCGGAAAAAATATTGACTTGCCGGCGGGCGTCGAACTCTACGTTCAAATTAAAACGCCGATTGTTGTTTACGGCGTCAAGGCAACCAGTAGCGGCTTATCAGAACTTTCCGCCGACGAAATGAAAATTATTGAGCAGTCGGCACCGGCTGAACCGCAACCTGCGCCCGAAAATACAAATCCAACTCCGCCCGCTGAATCAGAACTTTTACCGGACGAAATGAACGTGACACCGCCCAAAGTCGAAGAAACGCCTAAAGTTGAAGAGCCGCCTGCAGAAGAGGTAATAATCGAACGAGTTGACCCTGAACCTGAAAAACCCGCGCCGACTCAAGAACCGCCCGTTGAGCCGCGTCCAAACGAAGGCAAAACTCTTGACGGCAAAGACGGAGAAATTATAGAAATTTTTGATGAGGAATGACGATGAAAAAATTTTTGGGCGTCGTATGTGCCGCGCTGTTTGTGACTTCGACGGCAGAGGCAGTTTACGAGGCGAGTTCAGACACAGGCACGGAGTTTTTTGACTTCATAGAAAATCGGCGGCGCGAGATTAGAGAAACTCAACTGACCGAAGAACAGGAAAAATTGCTTGAAGATATTGAAGTGGCTAAGGAGCAACTTCCGCACGAATATAAAGAGGGCGATCCAATTCCCGCTGTGTTCGAGGGCGACGATTTAGTTTACTATTCGGGTAGCGGCGAATTCATTGCTACAGGTAAAGTTGATATTATTCAGCTTGAAGGCTATCGTTTCCAAAGTGATGAGGCTAAGGGCAACGTCAAGGAACAATTCGTTCGCGTCGATGATAAAGCACACGTTTTGCAACTTACGGAAGGTGCGCCGCGTGTCACATTAGACGGCTATAAAACTGTTTATAATTACGGCACGAAAACTGGAACTATGGAATCGGCTAACGGCAAAATGGGCGAGTACTATTTGACGGGCAAACGTTTTGAATTTTATCCGGATCACATTGTCGTTTACGACGGCACGCAAACTAAATGCGGCGCGAAATCGCCCGATTATCATCTTAGCGCGGATCGTATGGAAATTTGGCCTGAACAAGTCGTTCGCATGTACAACGTTAGGTTTTGGATAAAAAATAAAATCGTCGGCACCAAAGACTACGAAGAGCGGAAACTCGGCGAGAAGGAAAAAAATTATTTCCCGCGTGTCGGCTACAATTCGGATCATGGCGTTTACGTTCGCGACAATTTTATATTCCCGCTTGCAAAGCATTGGGATTTTCGCGTAGGCGCGTATATCGAAACTAAAAAAGGTATTCGTAGCAATGCAGAAATTTTTTACACAAACCGCGAGCTTAGAGGTTGCGTCAAATATGGTTTCTACGACGACGACGACGCTAGATGGATTCAAAAGGAGCCGTCGCTTGATATTTGGTACGAGAAACATTTTGACAGCTTGCCGCTCGGTTATAGTATCGAGGGCGAATTCGGGCATTGGCGGCAAAATTCTGTTGCCAGTACGCACCAAGAGTACGAGCTGAATTTGTATCACGACCCGATTGCTCTGGGCAGTTATTACCTATTTTTAGGTGCGGGCTACAAAATCACTAAGGACGACATAAAAAATACAAAGAAGCCCAGAAAAACGACGGTCAGAGGTTCTAACTATTACGCTTTGCTCGGCAAGGAATTTAACGACAGGTTAGCGGCTTATGTCGGCTATGCTTACGATAAAAATAACTCTAACAATTCGGTTTTTGATTTTGACACGGATAATTATTCCAGAAAGATTCAAGCGGGCGTGAGCTATTACTTGACGCCAAAAGACCGCTTTGTAGTCGGTGTAAAGTGGAATGCTGATAAACACACCGTCGAAGATGTTGACTATTATTGGTATCACGATTTGCATTGCTCGCAAGCGGTTCTTCGTTGGCGTGGCAAGCGTAAAAAATTAGAAGTGCATTGGGAGTTTGTTCCATGGTGAATTACGTTTTTATTTTAATCGTAGCGTTGATTTTATTTTTCTTAGGCGGCTGTTTAATCCCGATAACCGACCCGACCGAATCAGTCTACACATTGACGGCTAAAGAAATGTTATCGGCGGGTGATTGGTTGTCGCCGCGCATTTACGGAGATTTTTGGTATGACAAGCCGATAATGTTTTACTGGGAACTTTTAGTTGCGTATAAAATTTTTGGCGTCAATGAATTTGCGTCGAGATTTTTCCCTGCAGTCTTCGCCACGCTCGGATTATTCTTGACGTATTTTTTCGGCACAAAACTTTACAATAAAAAAGTCGGCTTCGTTGCGGCGATAATGCTGGCGACCTCGTTAGAATATTGGTACTTGTCGCACGCCGTGATAACCGACATGACGCTACTTGTAATGTTTTCAATCACGCTGATAACTTTTTATCTGGGCTACCGCGCAGGCAACGAAAAATTTTATTTAATTGCATTCGCGGCGGCGGGCGTTTCCGTAATAACCAAAGGTCCCATTGGATTTTTTTTGCCCGGACTGATTATCTTAATATTTTTAGCCTGGCAAAAAGATTTAAAACATTTGCTTAAACTCTTCCGCGTGAAAAATTTTTTGCTACTCGTAGCGATAGTTTCAATCTGGTATTTGCCGATGACATGGATTCACGGCGTGGACTTCCTCGAAAATTTTTTGGGCGTTCATAATTTCTTGCGAGCTACCGTCTCCGAATATCCCAAAACTGACGTGTGGTATTATTACACGCTTATTACGTTGATAGGATTTTTCCCGTGGTCAATCTTGCTGATTTACGGCGCGATAAAAAATCTGCGCGGCTTGCCGAAACTCGACGTGCCCGATAAATTTTTACTCGTCTGGGCGTTGACGGTTATAATTTTCTTCCAAATGTGCGCAACAAAATATGTAACCTACACATTGCCTGCGATGATTCCCGCAATAATTTTGGCGGCGCGATATTTCGTCAATCGTTGGAAAATGTTTATCCGCGTGGCGACGAGCTTATTGATAATTTATCCGCTTGCACTGTTTATTGTGGTGTTGCCGATTACTGAAGACAATTCTGGGCGCAACGAGGCTGAATTACTTTCTATGCTAATCGACGATAAAACTTGCGTCGTAAGTCACAGCAAAGTATATCCGGCTTCGCTGGTCTTCTACACCGGCGCGAAAATTTATCGCCTCGAAACTCAAGAGATGTACAAAAAAATTCGCCCACAGAAAATGTCGTGGACGAGTAAAAATGTTATGCCGTTCATGACTTTTGACGAATTGCCCGCCGATAAAAAAATTGTGGCTGTCGTTGATATTAATTACACAAAAAGTTTTCTCGACAACGCGCCTGGCAAATGGAAACTCGTTGGCGAAGTTCCACGCGGCATATTTGAAACTCTAGCTGAAAATATTTTCTATGGACGCGAACGTCAAGAATTTAAGACTAAAATTTACATGAGAATTAAAAGTGCACCTTAAATGGAACGCGTAATCATGTGCTTTTCCGTGATATTACACCAATTTAAATTCTTTACGTTTCTTTATCCTGTTTTGCTCAGAAGCTCAATCATGAACGCCGCTCAATAACAGACCGATGAGTTGAAAATTTTCCGTGACAAGAACTTTTGTTGCTCTTCTCACCACGTGAAAGCCCGATTGCTTAATTACCATGTTTTTTACGAACATCGGCGGCGTGCCGATGCACTTTGCCAATTCCTTTTACTAGTTTTTAAAATTGATTTTATCAGAGTATTGCTCAATGTATCCGACGAAAAATTTAACAAAGTAAAAAAATAAAAGTAAACTTAAAATTTAAATTGATAAAGTCACGAGAAAATTTCGTGATGTTTATTTTTTTGGAGAGGCTTGAAATGCAACTGGAGGAACTCGTCAACGCCAACAAATTATTATTGATTCAATCCCTACTCTTGCGAAAAAATCCGCAATTACCTTGAAGAAAAGGAAGCACAAGCTTGGTGATAAATCCAACTGCAAGCTGAAATAAAATGGTTGCTTTCTCAACTTTGTTTTACTTGCCTTTTTTGCTATTCATCTTTAATTTGCCAACAACTCTAAAAATATTTCACGCGCTTTGCTCGACAATGTATCAGAATTGACACCAGCTTGTGCTCGCTTCCGCCAATGGACATAAAATCATCGTATTCTTGCACAAAATCAATATGCTTTGAAGTTGCTTTACAATAAGTGAATCCAGTTTCTGTTTGTGAAATTTTATTCAAAATTTTTGAACCGTTACCAAAATAAAACTTGCCGCAAAAATTTTCGTGTGATATAATGCGGCGCGTCACAAACTCACGCAGAATGGAGCGTCGCCTGTTCCGCAAGGTTTATCGGCGCGAAAAATATTCTGCGAATGTAAAACAGGAGGAAATTCAAATGGCAGTTATCTCAATGAAACAGCTTTTGGAAGCGGGCGTGCATTTCGGGCACCAAACTCGTCGCTGGAATCCGAAAATGGCGCGCTACATCTTCACCGAGCGCAACGGCATTTACATTATCGATTTGCAAAAAACCGTTCGCAAAGTTGACGAGGCTTATAACTTCGTCCGCACCGTCGCTGAAGAAGGCAAAACGATTTTGTTCGTCGGCACCAAAAAACAGGCTCAAGAGGCAGTCAAGGAAGAAGCTGTCCGCGCAGGTCAATTTTTCGTTAATGAACGCTGGCTCGGCGGCATGCTGACTAACTTCCAAACTATTCAGAAGCGTATCAATCGCCTCAAAGAACTTGAGACTATGGAGCAGGACGGAACTTTTGATGTCCTTACCAAAAAGGAAGTTATGCAACTGCGTCACGAAATGGCACGTCTCGAAAAATATTTGGGCGGCATTAAGGAAATGAACAAATTGCCCGGCGCGTTGTTTGTTGTTGACCCGCGCAAGGAACGTATTGCCGTCGCTGAAGCTCGTAAACTCGGTATCCCGATTGTGGCGATTGTCGATACTAACTGCGACCCTGACGAAATTGACTACGTTATTCCCGGCAATGACGATGCAATTCGTGCAGTTAAACTTTTGACGGCGAAAATTGCCGATGCGATGATGGAAGGCAATCAAGGCGCGGAGAGTGCCGAAGCCGCTGAAGAGAACGAAGAATAATTTTGAGGTGAAATAAATGGCTATTAGTGCTAAGACTGTTAAGGAACTGCGCGAGAGAACTGGCGCAGGCATGATGGATTGCAAAAAGGCTTTGACCGCTAACGATGGCGATATGCAAAAAGCGATTGACTGGTTGCGCGAAAAAGGCATTGCTAAAGCGGCTAAAAAGTCTGGACGTATTGCGGCGGAAGGTGCCGTTGCCGCTTACGTTTCCGACGATAGAAAAACTGGTGTTCTGTTGGAAGTCAACTGCGAAACCGACTTCACGGCTAACAACGAAAACTTCCGTGCACTTGAGAAAAAAGTTATCGAACACATTGCCAAAGCTAAACCCGCCGACCTCGACGCGCTCAATGATTGCGTTATCGACGGCAAAAAAGTTTCCGAACTCGTAACCGAAGCGACTGCCACTATCGGCGAAAAAATTTCTATTCGTCGCTTTGTAACCTACGAAACTGAAGGCAAGCTCACTAGCTACATTCACATGGGCGGCAAAATCGGCGTGCTCGTCGACATGACTGGCGGCTCTGATGAACTCGGTAAAGATATTGCTATGCAAATTGCGGCGGCTAATCCCTCTGCTGTTGACCGCGCAGGCGTTGACGCTTCCGACCTTGAACACGAAAAAGAAATTCTGCGCAAACAGGCTCTCGAAGAGGGCAAGCCCGAAAAAATCGTTGAACGCATGGTTGAGGGACGCATTAACAAATTCTACAAAGAAGTCTGCCTCATCGAACAGGATTTTGTTAAGGCTGACCCCGGCGAAAAGAAAACTGTTAAAGACATTCTTAAAGGCGAAAAAGTTTTGAGATTCACGCGCTATCAACTCGGCGAAGGTATCGAGAAAAAAGAAACCGACTTTGCGGCGGAAGTTGCAGCTCAAGCCGGCATGTAAAATTCTCAACGCATAAACAAAAAATCCTTCACAGTTTCAAAGATTGCGGAGGATTTTTTTGTAAAAATTTTGATTGACACGCCGTTTTTTTTTTTTATAATGGTTCGGCTTATAAATGTTGATTTGAAAGGTTGTGAGGCTATGTTTCAAGACTTAACGCGCAGAGATTTCATAAAAACAGCCGCGATGAGCTTTTTGGCAGTCAATACGCTCGGAATTTTGCCGGAAAAAGTTTTTGCCGCCGATAATTGCGCTGTAAAGACTAAATACGGCACTTTTAACGGATTTGTCGATGAAAACGGCGTAAAAACTTGGCTCGGCATTCCATTTGCTCAACCGCCCGTCGGAAAATTGCGTTGGCAGGCTCCTCAACCGTTAAAACCGACAAATAAGACCTTCGACGCGAAAAAATTCGGTTTCAGAGCCGTTCAAATTGACGACGGCGAAGAAGGATCATCTACAACACCGCAAAGCGAAGATTGCCTGACTTTAAACATCTGGAAACGCGGCAACGGCAAAAATTTGCCCGTAATGGTGTGGATTCACGGAGGAGCATTCTCGTTTGAAAGCACAAGCGACCAAATTTATTACGGCAGCAACTTCGCGGCGGCAAATGACGTCGTTTTGGTTACGGTTGAATATCGACTGAACGTTTTCGGCTTTATTAACTTCGGCGCGATTGATTCTTCGTTCGAGGACAGCGGTTATCTCGGTTTGAAAGACCAAGTCACCGCGTTGAAGTGGGTTAAGGAAAATATCGCGTCATTCGGCGGAAATCCCGATAATATTACGGTTTTCGGCGAAAGTGCCGGCTCAACTGCGATAATGTTATTGTTGGTCGCTCCTGACGCGAAAAATCTTTTCCAAAAAGCAATTCCGCAATCGGGTCCGATTTTTCTTTACAATACGCCGGAATTATCCGTGAAAATCGCCGAAGAATTCCTCGAAATGAACGGCGCGAAAAATATGCGCGATTTAATGAAAAAATCTACCGCCGAACTCAAAAATTCTTACGAAAAGCTTACAGAGGCTCGCGGTCGCCGTCTTAATGATTACATTCCGAATTGCGACGGGAAATATTTGCCGCTTGAACCCGGAAAAGCACTTAAAAACGGAGCGGCTCGCGGAATTAAAATGCTGACTGGCACGACTGCCGACGAATGGCGTTATTTCATGATGATGGCAGAAAATTTATTTGAAATTCTTCGCGAAGAGCCGAAAAAACATTCTCCTCTTCTTGCACGGTACAATTTGCGCACTCCGCAGGAAATTTATCGTGCCTGGCTGAAAAATCGCCCCGACAGCGACGAAACTTACGGCGAATTTGTGAATCAGTTGGATTGGCGCGTCGGGCAAGAGTTGGCAACTGAATATCAATCGAATTTCGGCGACACGTATTATTATTTGTTCAGTGAATGGTCGCAGATTGAAAATTTGCGTTCGTGCCACGCGGTTGACTTGCCGTATACCTTCAACGTAGGAGATCACATTGTGCCGAATCCCGCGCAGAATCTTGTTAAGGCTGTTCAGTCGTCTTGGGCGGCATTTGCGGCGACGGGCAACCCCGACAACGAATTTATTCCGCACTGGGAAAAATACACCGCCGGCAATCGTCAAACTATGGAGCTGAACTCAAAAGGTTGCGTTTTACATAAAGATTTGAACACGCAAAATTTAAATGCATTGCGTTATGTCTACGAAAATTAAAGGAAGTGGTATTATGTATGATTTAACTCGCCGCGACTTTATCAAGACCGTTTCGCTGGCTGCGTTGGCAATTTCAATGCCTATTAACGTATTTGCGGCGGATAATTGTACAGTTAAGACTAAATACGGCACATTTAACGGCTTTATCGACGAAAAAGGCGTAAAAACTTGGCTGGGTATACCTTATGCTCAACCTCCGGTCGGAAAATTGCGTTGGCGTGCTCCTCAACCGCTCAAACCGACAAATAAGACTTTCGAGGCGAAAAAATTCGGCCCAACGGCGGTTCAAAACATTAATCCGCAGGAAGATTCATCTAAAAACCCGCAAAGCGAAGATTGTTTGACGCTCAACATTTGGAGACGCGGCGAAAAGAAAAATTTGCCCGTAATGATGTTTATACACGGCGGCTCATTCGTCGGCGGCGGTGCAGTTGACCCGCTTTATACCGGAAAGAATATTGCGGCGTCAGATGATGTCGTTGTCGTCACGATTAACTATCGGCTGAACATTTTCGGCTTTATGAACTTCGCAAGCATTGATTCTGCCTATGAGGACACGGGTTATCTCGGAATTAAAGACCAAATCGCGGCGTTGGCTTGGATTAAAGAAAATATCGCCGAATTTGGAGGAAATCCCGACAATGTTACGGTTTTTGGCGAAAGTGCCGGCTCAATTTCAACTTGTTTGCTTACTGTTATACCTTCTGCCAAAAATTTCTTCCAAAAAGCAATTCCGGAGTCCGCAACTTCAGCTATGTACAATAAGCCGGAATATACCGCACAACTCGCCGAAATGTTTGTGAATTTGATCGGCACGAAAAAAATGAGCGACCTGATGAAAAAATCTACCGCTGAAATCAAAGATACTTACGTGAAACTTGCCGAAATTCGCGAATTCAATCATTCGAGTGACTATTTGCCGACTTGCGACGGAAAATTTTTGCCGCTTGACCCGTTTAAGGCGTTAAAAGACGGAGGCGCACGCGGAATTAAACTTTTGACGGGCACGACTGCCGACGAATGGAATTATTTCTTGCTGTACAGTGAAAATTATTTTGAAATGCTTCGCGACGGCAATCAAGAAAAAATTTCTCCCGCAATAAGACACTACAAGGAGCGCACGGGGCACACTCCGGAAGAAATTTATAAAAAATGGCTTAACGGGCGTCCCGATAACGAAGAAAATTATATGGCTTTCGTGAATCAAGTAGATTGGCGCGTCGGACAGGAATTGTTAGCCGAATATCAATCAAAATTCGACGATGTTTATTATTATCTGTTCAGTGAGCCGTCTCCGCCGCCGCTTGAATATTTGCGTTCGTGTCACTCGATAGAATTGCCGTATGTCTTCGATGTACCGGACGAACACATTGCGCCGACTATAGATTCAAATTTTGCGCGACAAATACAAGCGTCGTGGACATCATTCGCGGCGAAAGGCAATCCGAACAACGAATTTATGCCGCATTGGGAGAAATATACCGCCTCGAACCGTCAAACAATGGAATTGAACTCGAAAAACTGCGTTTTGCATAAAGATTTGGACACTGATAACTTAAATGCGTTGCGTTACGTCTATGAAAATTAACGGAGGTGATTTTATGTCTGATTTAACGCGCCGCGACTTCATAAAAACGGCGGCAGTCGGCTTTTTGGCAGTCAATACGGTTGGAATTTTGCCGGAAAAAATTTTTGCCGCCGATAATTGCGCTGTCAAGACTAAATACGGCACTTTTAACGGTTTTATCGATGAAAACGGAGTAAAAACTTGGCTAGGTATCCCGTTTGCTCAACCGCCGGTCGGAAAATTGCGTTGGCAGGCTCCTCAACCGTTAAAACTTTCAAATAAGACCTTCGACGCAAAAAAACTCGGATTTGCACCTATGCAAGCCGATATGAAACTCGATGAGCCGCTTATTGACGACGACGACGTTAAACAAAGCGAAAATTGCTTGACTTTGAACATTTTCACACGCGGAAACGGCAAAAATAAGCCAGTAATGGTGTGGATTTACGGCGGAGCGTTTGTCGGAGGCTATGCGCATGAAGCACTTTACAGCGGCTCCAATTTTGTGTCGGCGCAAGATGTCGTTATGGTTTTTTTGAATTATCGACTGAATATTTTCGGATTTATGAACTTTGCAAGCATAGATTCTTCTTTTGAGGACAGCGGTTATCTCTGAATTAAAGACCAAATCGCCGCTTTGAAGTGGATTAAGGAAAATATCGCTGAATTCGGAGAAAATCCAGATAATGTGACGATTTTTTTGCAAAGTGCCAGCTCAATGTCGGTTATGTTGCTTACAGTCACTCCCGCCGCCAAAAATCTTTTTGGAAAGGCAATTCCGCAATCGGGACACGTTGGTTTTTACAATAAGCCAGAAGAATCCGCAATGCCATTAACTTAAGCGACACGATAATTGAAGCTCACAGGATGGATATATCGGCAATTTCTTAGGAAGAATCTTTCTTGCCTTACTGGATGAACATACTTGCTTATTTGGTCGAGAATTTTGTCGTAATAAAAAT
>JAFRRH010000006.1 GCA_017428215.1 Selenomonadaceae bacterium
AGTCGCGCCAACCAACGTCAAACCGCGTGCATCAATCGCATTTTTCAAAACTTGCGGCTCTTTATTGGGCATATAACCCCAAGGACCAATTTCACAGCCCTCATAGCCCGCAATTTTCATTTCGTCGAGGCAACGCCACCAAGGCGGCTCTTTTTCGTGTTCGGGGAACCATACGCCCCAAGAATCCGGCGCAATGCCAACATGAATAGCCATTAGTTATCTCTCCTTTTGATAATTTTTTGAATTGACTTGCGCGAACTCCAAAATTTATAATTAAGGCAAAAAATTTTTTGAGGAGGTCGCAAGCCGTGAAGATTGTCGATAAAGGCGTCCTTGAAACTTCGTTCATAGACTTTTCGCAGCCGTCGGAGTTCGCTAAGAAAGCTTTGCTCTATCCGGGCGATTTTGGTCATTATTTTTGTAACGGCGACTATCGAATTGAGCGCGAATCGTTGAATTTATTCCTGATGTTCTACGTTTTGAACGGAAATATCTTTGTTAAGACGAAAAATTTTGACGTGAACGCGAAGTCGGGCGAAATTATTCTTTTGGACTGCCGCGAGCCGCATATTTACGGTTGCAACGACGCGGGGGAGTTTTTATGGTTTCATTTTAACGGAATTGCCGCGAGTCCTTACGTTGAACATCTTTACGAGAAAATTGGGATACATTATCGCGGAAATCGAGCTGAAAAGTTGCGTTTACGTTTTCAAGAGATAATTTCAGCCGCCGCCAAGCCTCTTGTCAATGAACCTGTCGTTTCGCACAATATTGACGGGATTTTAGCCGCGCTGGCCGCCGAAAGTGCCGTTACTGTCAATGAATTGCTCCGACCGACGCTTGAATACATTGCAAAACATTTTGACGAGCCGATTTCGATTGAGGAGCTCGCAAATTTATCACTTATGAGCCCCTCGAATCTAATCAGATATTTTCGCCGCTGTTTGGACGTTACGCCGCACGAATATTTACTTTTATATCGTTTAAAGCAATCGAAACGGCTTTTAGTTTCAACGACTGAATCAATCGAGCGAATTGCTGAACTTTGCGGCTTTAACAGCGCGTCGCACTTTGCGCGGGCGTTTAAGAAGGAAAATTCCATGACGCCGAAGGAATTTCGCTCAATCGGGCTTTAAAATTTGCTTTGAACTGAGATTTACGGTTTGCAAGCTGTGAATCTCAATTTTTTTGCGTCTGAGCAGAAATTTTCGGTTTGAAAGTCGATTTGGAGGTTCATTTTACGTTTTCCAATATATTGGAATTTGTAAGTTGGGCTTATTTTACGTCTACCCAAGCGCGTTCTTTAGCGGATTTAAGAATTGCGGCAACGGTTCTGTCGATTTTGTAGCCGAACTCGAACGTGCAATCGTATTTCGTGCCCTTAGTAATCGCGCTGAACAATTCGTGCGCCTCAAGGACTTTCATATCGTTATAAGCAATGGCAATTCCGCCTGCAGGTTGAAATGCGCTGTAACCTTTGTGCAGAGGATTGAGGAAAACCTTTCTGAAACCGCGATCGACTTCCTCGTCGCTCTGGAAATAGACTTGAACTTCGCCCATGCGCTCCAAATCGTAAATGACGGAGCCTTTAGTGCCTTGAATTTCATACGCGAGATAATTTTTGCGACCGGTGGCGACGCGGCTGGAAGAAATCATACCTTTTGCGCCGTTGGCGTATTCAATCATGAAACTGATAATATCTTCGTTCTCGACGGGAGCCATTTCGCTTGAGCCGCGAGATTTCGGACGTTCGGGGAAAATTGTAGTTGTCATGGCGTTTACAGCGGAAATATCGCCCATAATGAACTGCGAAACGCTCAAAAGGTGCGAGCCTAAGTCTCCGAGTGCGCCGCAACCGGCTAATTTGTTAATATGTCTCCAAGTTATGGGCAAAGTTGGGTCGAGGAGCTGGTCTTGGTCGTAACGCCCGATAAAAAGCATAATTTGACCGAGTTTACCGCTCTGAACGAGTTCGCGGACGTAAGCATTGGCGGGATTTTGCGTGTTATTAAAGCCGACGTAGTTAATAACGCCTTTTTTCGCGGCGAGTTCAGCCAATTCTTTAGATTCTTCGGCGGAAATGGACAGCGGCTTTTCGCAGTAGACATTTTTGCCGGCTTCAAGCGCGGCTTTGGCAACTTGGTAGTGAAAAGCGTTCGGCGTGGCAATATCGACGAGATCAATGTCGGGATCGTTGACGAGAACTTTCCAATCGTCAGTTACGCGATTAAAACCGATTTTTTCTTTGGCAACCTGCGCGGACGCGGCGTTATTATCGGCAACCATTTCAAAAACGGGCACGCCATATTCCGGACCGAAGAGCATTTGCTCGTTAAGCATTGCGCTGGAGTGCGCCTTACCCATCCAACCTGCGCCGACAAGACCGATACGAATTTTTTCCATTTTAGTGACCTCCCAAAAATTTTTATTTGTTTATGTTGGCGCAAGTATAAAATTTCGGGCGTCGAAAGTCATTTCAACGATTTTCCAAATCCTGTACAAAATTTATCAATCCGTTTAACCGACGCTTTTTAGCAAGTTAAAGTGCTCGGCTTTATTTTTTTATGTGGTAAAAATCACTTACAAAAATTTTTCGGCGTGATAAAATTTAATAGAAAAATTTTAAAAGGAGAGATTTTAATGGATAGCAAAAATTTTCTGTGCTTCCAGTGTAGTGACGCGCTCGGAGGCAAAGGCTGTACAAAAGTCGGCGTGTGTGGCAAGAAAGCTGACGTCGCTCGTATGCAAGACCTTTTAATTTACTCGACGAAGGGAATTTCCGCCGTAACTACTCAACTCCGCGCAGAAGGCAAACCCGTCAAGCCGCGTGTCAATCATCTCGTTACGCTGAATCTTTTTATGACGATAACCAATGCAAATTTTGATTTAGAGGTACTCGTCGGGCGCGTGGAGCAGACGCTTAAGACTAAGGCAAAACTTCTCGCTGAAGTCGACGACAAAAAAAATTTGCCTGCCGCCGCATTGTGGACTGACACGCAAGAAAACTTCGACGCAAAGGCTCAAACCGTCGGAATTTTGGCGACGACGAACGAAGATATTCGTAGCCTTCGCGAACTGATAACTTACGGCTTAAAAGGACTGGCGGCTTATCTTTATCATGCCAACGCGCTCGGTTATGACGACGAAAAAATTAACGCCTTTGCTCAATCGACGCTCGCAAAACTTTTGGACGACAACTTAAGCGGCGACGATTTAACTGCGCTGGCTTTGGAAACGGGCAAGTTCGGCGTCGACGTTATGGCTTTACTCGACAAGGCGAACACTGAAACTTACGGCAATCCCGAAGTCACCAAAGTTAAACTTGGCGTCGGAAAAAATCCCGCAATACTTATCAGCGGTCACGACTTTAAAGATTTGGAACAGCTCCTCGAACAAACGGAAGGCACGGGCGTTGACGTTTATACACATGGGGAGATGTTGCCAGCGCATTATTATCCGAAGCTGAAAAAATTTAAACACCTCGTCGGCAATTACGGCAACGCTTGGCAACTTCAACAAACCGAATTTGAAAAATTTAACGGCGTAATCCTGCTTACGACTAATTGCCTTATGCCGCCCAAAAAATCTTATATCGACAGAGTTTTTACGACAGGCGCGGTCGGTTATCCCGGTTGCAAGCGCGTTGAGGAAGTTGACGGCAAAAAAGATTTTACTCCGCTGATTGAACTTGCTAAAACTTGCCCGCCGCCCACTGAACTTGAAACGGGCGAAATTGTCGGTGGCTTTGCTCACGAACAAGTTTTCGCACTCGCTGATAAAGTCGTCGAGGCTGTCAAATCCGGCGCAATAAAAAAATTCGTCGTCATGGCGGGTTGCGACGGTCGCCAAAAATCTCGCCAATACTACGCCGAATTTGCAAAGGCTCTGCCCAAAGACACTGTGATTTTGACATGCGGGTGTGAAAAATTTAAATTCATCAAACTCAATCTCGGCGACATTGGCGGCATTCCGAGAATTTTGGATGCTGGTCAATGTAATGATTCATATTCTCTGGCGTTAATCGCGCTCAAGCTCAAAGAAATTTTCGGACTCGACGACATTAACAAACTGCCTATTGTCTACAACATAGGGTGGCATGAACAAAAAGCAGTAATTGTTTTGCTTGCGCTGTTATATCTCAACGTAAAGAACATCACTCTCGGTCCTGTGTTGCCCGCGTTTCTCAGTCCCAACGTCACGAAAGTTTTGGTCGAGAAATTTAACATCGGAAAGATTTCGACGGTCGACGAAGATATTAAGCGTATGATTGGATAATCATTGACGAGAAAAGCTCTGCTGTGTTAAACTTGGAGTGTCTTACAAAACAACCAAGACAACACGGCAGAGCCAATTTCTTTTAAAAATTCTAACACGCTCGCGCCACGTTGTCAAACGAAAGGCGGAGCGATTATGGTATTCGGTGTAATTTATCTCATCACTAATCTTTTAAACGGCATGAAATATGTCGGGCAGACAACGCAAAAACTTACAGTCCGATTAAAAGCACACAGAAATGCCGATAGTTACATTGGCAGAGCTATTCGTAGGTATGGCAGAGAAAATTTTAAAATTGAAGTTCTTGAGGAATGCGAGACCGCCGAGCAGCTCAACGAGCGCGAAATTTTTTGGATAGCTGAACTTAATTGCATGTCTCCGAACGGTTATAACTGTACAGAAGGCGGCTTTGGCGGAATGAAAGGTTATTCGCATACACCTAAAGCTAGAGAAAAAATAAGTGCGGCACTACTTGGAAACAAAAGATCTTTAGGCTATCATCATACAGAAGAGGCGCGAGCAAAAATCAGAGTTGCACAGCTTGGAGAAAAACATCATTATTTTGGTACGCATCTCTCGGAGGAACACAAAGTAAAACTTGGTATTTCTCGGCGTGGCGAATCACCTTATAAAAATTTGTTGAAGGAAATGGATAATCGTTGGCTTTCATACACCGCGCTTGCAAAACTAATTGGGATACGCCAAGCAAGTATTTCTCGTAAAATGAGCGGCAAACGAAAGTTCAATGAGAATGAAATAGCTAAACTCGTCGAGATTTTTGGTAAGCCCGCAAAATATCTCATGGCTCGCGACGATGAGTAAATTTTAAAGGAGGAGATATTTTTGAAAGAAATTTCCGTATATGACGCGGTAGGTAGCGTATTGTGCCATGATGTGACGGAAATCGTTCGAGGTGTCGTCAAGGACGCTCGTTTCCGTAAAGGTCATGTCGTTCGCGAAGAAGACATCCCCGTCCTTTTGCGCTTAGGTAAAGAGCATATATACGTTTGGGAGGAGGATAATTTAAAACTACATGAGAATGACGCCGCCGAAATTCTGCGCGGGATAACTCAAGGCGAAAATTTATTTGCAAGCGACGTTAAGGAAGGCAAAATCGAACTCAAGGCGACTTGCGACGGAGTTTTTCACGTTGACGCCGATAAACTCAATGCGATTAATGACGTCGATGAAATTTGTATTGCCACTGCGCAGAATAAAATTCCCGTCCGCAAAAATAAAGCTGTCGGCGCAATGCGCGTAATTCCTCTCGTGATTGACAAGGACAAAATGGAGCGCGTCAAAGAAATTGCAGGTGTCGTGCCGCTTATGAAAATTTTACCGTACAAAAAATTTAAAGTTGGACTCGTCGTTACAGGCTCTGAAATTTTTCACGAACGCATTAAAGACACATTTACGCCGGTTATCGAGGCAAAACTTAAAACTTTCGGCTTGCAAATCGACGAACGCAGACTTTCCGACGATTCAAAGGAAATGACGCACGAAAAAATCACTGAATTGCTCGATTTGGGCTGTGAAATGATTCTTTGCACGGGCGGCATGTCAGTCGATTGCGACGATAGAACGCCCGCCGCTATTAAATCGACAGGTGCAGACATTGTTACTTACGGAGTGCCTGTTTTGCCCGGCGCAATGTTCATGTTGGCTTATAAAGGCGACGTTCCGATAATGGGCTTGCCAGGCTGTGTAATGCACTGCTCAAAAACGGTGTTTGATATGATTTTGCCGCGAGTTTTGACGGGCGAAAAATTAATCCGAAAAGATTTTACAACGCTGGGCGTCGGAGGTTTGCTTTAATGGAAGGAATCACTTTTGAACAGGCGATTGAACTTTTGACAGCCAACGCCAAAGAAATTTCCATTGCGGAAGAAGTTTCGTTGCTTAAGTCGCTAGGAAATATTGCCGCGCAGGATTATTTCGCAACCTTCGACAATCCGCCATTTGACCGCAGTCCGCTTGACGGCTATGCGCTAAAATCTTCTGATACGCCAGGCAAATTTAAAGTTATCGGCGAGGAGTGCGCTGGCGATTTTTTTTCGGGCGAAATTAAATCCGGCGAGGCTTTGCGGATTATGACGGGCGCGGCTATGCCAAATGGCTCCGATTGCGTGATTCGGCAAGAAGACGTTAAAGTTGACGGCGAAAATATTTTTGTCCCCTACGCGCTCAAGCACCACGAAAATTATTGCTTTGCGGGTGAGGATATTAAAGCGGGCAGTTTACTCGTTGCTAAGGATACAAAGTTGACGGCGGCGCATGTCGCGGTTTTAGCAAGTCAAGGAATTAATTCTGTAAAAGTTTATCGCAAACCAGTTGTTGCTATTGCTTCAACCGGCGACGAATTGATTCAACCTGGCGAAAAAATTTCTGCAGGCAAAATTTATAATAGTAATTTGTATTTAATTGCCTCCAGACTTCTTGAGTTAGGTTTTGAGCCGAAAATTTTATACAACTTGCCCGACGATGCTGACGCCTGCGCGGACAAAATTTTTACCTTGCGCGACGAAATTGACTTGCTGATAACAACGGGCGGCGTTTCGGTTGGCAAAAAAGATATTATGCATGACGTTGTTAAGAAAATCGGCGAGAAAATTTTTTGGCGTGTGCTGATGAAACCAGGTGCTCCCGTCATTGGCTGGACGTTCGGAAAATTTTTAGGTGTCGCGTTGAGTGGTAATCCGTTTGCGGCTTATGCGACGTTTGAACTTTTAGTTCGCCCAGTGCTAGCTAAAATTTCCCGCCGCGCAGATATTCTGTACAGTCGAGGTCGCGGAATATTGGCGAATGATTTTCCGAAAAAAAGTTTAGGACGCAGATTTATTCGGGCGCGATTTGACGGCGAAAAAATTTTTCTTCCAAGCCGTCACGAGTCCGGGTCTTTGTATTCGGCGGTCGATTGCAACTGTTTAGTCGATATTCCTGCCGGCTCGGATAAACTTAAGGCGGGCGCAGAGGTTGAGATAATTTTATTATGATTGACCAATTTGGACGCGAAATAAATTATGCGCGAATTTCTGTAACCGACCGTTGCAATTTGCGTTGTCGCTATTGTATGCCCGAATGCGGCGTAAAAAAAATTTCTCACAACGAGATTTTAAGTTTGGAAGAAGTTTTGCGCGTCGCTAAAATATTTTCGCAACTCGGCATAAAAAAAATCCGCTTGACGGGCGGCGAACCGTTGCTTAGAAAAAATTTGCCGTCTCTTATACGTGAACTGAAAAATATTTCGAGTATTGAGCAAGTAACTTTGACAACCAACGGCGTCTTATTAAAAACTTTTGCACAGGAATTAATCGCGGCAGGGCTTGACGGCGTTAATTTGAGTTTAGACACGCTCGAAGAAAAAATTTTTACTGACTTGACGCGACGGAAACTTTTTAACAATGTACTTGAAAGTTTTCAAACATTGCTAGGTAAAAATTTAAGATTAAAAATAAATTGCGTGCCTCTGTGCGGCGTCAACGACGGAGAAATTTTAAAGCTGGCAACATTGGCGAAAAATAATCCGATTAAAGTCCGATTTATTGAACTTATGCCGATTGGTTGCGCGTGGGAATCTGGATTGCGCGGAATTCCGACTGCAGAAATTTTTTCGATGCTGGAAAATAATTTTGGTGAACTTCTGCCGATTGATAAAAAAAATTCTCTGCAAGGTCCCGCCAAATACTTTCAGCCGAAAAACTTCGTCGGGCAAATTGGATTTATCGACGCTTTAGAGCATAAATTTTGCGGCTCGTGCAATCGAATTCGTTTGACGGCGGAAGGCTTTTTAAAAACGTGTTTAAGCTTTGATACTGGGCTTGACGTAAAAAATTTGTTGCGTTCCGGCGAAAATGACGATAAAATTTTAGAAAAAATTCGCGAGGCAATTTATTGTAAACCTAAAGAACATTTCTTTGACGGCGCGACGAAATTTCAAATGTATCAGGTGGGAGGCTAAGCAATGGGCAAAATCAATGCAATTTGTATAAGCGAAAAGCGCGGTACTGCTAAAAAATTAATCGAATCGGCGACATTTATAACGGAATTTGGGATTGACGGCGACGCGCACGCGGGCGATTGGCACCGGCAAGTTAGTTTTCTCGGTCAAGCTGAAATTGACGCCTTCAAAGCTCGCGGTGCACAAGTCGAGGCGGGCGCGTTTGGAGAAAATATTATCGCCGAAGGTTTTACGTTTAAAGAATTGCCGCTTGGAACTCGTTTAAAATGTGGCGACGTTTTTTTTGAGATAACGCAAATTGGCAAGGAATGTCACAGCCATTGTGCGATTTATAAACAAGTCGGCGATTGCATTATGCCACGCGAGGGAGTTTTTGCGCGAGTTTTGCACGGTGGGAAAATTTCTGTCGGCAACAATTTGGAACTTGCTAAAGAAAATATTCCACTTGACGCGGCGATTATTACAGTTAGTGACAGAGGCTTTTACGGCTTGCGCGAGGAAGATACAAGCGGCGATAAATGCGAGGAAATTTTATCCAAAGCGGGTTACAAAATTTTTTCGAGAGCGACTGTTCCTGACATTAAAAAACTTATTGTCGACAAGCTGATTGAGTTTACGGACGCGGGAGTTGCTTTGATTTTAACGACGGGTGGCACGGGCTTTTCAATTCGTGACATTACGCCGGAAGCAACATTGGAAGTTTGCACGCGGCTTGCACCAGGAATTCCCGAAGCCATGAGAAATTATTCAATGCAAGTGACAAAACGCGCCATGCTAAGCCGCGCCGTCGCCGGAATTCGCAAGCGGTCTCTGATTGTAAATTTACCGGGCAGTCCAAAAGCCGTTGACGAATGTTTAAACTTTATCCTACCACAACTAAAACACGGAATAGAAATTTTGCGCGGCGAAGCAGATTCTTAACAGCAAAACCCAGAATATGTTGGGAGAAAAAACTTTTGAAATGGATTAATCATCAAATTGTTACGGGATTTATAGTTTGCACGGCGACGGATAATGCACTTTTTACGGCGTCGGCTATTGTCGGGGCGGTTTTGCCGGACAGGGTCGAAGGTTCGCCGCCCAAAGACAGTTCAGCTTATTGGAAGTGGCGCAAGAAGCACCGCACTTGGTCGCATTATCCACTGATTTACCTTTTGCTGATTGCCGCCGCGCAGTTTGCTAAGGAATATTATCCTGAACCGACGCTTGCTTTTGCATTGAATTTGATAACCTATGCACTGGTCGGAGCATTGTTGCACATTGTCGAAGACGGGATTTGCGGTAAGGTTCCGATTTTCACGCCACATAAAAAATACGGGGTAAAACTTTTCAAAGTCGGCTCGTGGCGCGAATATTTCTTTGTCGTGCTGATAATTTTAATTTGCTTATTCGCCCGTTTCGGAGATATTGCGCTGTTGAAAAGTTATCTTGACTTGCTGAAGACTTAGGAAGTTTCCAGTAGTTAATTAAAACGTTGACACTAATGTTTAAAGGCTCTAAAATATAATCGCTAACGAAATAACGTAGTTAATGACTATGTTTTAAGGGGCAGTTATTTTAACCTATGAAAAATTTATTTACATTAATAATTATCGCCGCCTTAATGGGCTTTTTTTCTATATTTAGCATGTACATTGCTGAAAAAACCGACGTGCTACAGCTCAACGGACGTTCGCTTGAAGTGAGTTTTTCTCAAGAAGGCGACGATACTTTAATGACGTGGAAGCCGTTGCCGTATCCTTGCATTTACAAAGTTACGACGATTAGCCGCACAACCGGACTTGTCGAAGATTCTCCGCCCTTCCATATTTTTAAGGAGGAAGAGACGCGCTCGGCAAGTTATATCGTTCCGCGTGCGCCGATTCCGACTTACTATTTTATTTCGGCTCGCGGGCTTTTCGGCGAAATTTATCGTTCCGACAAAATTTATCCCAATCCCAACTTCCCGACGCCACCGCACCCCGTCAGCATTTATCACTACAATAAAGATAATCCCGCAAGTTTAATGCCGTTCTTCGTGTGGCACACCGTCCCCAATGCCGTTTGTTATGAGTTTGAACTTTTGGACGCGCCGCCCGAAGTCGAAGGCGGTATTGCTTTATCGAAGATTCACAGCCTCGACAGCACGCGCAAAATTTATACAAACGGTTATCAGGCTGATTTGCGTCCGTTTGCAAATAAAAAAGAACTTTATTGGCGGGCGCGAGCTTTAGGACTTCATCACGAGCCTATTGGCGAATTTTGCAAGGCGGAAAAAATTATCATTGATGATACAAAACCTTTTCCAAATTGTCCGCTGGTAAATAATTTTGACTTCATGGATTATTTACCGCAACCGATTTATCATGTGTTCGATTGGATTCCTTTACATGACGGCGTTAAGTATGAAGTTGAATTGTCGACTGAACCAGACGGCGAAGCAGTTTGGCGCATGGTTTCTGAAGATGTTTCCAGTTGCTATGACGAATACGGGCGACCTTATGCCGGAGCTTATTATTGGCGAGTCCGCGCTCTTGACGAAAATAATAATCCAATAGGCACGTGGTCTAACAGTGAAAAATTTATTGTTGCCGATTATACGGGCGGCGTTGACGTGGCGATTTTAGGCGACAGCATTTCACACGGCGGCGGCGCGGTCAGTTATTCTCCGCGTGCTTTGCAATACAGCTACGAAACTTATATTGACTTCCCCGTTATCAATCTGTCAAAGAGTGGCGACACTTCCCGCACGACCCTTGAGCGTTTTAATCAGGACGTTTTGAAAGTCAAGCCGCGCAATTTGATAATTTCGACGGGGGCAAATTGTCTTCGTGACGCTAGCATTTCTGCCGAAGATGTGATTGCCGATTTGGCGGGCATTAACAAACTTTGTGCGCAAAATGACATTCGTCCGATTTTCTTAACGCTCATGCCGATTAACCCCGCCAATTTGCAAAATGCTTTCCACACGCCGACCGACCCAAATTGGCACGCAAAACTTCAGCAGATTAACGACTATATTAAGCGACAAGAATTTTTTATTGACATTGAGCCTTACTTCTACGACGCGCAGGGCACTATGGACACGAACTTTTCTGTTGACGGTATACATCCCGACATTCGCGGCAAAATGTTAATTGGCGAGCTTATCAGCAAGCATAAAAATTTACTTAAATAAGTCGTTCAAAATTTCTCTACCGCCGTTGTTTAGCAGACGAGCGGCAATTTTTTTGCCCAAATTAATTTCTCCGAGCGGCGCAACTTCCGAATCTCTGATAATTTTTTTGCCGTCAACGGAAGAAATTATCGCCTGAATGTTAACGTTCTCATCAATCGTCGCGAAGACTCCGACGGGAATTTGACAACCGCCGCCGACTTCCGTTAAAAATTCGCGCTCCACTTTGACTGCCTCAAAAGTTTCAGCGTCGTTGAGTTTCTGTACTAAGGAAAAAATTTTTTCGTCATCTGCGCGGGTTTCGATAGCTAATGCGCCCTGCCCTGCCGCCGGAATTATTTCCGTTAAAAGTTCGTTTATTCGTGACGAGTAGCCAAGCCGCTCCAAACCTGCCGCCGCTAAAATTATTGCGTCAAATTCGCCAGCGTCCAATTTCTTTAGCCGAGTTTCGACATTGCCGCGCAGATTTTTTATCTGTAAGTCGGGACGCAATGACAAAATTTGAGCCGCCCGCCGCAAGCTTGAAGTTCCCACGACAGAATTTTTCGGGAGCGCGTTAAACGTCGGAAATTTATTGCTTACAAAGGCGTCGAAAGGTTGAGCACGTTTTGTTATCGCCGCGATTTTGAATCCTTTTGGTAATTCAGTCGGCATGTCTTTTAAGCTGTGAACCGCTAAATCAATCGCGCCCGCCGCCATTTGCAATTCCAATTCCTTAGTGAACAATCCCTTGCCGCCGATTTTCGCAAGTGGTGCGTCTAAAATTTTATCGCCAGTCGTGCGCACTTTGACGAGTTCGATTTCAAGTTCAGAGAAAAATTTTTTTAACTCCGTCGCGACGAATTCAGCTTGCCACAGTGCCAGACGACTTGCCCGCGTTCCGATTTTAATTTTGCGCAAATGAATTCACCTCGTCGGTAAAAAGTGCTTTGACGGCTTGAGTATAAAAATTTTCGGCGTCGGTGCCCGCTGAAGCGTTGAGTTTCATCATCGGCATACGCAAAAGTTTTCGTACAATACGGCGCGTCATTTGGTCTAAAATTTTTCGTTCGTCGTCGGTTAAGTTGGGCAGTTTGCTTGAAAATTTTCGCAGTTCACGAATACGCATTTTTTCCGCACGCTCCGACAAGTTCGCCATTAACGGTTGGAAGTTCAAATATTTAAAACGTTCCATGACTGCCGCCGCGTCCTCGACGATTATTTTTTTTGCCAATACTGCCTCGCGTTGTCGCGCCTGCAAATTTTTTTCTACAACCGATTCGAGGTCGTCGATATTGTAAAGCGTCACGCCTTTAATCTTGCCGACTTCGGGGTCAACGTCGCGAGGAACTGCTATATCAATAAAAAAAATTCCGCGTCCTTCCCTGCGCGTCATGAGCTGTTGAGTTTGCCACGGCTTAACGACGTAGTGAGGTGCGCCCGTTGACGTGATAATTATATCGACATGAGCCGCACTCGTGAAGGCATCTTCCCACGCGACAGCTTGCCCGCCGATTTTTTTAGCCATTTCCTCTGCGCGTTCCAAGTGATGATTCGACACGAAAATTTTCTTTAAATCGTGCGATAATAAATGTTGAGCCGTAAGTTGAGCCATTTTGCCCGCGCCGAAAATTAATGCACTTTTGCCGACAAGTCCGCCCAATTTTTTTTCTGCCAACTCAACAGCCGCTGAACTGACTGACACCGAGTTATAAGCGATTTTAGTTTCGGTACGGACGCGCTTGCCCGCCGCTATTGCCCGATTGAACAGCGTATTTAAAATTGTATCGGTTGCCTCCGCCGCCTTCGCTAAAGCATAAGCCTCTTTGACTTGCGATAAAATTTGCCCCTCGCCCAAAACTAAAGAGTCAAGCCCCGCCGCAACCTCAAATAAATGTTCCGCGCAAGTTTCGTTGTTGAATTCGTAAAGAAATTTTTCGTCGACGCCGCCAATTAAGTCGTTAAGAAAATGATAAGCACTTGCCGCGCAACCCTCCGCCGTGACTGCATAAATTTCGCTTCGATTGCAAGTGCTAAGGATAACCGCCTCGCTCAAGCCGTCGTAGCTGTCAAGATTTTCAAGTCCGCGCCGCAAAGCCTCCTTGCTTATTGAAAAATTTTCGCGGACTTCAATGGGAGCCGTCCTGTGATTTAGTCCCAAAACTTTTAAGTGCATGATTTATTTTTTCCTCCAAGTTGTTCTGCGACTTATTATAAAAACTTTTCTGCCTGTGTCAAACAAAAAACCCCGCCGCACCCGACGAGGTTTAAATTTATCCCGCGCAGATTTTATTTAAAAGTTTTGCCGTTTATTGTGTGATTCGTGCCGTTGATGTTGATAACGTCGCCTTTGCTTACGCCATCGAAGATAACAGAGCCGCCGCCCGAAATCGCCAACGTGAGGTTCCCTTTGCTGAAGGTGCCCTTCGTGAAGGTACCACCATCTTTGCCGTTCGTCTTCAAAATCTTCAACATATCGCCGCTTGCGTAGTCGAAAATTTTATCTGTACCTTCGCCCGGCTTATAAATGAATGTGTCATTTCCTGCGCCGCCGTAAAGCGAATCATTGCCCGCGTCGCCCCAGAGCGTGTCATTTCCACTGCCGCCATAAATTTTATCTGCGCCCTTGCCGCCGCGTATCGAATCATTCTTCGTACCGCCGAAAATTATATTATCTGCGTCATTGCCCGTGATTTTAACGGCAGTCGTGCGCGTCGAGGCATCGATAACTTGAACGGAAGCTTTAGCGGTCACGGGCGATTTGCTCTTATTCGTAACAATCAAAGTTTTGGAAGTCTTCTTAACGACGTCGATTGTGACAGCAGACAAACTCGCCGCGCCAATTAAAGAAATCTTTCCATTGCCGACGGTCACAATTATATTATCGCCGCTCTTGGTTGAAGTGTAAGTGCCGCCCGCGATTGAAAGGGTGCTCGTCTCGTTGAAGCCTTCGATTCTGTCGTTGCCGTCGTCCGTGTTGTATTGGAAGATGACATTAACGCCCGCCTCGTTCCAAATGTAATCGTTGCCTGTGCCGCCGTTTAGCGTGACATTGTTGCCCGTTTCAACCGTTTCAAAAGTATCTGTATCCGAATTCCATTCTGTCCTTGCCAAATTACACAAGAAATCGTTGCCCGCTCCGCCGTTGATAGAAACGTTATCGGCATATTCACTGTTAACGGTATCGTTACCCGCCCCGCCGACGATTGTCACGTTGTCGGCGTAATTATACGAGTAGTCGTTACCTTTGCCGCCGTCAATCCTCACGCCTGAAGCAGAATTATCAACAGTATCATTGCCGCCAAGTGCTTGAATCGTTAAGCCATCGAGATTATTGCTAAGGTTGTCGGCACCGTCACTTAGCGTGATAATATCGGTGGTCTTGGTGTCGTTTATGTTGAGGACTTTACCTTTGGCGTCCTTCAAGAGGATTGAACCTTTGCCGACCTTAACAAGAACATCAGAGCCGCTCGCTTGCGTTGAATAGGTGCCGCCGCTTACAGTCAAAGTATCAGTCTCGTTAAAGCCGATGATTGTATCCTTGCCGTCGCCCGAAGCATATTTAATCAAATTTCCTACAGCTCCCAGCGAAATTTTATCATTGCCTTTGCCGCCTTCAATCGTATTGTCAAAGCCTCTACTGCTTATCGAATCATTGCCCGCACCGCCCAAAATCGTCACGTCGTTGCCGTAATTGGAAATAGTATCGTTGCCCTTACCTGCATTGATTGAACTGTCGGGAGCGGGGTTTTCTACATAATCGTTGCCTGCCGCGCCGTTAATTGTAGCACCAATATAACCGTTGTAGATATAATCATCTTTCGACGTGCCCTTGACTACAGTATTTGGTTCATCGTTGCGGATGACGCTTAATTTTTTCACCTCTTTTATCGTTTTGGCGATATTAACCTTGTCCGCACTATAATTCTCCAACGTCAAAGTTTTCTTATTGCTGAGTTTTAAGGTGACAGTTCCCGCCGAGCGCACGGAAGAATTCACCTTGACGGAGCCGAGAACGATAGTATCGAAGGTATCGAAATTGTAGAGCGTATCATTGCCCGCGCTGTAGACATAAGCCGTGCCGACGCCCTCATCATGGACATAATCATTACCCTTGCCGCCGACGATTGTAACGTTATCGCCGCCGTAGTTGTTAATGCGGTCATTGCCCTCGCTCGCGTTGATTGAAACTTCCGAACTACTGTTATAAACGATGTCATCACCTGCGCCCGCCACGATTTTAGACGATTTGCCCTCGTTGATAATGGTGTCGTCCCCTGCGCCGCCGTTAATCGTCGCGTTGTCCGGTTTGACTGTTTCAATTATCTGCGTGTTGTCATCATTCCAAACAGAAACTTCACAGTTGAAAATCCAATCGTTACCTGCGCCACCGACAAGCGAAACTTTCTTGGCACCGTAGCTGTAAAGTGTATCATCGCCAGCCCCGCCATTGATTGTGGCTTTGTCGCCGAAAACGTGCCAATCCGGACGCCAGCCGTTGAGAATATAATCATTGTCTGCGCCGCCGTCGACCTTAATATTAAGCGCACCGTAGCTGTAAATGGTATCATTGCCTTTGCCGCCGTCGATAGAAGAATTATCTCCGCGATTATCGATAAAATCATCGCCGTCGCCGCCGAGCATTGTCGAGTAATCTGCCTCGTATTGTTCATGTATGCCGTCGTCGTCGCCGGTGTAATTCCAAAGCGTGTCGTTGCCTGTGCCGCCCTCAATCAAAGCGTGGTGTCCGTGATTGTCGATGTGGTCATTACCCGCACCGCCGCGCAGTGTCGTATAAGACGACGAATCTTTATCTATCATGTAAGCTTCTATCTTGTCGTCGTCTGCGCCTGCTTCAATTAAAACATATGTGCCGTGATTCCGAAGTGAATCATTACCCGCGCCGCTCGTAACGGTCACTTTATTACCGAAATTATCAATGGTGTCGTTGTTGTCGGAGCCGGTGAGCTTGACTTTATTTTTGTCGTTGTAAATGTTTTTAGCCTTGCCGTCGTCGACATCAAAGCTGATAGGGTTGCCCTTCGCGTCAACAACATTCCAGCTTTCCTGCCAAGCCGCGCCCATTAAAGAGATTGTGCCCTTGCCGACAGTGAGGAAAAGATTTTCGCCGTCAGTGGTCGCTTTGTTGACAGTGCCGGACGTGATTTGCAACGTCGTTTTGCTATCGAAGTTGTAGATAATATCGTTGCCGTCGCCGCTGGCGTATTGGATAAGATTATCATACAAAGAACCATACTTAACATCAATGCTGTCGTCGCCTTTGCCCGCGTTGATTGTGACATTGTTGCTACCGTCGTTACAAATTGAATCGTTGCCCGCGCCCGCGTTGATTGAAACGTTGTCGCTATTGTTGCTGATTGTATCATCGCCCGCGCCCGCGTCGATTGTCACTTGCGAACCGTTGTTATTGTCAATGTAATCGTTGCCTGCGCCACCGTTTATGCTGACATTTGCGACTTCCCTTCTCCAGCCTCTGTTATAAATCGTATCATTACCCGCGCCGCCGAGTATGGTAGAACTTTCGCCATAATTATCGATAGAATCATCGCCTGCGCCGCCGTTAATCACGACGTTTGATAAGTTCTTGTCTCCGTAGTCGTCATTCACAATCGTATCGGCACCGTCGCCACCTGAAATGCTTACATTCGCACTATCATTTTGAATTGAATCGCTGCCGCCGAGTGCGTTTATCGTCGCGCCTTCGAGAGTATTAGTATAAACATCGCCGTGAGACGTGCCGTAGATTAAATTGTTATCGGTGGAGGCTGAAGATTTTTTCCCCGTGACTCTGATTGAATCCAAGCTCGCGGCATCTTTAATTGTTATTGAACCTTTGCCGACTTCAAGGACAATATCATCGAGGACGCGCTTTTGAGTGTAAGCGGTTGTGCCGTCGCCGAGCCTGATTCTGTTCGCCTTCGTGAAGCCGTAAATAACATCGTCGCCGTCGCCACTGGCGTAGTTGAAGACAACATTATCTTGCGTGTTATAAACGGTGTCATCGCCCTTGCCCGCACTTATCGTCACGTCGGAGCCTTCGTTGTAAATGTAATCGTCGCCTGACTTCGAGCCGTTGAGCGATATAATAACGTCATCGCCTTCATTGACGATATAATTTTTATTTTTGACTTGTTTATAAGTGTAGTCTTTGCCGTAAATCTTTTTGCCATTAGCCGCCGAATCATTTCCGAACGCCGCTGAACTTAGGGTGTTAATCACGATGTTAAAGGGCGCAGTCTCCGAGAGCTTGGAAACGACATTGACAGCAGACAAACTCGCGCCGCCGAGCAAAGTTATATGCCCATTGCCGACCGTGAAGATAACGTCCATTCCGCTGATAGCCGACGAGTAATTATCAGCGATAACGAGCGTATCTGTCGAATCGAAACCGCTGACAGTATCGTCGCCGTCGCCGTTTGCATAGACATAAGCCGCTCCGACACGTCTTGGATTATTTTTGTGATAATCATCGTGAAAACTGACGGAGTCGTTGCCCTTGCCGGGATTGACAGTGGAATTGACGCCAACGTCTTCAATGGTGTCATTGCCTGCGCCCGCCGCGATAGAGACGTCGTTGCCGTCGTTGCCAATGTCATCGTCGCCCGCGCCGCCGCCGATTGAAACGTTTGAGCCGTCGTTGCCAATAGTATCGTTGCCCGCGCCGCCGTCGATTGAGACGTTCGAGCCATTGTTGCTAATGCCATCGTTGCCCGCGCCGCCGTCGATTGAGACGTTCGAGCCATTGTTGCTAATGCCATCGTCGCCTGCGTCACCGCTGATAGAGGAGTTCGCGCCGTAGTTATAAATGGTGTCGTCGTCCTCGCCGCCGGAAATGATCGCCTTCTTGCCGTAGTTGCTAATGTAATCGAAGTCTGCGCCGCCGAAGATTGAAACGTTGTCGCCGGCGTACTTGTAATAGTCGCTGTCGTTTCTGATTGTGTCATTGCCGAAGCCGCCGTCGATAGAAACGTTGTGGGGCGTAATCGTGACCCATTCGTCGGTGCTGTCGTTGAAGTAGCTTTGGCTCTCGTTGTTAATCAAGTCGTTGCCGTCGAGTGCCGAAATCGTGACGTTGATACCGGCGTTTGAAATGGTGTCGCTCCTGTTGCTACCCGATATTAGCGTGTCGGGGCTGATGTTGTTAATCTCTGCCATATGAACCATCTCCTTTCCGGCGTATTATAAGTTGTTTTTTTTTTTTGACAATTCCCAACGCGAAAAAATTTTTATCGAGCGTTGCGCATTGCCTGTTCGAGTTTTAACTCAAGTTCTTCAAAGGAGCCGCGCTTTAAAAGTTCCCAGATTTCGCGGGTTAAAAATTTTTGCCAGAAAATTTTTCGTGCTTGCGGATTCGGCAAAAGTTTTTTGACTTCTCGACGCCGCGCAGAAATTATTTCTAAGCCCGCACCGAAATTTTCTCCGAGTTCCGTTTCCAACATTTCCCGAACAAATTTTGAGAACGCCGGAGAATTTGCGCCCGTCGAAATTGTCAACAATAAATCGCCGCGTCGAATTGTTGACGGGACGTTGAAATTGCCGCTTGCACCTTCCACGACGTTGACGAGGATTTTTTTAGCTTGCGCCGCCTCTGAAGCTTGCCGATTGACTTCGGGATTGTCCGTTGCCGCGATTAAAATTATTTCGTCGCTGAGCATATTAGGAGAAAAATTTTCTCGCGTCAAGGAAATTTCCCCACGTTTAAAAAGTTCCTCGACACCCGCGCAGATTTCCGGAGCTATAACTTTTACTTTTGCGCCCGCCGCTAACAATCCGTAAATTTTTCTTAACGCAACTTGCCCGCCGCCAATTACCACGCAAGATTTATTTTCTATATCAAGGTTTAACGGATAAAATTTCATTTGAATTACCGCCTAATACGTGAGCCGTCAAAAAAATTATAAGTTCGGATTCGGATTTACTTTTGCGATGATTTCTGAACAACGCGCCCAAAATCGGCAAGTCGCCTAAGAACGGGATTTTGCTGACGGATTTTTCCTCTTCCGCGCCGATAAGCCCGCCGATAATCATTGGCTCGCCGTCGCGTACAGTTACAGTCGTTTCTGCCGAACGTACGTTAAATCTATACGCTCCTGTATTTTTGTCATATTCGGGCGTGCTGACTTCGGTGTATAACTTCGCACTTATCGTGCCGTCGGCGTTTATGCGTGGAGTATATTTTAACTTTATTCCCGCGTCGCGATATTCATAAGACGATTGCACAGTAGAGTTAGTAGTTTCGCTTTTTTCAATAGGTACGGTATTGCCAACGTAAATCACAGCCTCGCGCCCTTGAATTGTCGTAACATTCGGACGGGAAAGAATTTTTGCCTTGCCGTTCGTAACGAGCGCATTAATCTTCGCGCCATAATAAAATTCAAAAGGTATGCCCGTTGGTCCGCGCCCGAATTGAATAACACCGTAACCTGTCGCGTCGTTTGCTTTTCTTGTATATTCTTCGGTTATGATAACTCTTCCAGACGAAGTTTCATTAATTTCTATATCGCGTTCGGGAAATTGCGGAGCAGTCGACCAAAACCATTCCACGCCGAGATTTTTACTTTCCTCTTTGCTAACGATTAAAAATTTTGCCTCAACGGAAACTTGCTTAAGTTCAACGTCGAGAGTCGCCAAAAGATTTTTTACGCGCTCATATTCGGCGGGCGTGCCGTAGAGGACAATCGCGTTGACTTCGGGATTTATAAAAACTCGTTTGGCTCGCGGATCTTTTTCTTCCTCATCTTTAAACGAAGAATCTTCTCTAGTTCTCGTCTCACTGTGAATAAACATTACTCCCTCAGACGTTTCTCTTTCTGTGTCTCTTGTCCTCTCAAGTTTAGGTTCTTCGACATTAAAATCCAAAGATTTGTAAACCGCTTTGCGCAAAATTTCTGCGTCACCAAATCTAATCGGAAAAACGTAACTTTGCATGAGCACAATAGATTTTAAATCTGCTGTTACAACAAAAACGCCCGCTTCCTTGATTATCTGCAAATTTCTCGTTTTGGCAATGACTTCTAAAATATGAACAGGCTCGACGTTCTCGACAGAAATTGAAATTGTTCCCTTAACCGAATCATCGACTGAAACGTTAAGCCCGCTATTTTTTGCGACAAGCATTATCGTTGAGCGAAGATCCGCTTCGTGTACGCTTAAAGTCATTGGTGCGGCTTCAATCTGCGCGGGCATAAAAAAAATCGCCGTAGCAAGGAGCGGCAAAAATTTTTTCAAGTTCAATCATCTCAGCTCCCTTTGAATAAAAACGCGCTCGCCGTCCTCGAACGTCACGAAGTCAGGCGTTATGTCCGAAATTTTTTTCCCGCCAATTTCCTCGCCGATTGTCCGGAATAACGTTTCCTTCTCGCGCAAGAACATTGCCGTTTTATTTGCGCCGCTAATTGCTGTGCCCGTCAAAACAATTTTTTCTTGTGGTTGCGGTTTAGGAGGTTCGGGAATTTGCGGCGGCGGAATTATAATCGGCGGAACGGGCGGTGTTACAACTTTGGGCGGCGGCTTAGGTTTTTCCTTACCTGCGAACGGGTCGCCGATTAAAAGCGGGTCGGCATTTGCTCCAAGCACAAGCGTCACACCGTCAGGACTTTTCTCAACAGGCAAAACTTTTACGGGCAAATCTTTTGTCGCTGGCGGAGCTTCAACAGTAGTAGTTTCGTTTAAATTAATTTCTTCATCGTCGGAGCTATCATCAGTCAACCAAACAATCAACAGGACGATAAAACATACGCCGAGCGCAATCGCACGAATTTTATTTTGCTTAAGCTCGTCAAGTTCGCGTTGCAAAATTTCTTTTAGCTTATCAGGCATGTCATACTCCCAAAAGTTTTAAATCAAAAACGCGGCGATAAATTTTAAAATATCTTAACGTCAAGCGCGTCTGCTGTTCTCCCGCTTTTAAAGCGGGTCGTGTTGCAAAATTTCTTTTAGCTTGTCAGGCATTTCCTACTCCAAAATTTTTTCAGCAGTTTATCATAAGCTTTGCAGGTTTTCAACCGCGCAGATTTATAAAAAAATTTTTACAAACAGTTGACAGATTAGCGGCGTTAATGCTATTATACGCAAAACCTAGCCAACGTCCTATGTTGGTTAAGGAAGAGTAGAGGGTTTTATAGAGGAGGGGAGCTGATTTGAAAATGCCGATGTGGAAAAAAATTTTTATGTCGGTGTTGCTCGTCTGTAGTATGCTCGCGTTTACGGGTTGCGGTGAAGAAGCCGCGCAGGGCGAACGCAAAGAGGGCGACTATCAGAAAATCAAGTTGGTCATGAGCGTTAACGGCACGAACATTGCGACGGATACCAAAGTTGCGATGAAATTTGCCGAGCTTATGGAAAAAGAGAGCGGCGGGAATATCACAATCGACGTTTTCCCGAATGACCAACTTGCGGGCGGCAACGCCTCAAAAGGTATCGAAATGATTGCCGACGGCGCAGTTGACTTGGCGGCGTATGCGGCAGGCGTTATGGCAGTTATGGACGAACATCTTTTGATTGCCACGATTCCTTGGACTTTTAACAACTATCAAGAGGCTCGTGAAATTATCGACACGACGGGCGGCGAATATTACAAAAAAATTCTCGCCCAACAGGGAATGACTTTCCTCGCTTCCGCGCACAACGGTTTCAGACAGATTACTAACGGTAAACACCCGGTAATTGTTCCGGAAGATGTTGCCGGTCTGAAAATCCGCGTGCCTGGTGGCGAGGTTTATTTTAAGTTTTGGCGGGCGTTCGGAGCTGACCCCGTTGCAATGAGTTGGTCTGAAGCTTTCACCGCGATTCAGCAGGGAACTATTGACGGGCAAGAAAACGGCTTTTCCGTCACCAATTCCGCTAAAGTCAATGAGATTCAGCAATATATGACTGTTTGGAATTACACTTACGAAAATTATCTGTTCGTAGCCAACACCAAAATTTTTGAGAGCTTAGAGCCTAAGACACAAGAACTTATCCGCGCCAAAGCTAAAGAGGCTTGCGAGTGGGGACGCGATTTAGTTGAGAACGACGAAGAAAATCTTAAGATAAAATTCCAACAAGGCGGCATGGAAGTTGTAACGTTGACGCCCGAACAGTTGAAACCGTTCCAAGATAAAGTTCAAGGCGTCCGTAAAGAACTTATGGAAAAATACGGCGACGAGGCTTGCAAAGCCTTCCGCATGAAGTAAGGAGGCAGTCGATATGCGATATATTTTAGGAAAAATCGAAGACATAATCTGCGCGATCTGCCTAATCGTCATGACGGCTTTAACTTTTGCCAACGTCATCGCCCGTTACGTCTTCAGCGCGTCATTCTCGTTTTCGGAAGAAATTACAACTTATCTGTTCGTGTTGCTTAGCTTAATCGGCTCGGCGGCGGCGGCAAGAAGAAAAGCTCACTTGGGATTTACCGCAATACTCGATTTAATGCCTGCGGGGATTAAGCGGGCAATCCAGATAATGAGTTATTCGCTTGCAACATTTTTCTCCGCCGCGCTGTTTTGGTACGGAATCAGCATGGTGCAGAGTCAAATTTTTCACGGACAAGTTACAGCGGGTATGCAGTGGCCAGAATGGATTTTCGGTTCGTTCGTCCCGATTGGAGCATTTTTTATCACGGTGGAATTTTTATTCATGTTAATTGACACGATAAACAGCAAGGAGGGCGACGCGAAATGATTGGTCCCGTAATTTTCTTGAGCTTTGCAGTCTTCCTCTTAGTTGGCACGCCGATTGCGATTTGTCTTGGCGTCTCTAGCGTCTTCGGTATGTTGATTGACGGCGCGGGGCGTCCGCTCGATACGATTATGACAATGTTGCCGCGTATCTTCTCTTCGGCGACAAGTAAATTTGTCTTATTGGCGGTTCCGTTCTTTATCTTAGGCGGCAACGTCATGGAGAAAGCTGGCATTTCCGAACGCTTGATTAACTTCGCGCAAAGTTGCGTTGGACATCTGCGCGGCGGCTTAATCGTCGTTATGGTCTCGGTTGCGTGTTTCTTCGCGGCAATAAGCGGTTCAGGTCCTGCGACGGTTGCGGCTCTCGGCATGATTCTTATTCCCGCAATGGTTAAAGTCGGTTATCCTCCTGCGTTCAGTGCGGCGTTAATGGCGGCGGCTGGTGCAACTGGTATTGTTATCCCGCCGTCGATAACTTTCGTCGTCTACGGTTCAGTCGCTGATACTTCAATCGGTAAATTATTTTTATCGGGTATCGTTCCAGGCTTAATGATTGGCGTCGCATTGATTATCGTTGCAATGTGGACGACGAGAAATTTACAAATTGAACTCCTACCTAAAGCCTCAGCGGCTGAACGTTGGAAATCTTTTAAAGAGGCTTTCTGGGGCTTGCTTATGCCTGGTATCATTTTGGGCGGCATTTACGGCGGTATCTTCACCCCGACCGAAGCGGCGGCGGCCTCTGCTGTTTACGGTTTGTTCGTCGGATTCTTTATCTACAGAACTTTGAAGCTTAAAGACCTCTACGAAATTTTTGTAAACTCCACGACGACCACAGCAGTTGTTATGTTCATTACAGCAACGGCAAGTTTGTTCGCTTATATTTTAACTAGAGCACGTCTTGACCTTGCGATAAGTGACGGCTTGATTGAGATAACCGGCGGCAATTACATAATGTTCTTGCTGATTGCCAACGTTATTTTCTTAATCGCGGGTTGCTTTATGGACGCAACGTCTGCAGTCTTAATCTTTACGCCGCTGTTCCTGCCCGTCGCGTTGAGCTTAGGAATTGACCCGATTCACTTCGGCGCAGTCATGGTTCTCAACTTGTCAATCGGTTTGGTGACGCCGCCAGTTGGTATAAATCTATTCGTTGGGTGCGGTATAGCGAACGTTTCACTAAAAGATATTTCCGTCGCTGTTATTCCGCTAATAATCGCTTGCTTAATAGTCTTATTGCTGGTAACATACATTCCGCAACTCCCGCTGTTATTCGTCTAGCGCGGAGAAAAAATTTGTGGAGGATTGATTACCATGAAAAAAACATTTGCGCTGTTAATGCTCGCGACGATGCTGTTCTCCGTCGGTTGCGGCAATCAGGCACAGGACGCGGCTAAGGACGCTCAACAGAAAGTCGAGCAAAAAGCGGACGAGGCTAAGGCAAAAGTCGACGAGGCTAAAGATAAGGCAAATCAAATGGCTGATGACGCCGCTAAAAAGGCTGACGAAATGAAAGCCGACGCCAATGCCAAAGTCGATGAAGCTAAGGACGCCGCGAACAAAGCCGCTGACGACGCTACCGCTAAAGTCGACGAGATGAAATCTGACGCCGATAAAATGGCTAAAGACGCCGCCGCCAAAGTTGACGAAATGGCAACTGATATGACGAGCATGATGAACGAACGAGTTATCGCGCTCAACGGTATCAAACCTGGCACGTCGCTTGAAGAGTTAAAGACGGTGTTCGGCGAGGCGACTTCTGTTGACGGCAACACTATGACTTTTGCTGACGGGTTTAAAGTCGTGCTTGACGGCGCAAACAAAGTTAAATCCATTTCCACGATAGTCGACGCATTCGAGACGCCCGAAGGTGTTTACGTCGGCGCAAGTGAATATTCCCTTAACGACTACTGCGGTCCGGCAGATTCTGTTCGTGTAGCCAACGGCGTTGCAGAATACGAGTACAATAGCGGCGACAAAAAATCTATCGTCGTTTACAAGGCTCAAAACGGCGTTATCACCGAAATAATTTGCTCACTTAAATAAAATTTTGTCGGTACTAACAAAGGGCGCGGCTCGTCAACTGCGCGTCGTGCCCTTCGTTTTAAATAAGGAGGTTTAATCATGAAGAAAAGGACAGTCGAGGAACTCAAGGAGATTGCAAAGGATTTGCGCAAAAAAGTTGTTACGATGATTTATGAGGCGCAGTCGGGACACCCCGGCGGCTCGCTTAGCGCGGCGGATTTCGTGACAGCTTGCTACTTCCGCGAAATGAACGTCGACCCGAAAAATCCTAAGTGGGAAGATAGAGATCGTTTTGTCCTCTCGAAAGGTCACGTTTGCCCGATTCAATATGCCGCACTCGGAACGCTCGGTTTCTTTCCCGAAGAGAAATTGCATACGCTCCGTCAAGAAGGCTCGCCGCTTCAAGGTCACCCCAATCATCATTGCCCCGGCATTGACATTCCGACGGGTTCACTCGGTCAAGGTTTCGCCTGCGCGGTTGGCATGGCTATTGGTTTGAAAATTGATAAAAAAGCTTCACGCGTCTTTACAGTGCTCGGTGACGGCGAATGTCAAGAGGGCGAAGTTTGGGAGGCGGCGGCTACTGCCAATAAATATCAGCTCGATAATCTGATTGCTTTCGTCGACGTGAACAATCTGCAAATTGACGGTACTACTGATGAAGTTATGCCTAATCTGGATCTCGGCGAAAAATTTAGGGCGTTCGGCTGGGAAATCTACAACATTGACGGCAACGACATGGGGCAAATCGTCCGCACGCTCGATACGATTAAAATGCACAGCCACGACCATAAGCCCAAATGCATTATCGGGCAGACGACTAAGGGCAAGGGCGTTTCTTATATGGAAAATGTCGGCTCATGGCACGGCGTCGCTCCGAATAAAGAAGAATACGAACAGGCTTTGAAAGATATTGAGGAGGGATTCTGATATGGAAAAAAAGGCAACTCGTGTAGGCTTCGGCGAGGAAATGGTTGTTCTCGGCGCAGAAAATAAAAATATCTTTATCGTTGACGCTGATATTGGTAAATCTTGCAAAACCGACGGCTTCACGAAGGCTCACCCCGATCAGCACATTAACGTTGGCATTGCTGAACAGAACGCGGCGGGCGTCGCGGCAGGCATGGCTACTACCGGCAAAATTCCGTTCGTCGTAACTTATGCGGTTTTCGGCTCGCTCCGTATGTGTGAAATGATTCGTCAGGAAATTGCTTATCCGCGCCTCAATGTCAAAATTGCCTGTTCACACGGTGGATTTACTCCCGCTAACGACGGCGCAAGTCATCAAGCTATCGAGGATATGGGCGTTATGCGCACAATTCCAAACATGACAGTTATTATGCCGGCTGATTATTGGGCGGCTCGTAAATTAACCCGCGCAGTTGCCGAATATGACGGTCCCGCATTTATCCGTTTTACTCGCGACGCTATTCCGATTATCTACGACGAAAACACCGAATTTGTTATCGGTAAGGCTCACATTGCCCGCGAAGGCACCGACATTGCGATTATTGCCAACGGCGACATGGTTTGCTACGGACTCGACGCGGCGGCTAAACTCGCTGAAGAGGGCATTTCCGCTAAAGTCGTTGACATGCACACGATTAAACCGCTTGACGTGGAAGTTGTTAAAGATTGCGTAGAAAAAATCGGCAAGATTATAACGATTGAAGACCACAACATTATTAACGGGCTTGGCTCGGCTGTCTGCGAAGTCGTCGCCGAAATGGGAAAAGGTAAAGTTAAACGCTTCGGCATTCAAGACCAATTCGGCGAATCCGCTCCGTATCACCGTTTGCTTGAGAAAAATGGCATTACTGTCGACGCGATTGTTGCGGCGGCTAAAGAATTTTAAAATAATCTGCGCGGGTAATTGAATTTATCGAGGGTTGAAAATGTTTCACGACATAATCAAAAAAGTTCCGAGCAGAGATTACGGAATTGACGGCTTGGAAGTTCACGTTGACCACACGACGACCGGCACAATTTATTTCGTCAGTGCGAGCAAGGAAGTTGTCTTCCCCGAACACGCGCACGCCGCGCAATGGACGATTGTCGTCAGCGGCTCGTGCACTTTCACTGCCAACGGCGAGAGCAAAATTTATTCGACGGGCGAAACGTATTTTATTCCGGCGGGCTTGCGTCATCAAATTACGTTGCACGCGGGATATTCGGAAGTTGATTACGTTGACGACCCGAACGATTGAAAGCTTTGCAGTCGGATTATTTTCAAGCGTATTATATTTTGGGAGGGATTCGCGTGACAGAAAGTCTACACGGTTTAACGAAAGGTACCGAACTTGAACCGTTAATGGTAGCAATGGCGCAGGGAGAAGCAACCGGCGTTATGATGTATTATGCGCTGGCTCGTCTCGCCAAAGAGCAGGGCTTGGACGAAGTTGCGAACGTTTTCATTGAGTCGGCAAATCAAGAGGCTGTGCACGCGGGATTTTATGCCACGCTCAACGGTCGCTATCCTAAAGATTTTTGGCAATTCGTCGCGGGCGTCGCTAAAGCAGAGTACAGCGGCAAGGCTACAGTCAAAGGTTTGGCGGATAAAGTTCGTGCGGCTGGTTTTGATAAAGCGGCGGACGAGATGGAAATCTTCGCTGAGCAGGAATGGCATCACGGCGTTGTAATCGACGAACTGTTGAAAAAATTCGCGCCTAAAAAAGTTGAGAGCGGCAAAAAATGGATTTGCTCCGTCTGCGGTTATGAACATGTTGGCGACGCTCCGCCCGAAACTTGCCCCGTTTGTGGTCAGCCGAAAAGCGCGTTCAAAGCGAAAATTCAAATCAAAGCTGTAAGATTTTATGACGGAGGCTTTATGTTGAAATCGTTCGCGTGCGGCGGCGGATTGCCCGAAGGTTCGATTAAGGAGGAAAAACTCCGCTCAAGTCTGCAGAATTATGTTATCGACACGGGCGACGAAGTTATTTTGGTTGATACGGGCGTGCCTGCCGATTTTGAGCCGCCAGCTGTGACAGAGAAATCCGTCATCACTTTTGGCGATAAGATTGCCAATTATGTTGACGCGCTCAAAAATTTAGGTTACGAGCCCGCGCAGGTTTCCAAAATCCTCGTAACTCATAAACACCCCGACCATACCGGCGAACTCAGAAGTTTTCCAAACGCAAAAATTTTTATCTCGCGCATTGAGGCGGACGACATGAATTTGACGGGCGATAATGTCGTGCGCGTTGATTTTACCGACGGCGCGTATAAAAATTTCCCCGCGTGCCAAAAAATCGCCGACGGAATTTATTACATATTCGCGCCCGGTCATACGAAGGGAAATTCTATCGTTATCGTCGAGGACGGCGAAAAATTTTACATGATTCACGGCGATGTTACTTATTCTGACGAGGCTTTACTTGAAAATAAACTTTCCGTCGTCTTCGAGGATTTAAATGCCGCCCGCGACACGTTGAGCAGAGTCCGCGCCTTTATCAAAGAAAATAAAACCGTTTATCTCTCAACTCACACGCCGCTTGGTTATGAAAATCTCGCCGCGCAGAAAATTATGACGCTCCCCGACGTGGACGAGGCTCCGATTGTTGAAACTCAAACTGAAGAAAAACCTGTCGGCGGAAAAATTTGGGTCTGTTCAATTTGCGGGTATGAACACACAGGCGACGAGCCGCCGGAAATTTGTCCGCGTTGCAAACAGCCAAAAAGCGCATTCAAACTTAAATAAATTTTTGGAGGTAATAAATATGTTCGATTTTAAAGATCAAGTCGTTATCGTCACGGGTTCCGGTTCCAAGCGCGGTATCGGTCGCGGAATTGCTAACATGTTCGCTGAGGCGGGCGCGCAAGTCATTATCGCTGACATGAACGAGCAGGGTTGCAAAGATACTGTTGCCGAAATTCAAGCGGCTGGATACAAGGCTGACGGTTTCGTTCTCAATATCGCCGACGAAGAATCCGTTAACGCTTTTGTCAAAAATGTTAAAGATAAATACGGCAAGATTGATGTCCTGGTCAATAACGCCGGCATTACTCAACGTGTAACCGTTCACGATATGACGCTTGCCGATATAAAGAAAATTTTTACCGTCAACATGTTCGGCACGTTCCTCATCACTAAAGCCGTTGTCGAAGTCATGAAGGAAAGAAAATACGGGCGTATCGTTAGCTTGTCTTCCGTCTCTGCTAAACGCGGCGGCGGAGTCTTCGGCGGTGCTCATTACAGCGCGTCGAAAGCTGCTTTGCTTGGCTTCAGCAAAAACTTGGCTCGCGAAGTCGCCGAATATGGCATTACCGTTAACTGCGTTTGCCCCGGCGCGATTAACACCGACATTCGCAAAAACATGAACGGCACCGAAGAAGACGACATTAAACTTGCAAAGGAAATCCCGATGAAACGTATCGGCGAAGTCTTCGAGGTCGCAGGTCCGATTGTCTTCCTCGCGTCCAAAGAGGCTGGCTATATCACCGGCGAAGACATTGACATTAACGGCGGCTCCCACATGGATTGATTAGTTGCTAGTGATTGGTGGTTAGTGGTTAGGGAATTTTCTAATCGCTAACCGCTTTTTGCTAATCACTAAAAAGGAGTTGATTAAATGAACGCTGAACAATTCGAGGCAATGTTAGACGAGTATCGCGCCCAAAATATTCATTTCCTGCACCTTAAAACAAATCTGCGCGATTGGTTCTTCATTATCGACGATAGCTATTATCTGACTTATCGCGACGACAAAAAAGAAATCGTCGTTAGCTGGCTGGTTAAGCCCAAAGACGATAAGCACGAGGAATTTTATTTTTACAACACTAATAATCGCGGCTTTAATCAGTGGTACGGCGATGTTATTCACGATTTTGAGGAAATGGAAGATAAAGAATTTTACCACGAGCCGTATTACGAAGACCTTTACTTCAGCTACATGAACGAGGAAGAGAAAGTTCCGCTTAAAGATTTTCTTGCAGTCATTCCGCGCACAAATTATAAAATTTTCGGCACCTTCCTCCTCTGCGACGAAATCGGATCTGGTTTTGACAAGAAAGAACTGCCTTATAAGTCCGATAACTCGACTATAGCCAATCAATTCAAGTTTTGGCTTCGTATGGAGGATATTGTTCCTTTTAATTATGTTTTGCGCGAACCGGTAAAATTTCCGGCAATAAATCTCGCTGAAATTGAAGAAATTATCCCCGCGCATACGAACGTTCGCTTTGTCTTTGATGATGGCTCCGTTCGTGCGCTTAAACAAATTCTCGCCGATAAAAATTCGGCAACTTAACTTAGCGGTCAAAAAATTTTTTTGTTACATAAAAAAGCCCTCCGATTTTGGAAGGGCGATTTTTTTTGCTATAATTGGGAAAAACTCCTAAGGACGATTATACATGGCGGAAATAATTGTAAAAATCATCTGCGCGGCAATTTTAAGCTTAGTTGGTTCAATGTGGATAGATAAACTTTACTCGCAAAGTACGGAGCTGACTTTTCCGGACGAAATTTTAAGTCGCTCAAAATTTCGCAAGCCGATTTTATTTTTATCGACGGCGATTTTATTCAACATGACTGACGATTTATTTTTAATGGCGGCGATTTTTTTGTTGGTGTTAATGACGCTCACCGACTTTGAACAATACATGCTCTTCGACGCAATGACATTTCCATTTGCTTTGCTCGGAACAATTTATGCGTGGCAGAATTCTACTTTGCAGGAAAATTTTTTAGCGGCGGCGGTTGGCGGCGGAGTTTTTTTATTGATAGCAATAATTTCTAAGGGTTCACTCGGCGGCGGCGATATAAAATTGATTTTCGGGCTGGGTATGTGGTTAGGCGCGGAAAAATTAATAAACGTTGTACTTGCAGGAACAATTTGCGGGGGATTGGCGGCGATTGTAATGATCTTAGCTAAAAAAAAGACTCGCAACAGTTATTTTGCCTATGGACCTTACTTTACGATTAGTGCTCTATATTTTTTACTCACTCAAGTAAAAATTTTTTCTGCCGTGAAGGAAATTTTTTAAAGTGGCAGAAATTTCAAGCGCAAAAATCATTTTAATATGACAGGAGTAAATTTTTATGATAAAGAAAGTTTTAGCGTTGATTATGGCGGGAATGTTTTTTTTAGCCCCGCTAAGTTCAGCGCAAGCAGAAGAGGAGCAGGAAGTCGAAAAACCTTTTGAAACTCCCAAAGAAGAATCAACTCATCCGCCATTGGATTCCGCCTATTATGACCCGCCTGTATATGAAGAGGGACAAGAGCCGCCTAAAACTTCCGAACCGCCACCCGTCGAGGAAGTCGAAGGTTTAGAATTTTTAATGTACAATCAAAATGGCGTAATGGCATTCGCGATTATTGCTGACCATGAAAAATATCAACTGCGCCCTGTGTTAGCTCGTGGACAAGTTCCAGGACGCGCAACCGTTTCGCAAATGAATGCACCCGACGCAATCGCCACGATTAACGCAAGCTATTTTGCCACGAACGGCGTTATACTCGGCAACACCAAAATTGACGGGCTGACAGCGGGCACAACTTATTTTATCCGTTCGGCGATTGGTATAAGGGAGGACGGCTCCACGATTTTTGCGCGGCAAAGTTATCACGGCGTCATTCAGTTTAACGGAGAGGAAGTTGTTATCAGCGGCGTAAACTGCGAGCGCAATTCAAATACTGTCGTTGTCTATAACGGTTGGCAGGGCGCGACAACCGGCACAAATGATTTTGGCGTCGAATTCGTCGTTCAAGACGGTGTAGTTGTAAATATTTTCCGCGATAAGGGCAATAATTACATTCCGCCCGATGGTTTTATAGTAAGTGCGCATGGAACCGTTGCAGAAAATTTTAAGGACGTTTACGTTGGCGACATGATGACTTTCGAGGAAGATTATGTAAACGTGGAGCACGGCGACGACTTCAATGAGGCAATTCATATTATCGGCGCGGGACCAACTTTGGTTAAGGACGGCGAAATTTACGTTACGGCTGACGCGGAACAATTTCCGCCCGACATTCGCGTAGGACGTGCGCCTCGTTCGGCTGTAGGTATCACTCAATACGGCGATTATATTTTTGCAGTCGTTGACGGGCGACAAGCTCACAGCAAAGGTTGCACGCTAACTGAATGGGCGAGGATTCTTAAAAATAATTTTGGCGCGGTCGAAGCGATTAACTTAGACGGCGGCGGCTCCACAGAATTATTTTTTAAAGGCAAACTTGTCAACAAACCTAGCGACGGAAGAGAACGCCTCATCGGCGACGCTTTGACTATTATAAAAAAATAAGCAACCCTTCGATAAAAAGAATTGCTTATGCAAATTATTCACTGTAATTTTAGCTATATGTTGAGCTTCTTAGTAAAGACCGGTCGGATTTTCGCCGAGACTGATGAAAATATTTTTCTTTTGAGTATAGGCGTTCATTATCAGCTTATGAGTTTCGCGTCCAATGCCCGATTTTTTATAGCCGCCAAAAGGTGCGCCCGCCGGCAACTCGTTGTAAGTGTTAATCCACATTCTGCCGGTTTCGATAGCGCGAGCCACTCTCAAGGCGCGATTAATGTCTTTCGTCCAAACTGCGCCGCCCAAGCCGTATTCGCTGTCGTTCGCCATTTTGATAACTTCTTCCTCGTCGTGGAACTTAACAACAACGGCAACGGGACCAAAAATTTCTTCGCAGGCAACGCGCATATTGTTGTTAACGTCGGCGAGGATTGTCGGTTGCATGAACGCGCCATTTTCGCCACCCTCTACAACTGCTTTTGCGCCGCCCGTGATAACTTGTGCGCCTTCCGCCTTGCCGATTTCGACGTAGTTCAAAATCTTTTCAAGCTGGCGATTGTCAATCTGGCTACCCATTTGCGTATCGGGTTCCCACGGCAAGCCAACTTTGACGCTCTCGAATTTTTCTTTAATCGCCGCAAGGAATTTGTCGTAAATCGTATCTTGCACGAAAATTCTGGAACCTGCGCAACAAACTTGTCCTTGATTGAAGAGAATACCCAGACACGCGCCTTCAACGCCTTTTTCCCACGGCATGTCATCAAAGTAAATGTTAGCAGATTTGCCGCCGAGTTCCAACGTTGCAGGAATAAGTTTTTTAGCAGCCGCATCTGCCACGCTGTAACCAACTTCCGTTGAACCCGTGAACGCAAGTTTGCAAATGTCGGGGTGGTCGAGGAGGAATTGTCCAGTTTTGCCGCCTGAACCTGTAACGATGTTGAGGACGCCGGGCGGCAATTCTTTTTCGATAAGTTTCATTAATTCAAGGACGCTTAAACTTGTCGTGCTTGACGGTTTGAAAACAATACAATCGCCCGCGCCGAGTGCAGGTGCCAATTTCCACGCCGCCATAAGATACGGGAAATTCCAGGGAACAATTTGTCCGACGACGCCAATCGGCTCATTGAGGATAAGGCTCAAGGAATTTTCGGTTATCATGTTCGCGGAGCCTTCCTCCGAGCGAATGACGCCAGCAAAATAGCGGAAGTGGTCGGAACCCATTGGAATATCAATGTTCATAGTTTCGCGAATGGGCTTGCCGTTGTCGAGCGTCTCAATCATGGCGAGATGTTCTTTGTTCGCGTCGATAATGTCGGCGATTTTGAGGAGAATAGTTGCGCGTTCGGTGATTGAAGTTTTCTTCCATTCAGGGAACGCCTTCCACGCCGCTTTAACTGCGTCGTCAACGTCCTGTTTGCTAGCGGCGGCAACTTTACACATGTATTCGCCGTTAGCGGGGTTGTAAACGTCAAAAGTTTTTCCGCCTTCAGCGTCGCGCCACTGCCCGCCAATGTAGAGCTGATAGCTATCCTGCCAAATTTTTTTCGGAACCGATGCCATTAAAAAATCCCTCCCAAAAATAATTTGCATGTATTATACCGTATTGAAGTTATATCTTGTCAAGAAAAATTTTTACCACGTGCTAATTATAAATTTTGTCAAAAGTCGCGCCGTCAGCAAAATGATCATTGTAAGCTTTAACCCAGCTGCCAAATGCCTCATCTATCGTAAACAACTCCAGCGGCTTAAAAATATCTTGATACTTAGCAAGAATATCTGTATTGCGCGGACGATAAAAATTCTGCGCGGCAATCTCTTGACCTGCGTCGGAGTAAAGATACTTTAAATATTCTTCGGCAAGTTCACGAGTGCCTTTTTTATCAACGACGCTATCGACAACGGCAACGGACGGTTCAGCAAGTATACTCAAGCTTGGAATAACAATGTCATAGTCGTCCGGAGAATTTTTTTTGGCAAGCAGAGCTTCATTTTCCCAAGCAATCAGTGCGTCGTTAATTCCGCTTTGAAATCTTTTGGTTGAACCGCGAGCACCATCATCAAGCGGAGCGGCGTTGTCGTAAAATTTCTTCATGAAGGCTAAAATTTTAGTTTCGTCGCCGTCAAATTTTCTGCGGGCGAATTCCCACGCGGCGAGGTAGTTATATTGCGCACCGCCGGAGGTTTTGGGATTCGGCGTAACAATTTTAACGTCATCACGAATTAAATCGTCCCAATCACAAATATTTTTGGGATTACCTGCGCGGACGAGAAAAACCATTGTTGAAGTATACGGCGAGGAATTGTCAGGGAATTCCTTACGCCAACCGCCGCGAATCCGTCCTGCATTTTTAATTTGCGTCACGTCATAAGACGAGGCGAGCGTCACAACATCCGCTTCCAAACCGTCGATAACTTTTTTAGCTTGTTTACTGGAGCCGCCGTGCGATTGCGTTAAAATAACTTTGCCCTTTCTAAGCTCATTTTCCCAATAAATCTTAAACTTTTCGTTATAAGCGGCGTAAAGTTCGCAAGTTGGGTCATAGGATACATTCAAAAGCTCCTGAGAGACGATTTTTTCATTGCCGCAACCAGTTAATATCATAGCCGCGCAGATTATCGCCAATAGTTTTCTCATTCCCAATTCCTCATTCTTAATTTCTAATTGCAGTCATCACGGATTTATTTTATAATCAAAAAAGAATTTTTCAAGGGTGGTGCTCAAAATGAAAATTCAAGGAGCGGTAATCATAGAACAAGGCGTAACATTTGCTATAGTCGTAGTAAATCAGACAGTTACAAATTACACATCGCGGGCAGTTAGGGTTCGAGCGCATTTGTCGCAATTTTTCCCGAACATGCCGATAATTTTAATGTCGCAGGATTCCAACGGCACGCCACATTATTACGGACGCAAAGATATTGTAGAGTTCTTGCGCACGGTTCGGCTAGACCAAATTCCTTGGAAATTTTATCACATTTATTGAGGACGTTATGGAAAAAATTTTAATGCACATGTGTTGCGGACCGTGTTCATGTTATCCGACAAAAAAATTGCGCGAGGAAAATTTCGAGCCGATTGGTTATTTTTTTAATCCGAATATACATCCGTATCAAGAATGGCGGCAACGCTTAAGAACTGCGCGGGAATTCGCGGAGAAAGTCGGAATAAAATTTTTTGCGGATAATCATTACGGCTTGCGCGAGTATTTATCAAAAGTTTTAAGCGTCGTTAATGAGCAGGATACAATTCAATTTGGCAACGGCTTTCATAAGCGTTGCGGTATTTGTTATTCGTGGCGACTAAGTGAAACGGCTCGATTTGCGGCGGAAAATAATTTTGAGTGGTTTACGTCGACGCTTTTATACAGTCGTCATCAAAATCACGAATTGATAAAAAAAATCGCCGAGCACTTTGGTAAAAAGTTCGGCGTTAAATTTTTTTATGAAGACTTCCGCGCAGGTTGGCAGGAAGGCATTGATTTAAGTTTAGATTTGGGACTTTATCGGCAGAATTATTGCGGTTGCATTTTCAGTGAGGAAGAACGTTTCAGCAATGATTTGCGCAAAGCCCGTAAAAAATTTTTCACTTCTCTTGAGCCGCCTTGTGCTCTTCGATAATTTTTTCGGCAAGTTTATCGGGCATTGGTCTATAATCCGCGAATTTCAGCGAATAAGAAGCGCGCCCTTGAGTTTGAGAGCGGAGATCCGTTGCGTATTTATAAAGTTCACTTTCCGGAATAAACGCTTTAACTTCCGTCATGCCATTACCTACAGGATTCATGCCCAAAATACTGCCGCGCTTGGAATTGAGCTTGCCGATAATATCGCCCATATAATTTTCGGGCGTCAAAACTGTAATCTCATCAAACGGTTCAAGCAAAATCGGATCGGCGGAAAGAATACCTTTCTTAATCGCAATGGACGTTGCCATTTTAAACGCCGCTTCGGAGCTATCGACTGCATGATAGGAGCCGTCAAAAAGATTGACGCTTACATTAACGACGGGATAGCCCGCAATAACGCCGTCAGCTAAAGTTTCCTGCGTGCCTTTCTCGACGGCGGGGAAATATTGACGCGGGACACTGCCGCCGAAAATGCTTTCCGACCAGACATTGCCGTTGTTAACTTCGGTGTTGGCTTCTTTGTTCGGACCGATTCTCAACCAAACGTCGCCGTATTGACCGTGCCCGCCGGATTGCTTCTTATGCTTGCCTTGAACTTCAACTTGTTTACGAATAGTTTCACGATAAGCAACGCGCGGTTCGCCCAAAACCATTTTGACACCAAACTTGCGCTGAATCTTGTCGCTCAAAATATCCAAGTGAACTTCGCCAATACCGCGCAGAATAGTTTGCTTCGTTTCGGCTTTCTTTTCGAGCCAAATTGTCGGGTCTTCGTCCTGTTGACGGGTAATCGCGCCGAAAACTTTATCTTCCTCGCCTTTTTTCTCGGAGGTGACAGCCATAGCAAGCATCGGTTCGGGATATTGAATGCGTTCGTACTTAATCGGGGCGGCTTTATCGCAGAGGGTATCGCCGGTTTTTGCATTGGCAAGCTTAGACGTAACGACAATATCGCCCGCATGCGCCACGTCAACGGGAATTTGTTTCTTGCCCTGCATAGTGAAAAGCCCGCTTAAACGTTCTTGTCCTTCATTTTCCGCGCCGATAAGTTGATAAGTTGCGTCGCCTTTCATGTCGCCACTAATCACGCGCACATAGGACATACGTCCGACGAACGGGTCAACCATAGTTTTAAAAATTTGTCCGCTGAACGGCTCGGAAACTTTACGTTCGACAAGTTCATCAGTTTTGGGATTAATGCCGCTGTAGTCTTTGGAATCGGGCGCGGGGAAAAATTCTACGATACTGTTAAGGAACTTTTTAACGCCGGTATTTTTAAGCGCGGAGCCGACGAACACGGGGAAAACTTTAGCCTCGCGAATACCTTGCGCTAAAGCTTCGGAAATTTCTTTTTCGTCCAAATCCTCAACGTCACCCTCAAGATATTTTTCCATTAAGTCATCGTTGAATTCGGCGACAATGTCCAACATTTCCAGGCGTTTATCTTCCACTTCGTCAGCAACTGCCGCCGCGTCAATCGCCTCATCGTCATTGTTGACTTTGCTGAACGCCTTAACTAAATCGACGACGCCCTTAAAGCTGTCCTCTTTACCGACGGGAACTTGAACGGGCACGACACTATTGCCGAATTTATTTCTAAGATCCGCGAGAACTTTTTCAAAATCGGCGTGTTCACGATCCATTTTGGTAACGAAGAACGCACGCGGCAAGTTAAGCTTTTCAGCAAGTGCCCAAGCCTTTTCGGTCTCAACTTCGACGCCTGCGCTAGCACTCACGACGATAACCGCCGAATCTGCCGCCGCCAAAGCTCCGTGCATTTCCGCGACAAAATCGGGGAAGCCAGGCACGTCAAGCGCGTTAATTTTAAAATTCTTCCACTCAAGAGCCGCAAGAGACGCGCTGATAGACATTTTGCGCTTAGTTTCTTCAGGCTCAAAGTCGAGGACGCCAGTACCTTGATCGACGTTGCCGAGACGAGTGGTCGCGCCGCTGTCGAAAAGTGCCGCTTCAAGCAAACTTGTCTTGCCTGAGCGGCCATGACCGCAGAACGCTACATTTCTGATACTTTCACTTTTATAATCTTTCATGCTTAAACCTCCGTAAAATTTTTTCGCAAGAATTATTCTATTGCCGCCGCGATTTTCCTGCCGCTGTTTAGATACAAAAAAATCCCCGCGAAATTTCTCACGGGGATTAAATTTTTATTACGTAAAATTTATTTGCTGATAGTCTGATTCAAAGCGTCAATCGAAGTTTGCAAGCCGGCTTCAACGCTCATAGTTAAATCTTCCATTTCAAGAGAGACATAACCGTTATAGCCTATCATGCGGCAAATGGAGAAAAATTCTTTCCACCATTGCAAATCTCTTCCGCAACCGACTGCAACATAATTCCAAGTGCGCTCCGAAGACTTATCGACGGGCAAATTCTCCAAAAGTCCATCCACGTCAGCTTTGTAGCGTTCAATGCGGGCGTCTTTGCCGTGTATGTAGAAAATCTTTTCGCCGAGAGCACGAGCGGCGGCAATCGGTTCCGCGCCTTGAATCATCAAATGCGACGGGTCTAAATTCATGCCAATCGTCTTGCCAAAATCATTTCCGACTACTTCGACGAGTTTATTGAGACTGCGGACGTTGTAAACGAGTTGGCAGGGAAATTCTTCAATCGCAATCTCCTCAAGCGATTTGCCTTTAATTTCAGGCACGCAAGTATGAACGAATACGGAACATTGCTCCAGCGAACGCATCAACCAGCCACAAGTATAAAATTGCAATGCCCATTCCTAGTTAAACCAAAGGAAAACAATCGTCATTGATAAAACGATATACGGCAAACTCGGCGAGCCTTCCAAGTTCATTGCCGCTAATGCGATTATTAAAAGACTTCCCATCGTGCCTAAAATGCCCGCTTTAAACATTGTTACGCGCCCGATTTTGCCTAAAAGCCAAATTCCGAAAAATGTCGCGATAACTGACGTTAAACCGTTTGCGATAATTGCTATTTGCCGCCCAAAACCCGCCTCAGTTAAAATTTGCGTGCCGTAAAACATAATTGTGTTGACGCCCGTAAATCTCATGGCTACTGCGACGCCAATTCCGATAAATAATATCCTACGAACCCAAGGAGTCATCAAATCTCCACAGCCAAATTGCTTAATCGACGCCTCACTCGCGATTGATTCTTTAATTTCTTGTAATTCTTTGCTCGCCACCGAATCTGAGCCGCGTAATTTATTTAAGGTCTCAAGTGCATTGTCAAAATTTCCTTTTAAAGCCATCCAACGCGGTGATTCAGGCATTTTCATCATTCCAAAAAATAAAAGCACTGCCGGAAGTGCCGCAACCGATAACATATACCGCCAAACAACATTTTCATTTTGCGACGCCCCATCGCGTCTGCAATTCGCCCGCCAGTTACCGAACCGATTGTTGCGCCGACTAAAAGCGCACTTACGACGAATCCTTCAAGTTGCGGAGTCAAATTTAATTGGTCGGGTGCCGCCATAAAAGGTAATGCGCCATTTACAACGCCCGTATCGTAACCGAACAGCAATCCGCCGAAGGTTGCCGTTATCATGACGGTCTTCACGAAATTTTTCGCTTCAGGATTAATCGTCTCTCCCATTTTAAATCCCCCTCTAATCCAACGAATAAATTTTATCGCGGCGTCACTGATAAGTGGCAGAAAAATCTTTCCAACCACTTATCGTAACGCTTTGACCTAATCAAACGGATAAATTTTTTCCCGCGTCTAATCTGCGCGGATTTTTTTTATTTATAAAATTCAGGCGTGGGAGGAATTTCCACAGCGACTTTTTGCTGAATATCGCGAGCTTTTGAGGCGGCGGCGGCTGTAATTTGACCTGTATAGCCGTTCCAAGCAGTTGGACCTTCCAATTTTCCGGCTTTTACGCTGTTAATCCATTCTTGGAACTCGTCATTATACGCGGAGATGAATCTGTCGCTCCAATCTTTGTAAATCGGATAAACTCTCGACGCATTTGTACGAATCATCGCGTTCGACGGTTCGGGCAAGCTGATAATGCCGTCTTCGCAACAAACTTCGCACTTAATATCGTAATTACGCAAATAAACACCTCAATATCAATCAGAACTTCGTATTTAGTCCAAAGGCGCATAATCTGCGGGTCTTGAAGTCTTTCGTGCGCGTGACGAGTTTTTTTCGGGAAAACGACTTCAGCCGCAACATAATCCTCGCAAAAAATCCGTCGCAACACGTCAATTTCGTGAATTAAAGAATTTTCCACAACCATATGCGTATCGTAGCAAAAGTTTTTTCAATAAAAATTCTTATTCTTCGCGTTGCAAAAGATATTCGATAGGTTTTCCAAAAATCTCGACGAGTTTTGATTTATCTCTTTCTGTAAAGTTTCTCTTGCCACGCATTTTTGCAGAAACGTTAGAACTTGAAGACAATACTAAAAGTGATGTAAGTGCAGAATATGTAAGGTTTCGGGCGTTAATTTCATCTGTCAAATTTTTGTAAATGGTTTCTCTGCGTATCGACGCCGAAATTTTTGCAGAATGTTCGGGCGAGCGAGGTTTGCCATAGTTCGGATTTTTTTCCCCTTTGAGAGATTCAGAAATTTTTGCGCGAGTTTTTCGTGAAGGTGACTTTCCTTTTTTTGATTCAGCAATTTTGGAGCAATGTTCGGGTGAACGAGGTTTATACTTCTTATCTATCTTAGACGCGGAGATTTTTGCACAATGTTCGGGCGTAAGAGGATAACCAACGACTCCTTCGCCACCATCAGGTCAAGTTGTAGCCATTCGGATACTTGCTGCCGAGTAGGATAATGAAAAATTTTTCCCAATAATCCATGTCTGCTTTAGATGCACAACACTTGATGACACAATAACGGAAATTTTTCTTACCGTACTTGTGAATCGCGTTGCCGATAGCAGTTTTTACATATGCGTGTTGATTGAATCGCTCTTCGACTGTGTGCTTAGTCTGTCCGACGTACATTTTTCCGTTAATCGTGTTCAAAATAAGATAAACTACACCATAAACTTCCATAAATGCTCCCGCCTTTCTTTTAATTGACAGCAAGGCGCAAGCGTTGTAGAATTTAAATGATAAAAAGACTCTGCGTCTTGCTAATTATTCAGTTTGATGACTTAATCTTAGCACCGCAGAGTTTTTTCTGTCAATAGAATTCAAAGTAACCGTTTTGCTTATGAAACATCTGATAAATACGCGGCAAGAGTTCAGAGAATAAATTTTCGTTGCCGAAAGACAAAATCGGACGCTCCTCTTCAGCAAGTTCTAACTTCGCGCACGATTAAAACTAAACAATAAGTTTGAATGTGGTGTTTTTGAAAAGGATCTTCGCCGTGAGGAACATTGGCATTGCAAATGACAAAATCGCCGGCAGTCACGGCGTATTCGTGATTATCGACGATATAACGCCCGCTTGACTCGGCAATATAAAGCAATTCCAAGAAATTTTCGTGGCGATGAATCATATGCGGGTGTTTATGGGAATATTCTTTATCAACGAAGATGACATCAACGAGTTCAATCGAATTATTCATGATATACGCCTCCCGCGATATTTTAATCTGAACGATTACTTAGGTGTTATGATTTTATAGTTAAATTTTAACGGCGTGATAAAAATTTTTAGCGGTGAATTGTGCAATATTGCAAAAAAAATCCCCCGCTACAAACGGAGGAAAATTTTTTATATCACGAATTTTTTTCGAGCCATTTACGCGCAAGTTCAATTTGAATTTCAACTTGTTTAGGTGAAGTTCCGCCTTGAGAATTTCGAGCGGCAACGCAAGTTTCAGGCTTAATCGCGTCGTGAATGTCGGCGTCGAATAGCGGCGAAAATTTTTTAAACTCGTCGAGCGTCAAATCTTTAAGATAAATATTTTTCTCAATGCAATAGTGGACAAGTTTACCGGCGACTTCGTGCGCTTGACGAAATGGCAAATTTTTCTTTACCAAATAATCTGCCGCGTCGGTGGCATTGCTGAAATCCTCTTCGACGGCGCGGCGCATATTTTCTTTGCGAACTTTAATGCCAGCGATAATTTGACTAAAAACTGCCAGCGAAAATTTTACCGTGTCGAGCGCGTCGAATACGCCTTCCTTGTCCTCTTGCAAGTCTTTGTTGTAAGCAAGTGGCAAAGCCTTAACAGTCGTCAACAACGCCATTAAATGTCCGAAAACTCGTCCAGCCTTTCCGCGAACCAATTCCGGTACGTCGGGATTTTTTTTCTGCGGCATCATCGAAGAGCCAGTACAATGCGCGTCGTCCAATTCTATAAACGAAAACTCGCGACTGCACCATAAAATTATTTCTTCGCTGAAGCGCGACAAGTGAACCATTAAAATTGACGCCGCCGATAAGAATTCCAGCAGATAATCCCTGTCGCTGACAGCGTCCAAACTGTTGGAATAAATCGCGCCGAATTCTAATTCTTTAGCGACAAAATTTCTATCAATGTTAAAAGTCGTGCCAGCTAATGCACCGGCTCCAAGCGGCATAATATCTGCGCGGGCGTGAACTCCCTCAAAGCGGGCGAAATCCCTTTGCAGCATGGAAAAATACGCCAGCAAGTGATGAGCAAATAAAATCGGTTGAGCGCGTTGCAAATGAGTATAGCCGGGGAAAATTACGTCACGATTTTTTTCAGCGGCTTTAACCAGTTCGGTTTGCAGTTCAATAATTAATTTTTGAATCTCGCGAACTTGACGGCGGATATAAAGGTGAGTATCAAGCGCGACTTGGTCATTGCGACTGCGTGCCGTGTGAAGTCTGCCGCCCGCCTCGCCGATTGCCTCCGTCAACGCCGCCTCAACGTTCATATGAATATCTTCCAAAGCAACGCTAAATTCAAATTTGCCAGAGTCAATCTGCGCCAAAATTTTTTCCAAGCCCGCGCAGATTTTTTTAGCATCGTCGTCGGAAATAATTTTTTGAGCGGCTAGCATTTTCGCATGAGCAATCGAGCCTGTTATATCTTCGCGGTACATGCGCTTATCAAAATTAATCGACGCCTGAAACCCGTTAATCATTTCGTCGGTTGACTTCTCAAATCGTCCGCCCCAAAGTTTTTCGCTCATTTTTTATTTACCAGTGCGCGAACTTTCAGCGGCAAGCCAAACAGATTGATAAAGCCCGTTGCGTCAGCTTGATTGTAAACGTCGTCATGTTCAAACGTCACGAACTCTTGACTGTACAGCGAATACGGAGACTTACTGCCAGCTGAAATGATGTTGCCTTTGTAAAGTTTCAACTTAACGGTGCCGGTGACTGTCTTTTGAGTTTCGTCGACGAATGCGGCAAGAGCCTCGCGAAGAGCGCAGAACCACATGCCGTCATAAACTAATTCGCCGTATTTAACTGCAACGTGCTGTTTAAAGTGGAAAGTTGCGCGGTCGAGGCACAAATATTCAAGTTCGCGGTGTGCGTAGTAGAGAATTGAACCAGCAGGATTTTCGTAAACGCCGCGAGATTTCATACCGACCAAACGATTTTCGCAAATGTCAACGATACCGACGCCGTTACGTGCGCCAATCTCGTTAAGCTTAGTGACGAGTTCAACCGCGCCGAGTTTTTCCCCATTAACAGCAACGGGAATGCCCTGTTCAAAGTCAACGGTAATTTCTTCGGGCTTATCGGGCGCATCTTCGGGCGCAACACTTATTAAAAACATTTTATTTTGCGGCGCGTTCCAAGGGTCTTCGAGGTCGGAGCCTTCGTGCGAGAGGTGCCAAATATTTCTATCCATGCTGTAAGTTTTATTGGCAGTTGCAATCGGAATATCGTGTGCTTTAGCGTATTCAATTTCGGATTCGCGGCTGTCAAGTTCCCATTCGCGCCACGGAGCAATAATCTTGAGTTCAGGAGCCAGAGCTTTAACCGTCAGTTCAAAGCGAACTTGGTCGTTGCCTTTACCCGTCGCGCCGTGTGCAACTGCGTCGCAACCTTCAGCGAGCGCAACTTCCACGAGTTTTTTGGCGATAATCGGGCGAGCAAAACTTGTGCCGAGCAAATATTTTTCCTCGTAAGTCGCACCAGCTTTAAGCGTCGGGAAAATGTAATTCTCAATAAAATCTTTCGTGAGGTCGGCGATAAAAACTTTCGACGCGCCAGACTTCAACGCTTTATCGTGAACAACGTTAAGTTCGTCGCCCTGTCCAACGTCCGCGCAAACGGCAATGACTTCGCAACCGTAATTTTCCTTGAGCCAAGGGATAATAACCGAAGTATCAAGCCCGCCGCTGTACGCAAGCGCAACTTTTTTTACTGTGTCTTTCATTTAAATATCTCCTTTAAAAATTTTTGTCTGTTGACGGAAACATTTTAGCGTTGCACTCGGAGGTTGTCAATTTCAGCAAGCAACGTTGCAATCATTAGAATTTTAATTGCTGAATTCAATCTTTGCAACTTTGGACAAAAAAAATTTCGGCGTATCCGCGCCTTCAGCAACAACGTATTCTATTTCGTTCGGCGAAGTTTTGCGAATATAAATCTGTCCCTCGTTAGCGTTCCGCAAAAAGTTAATGCGGCAAGAAATTCTTTCGGTCTCGTCAACTGGGATTTTCCCGCCGATTGCTCGCGGCTCGTCCGTAAAGAAAATGTCAAATTTATCCTCCGTCACGTACAAAAATTTTTTCCAGGTTCCGTCGTTGTTTTCACGTGGTATCAAAGTTTTAAAATTGCCTTGCCCGTCGCTCGTGCCCAAGTGGTAATAAAATTTCGTTTCGTCGGAAAAATTTCTGTCGATAATTAAAACGTCATTGCCGCCGCGCCGACAATCCAATAATCCAAAAGCCACGCCGCTTTTACCAGTCGGCATACGCTCGTAATTCATCGAAATATTTTCCTGTCCAAGCGGCATGTGCAAAATAAATTCTACTGAGTCGGGCGCGTGCCCAGTCTTTCTTAAAATTTCGTCGGAAAAAATTTGCCGTTGACGCTCCATTTCCTCGCGAAAAATTTCTTGCAACAAGTTAGACTTACAAGAATTGCCCGCCAATAAAATGTGATAGCTCCTAAGTTGTCGATTAAGAAATGCCTCGCGAAGTGCGCAAAAAAAATTTTCCACGCCGCGCAGAATTCTCTTGCCTAAAAAATTTCGCAAGTCATCAACCGAAATTATCAGATTAAGAGTTTTTTTACCGCGCTCCGTGAAAAGCGTAACCGTCAACAGATCATCGTCCATTGATTCAAAGTCGTCCCACTCCTCCCAAATCGGGCGAAGTTTATCGCTCAAGCGGCGACGATTAAGATTGGCACTTAACGAATCACTTAACAAAAATTCCGCGCCGTCAAATGGCTTGCAACCTTCCGGCAATGCAAACGGTATCGAATGTTCGCGCATTAAATCCAAATTATTTTTATAAACTTCGTAGGCAATGAGATTTAATAATTTTTCTCCGCCAAGCCCGCTGTCACTTTCGGCGGCAAAATGTTCGATAACGTCATTAAATCCGCGCTTATCTTCCGCCGTCGGCAGTCGCCACAATCCGAAATCAAAATCAGTCGTGCCGCCGCCAAAATCGAACACGCCAAAATAAATCGGCTCCCTTTCCGTCGGACGCGGAATATTTTTTTCTCGCTCCAATTCACGCAGAGCACACACCGCATAAGCCGCCGGCTCGCTTGCTCCCGCGTAAACCGAAAAATTTTTCATCAACGTTTCGTCATTTAACATTGATTCGGGCAAAGAATGTTTAATCCCACGCCTAAAACTTTCCAATAAATGCTCGCGAACATTTTTCTTGTAGTTGACGGGGAACGAAAAAATATACTCAAGATAAATCCCGTTGTACATGTTGTTGATATAAAGCCCGATGTAATAGGCGTAAAGCTCCACAGGATCCAAATCGCCCTTGCTCAACTCGTCGTAAGGATACAACAAAACATCTTTACCGCAACGGTCGCGCAACCGAATCAAGCCTTGCCGACGATTTGCCCACTGCTTAAGCTCGCCAAAAATACTTTGCGCAACTTGCCTGTCCTCGCTCTCCAAAAGCCGATTCAATGCCTCGTGCGAAACCGTCAACTGCTCCCACTCCGTGAAAGGTCGCCCGTCTTTTAATTGATACGCCTCTAAAAACGAAACGTAATCGCGCAACTCTATCACAGTCGGATTTTCATAATCCTGCGCGGAAGGAGCCTTTTCAAGTTCGCCGCGCCCAATTCGCAAAAGTTTTTTACCGTCGTCAAGGCAAACCGCAACCGTGCTTTTCGTACCAAAATCAATCGCACAAACGCCGCTGGTTTTCACGTCGAATTTCGGATTTTTCATATACCAATTTTCGTCAATGGTAATGGTTATGCTGTCTTCTGCCGGCGAAAAATTTTCCTCGTAAAGCTCCCAATGTCCCGCCTCTGAATCAGTCAAAAATCTTTCCGGATATGGCGTAAGATTGGCGCGGCGCATGTCACATTCCAAAAAAATTTTCTTTAGTGCGTTCGTCTCGATATTTTCTTGAATATGTTCATCATGCTCCGCCGTCGCTTGCCAAGCCTCCACATCAAGCCGAAAATCTTCATCGAACGAAAGATATTTTTTCATCTGCAGATAACGCTTGCGAAGATTTTCTACGTCGCCAAGCTCCGAATTAATCGGCACAAGTCCCGCCTCAAGAATCGCACAAGCCGCCGCAACTTTTTTATCGCCAAAACTATCTTCAAGCGGCAAATTGCAAACGGGAATCAGCACCGCACTTTTCGACGGATTGGAGCCGCAAACGCGAATTGCCGAGCCGATATTGTCCACGAGTTGCCCTGTAGTTTCCAGACAAAAATAATTTTTACGGGCGGCTACAGCAAAGACACTCCGCGCCGCGCTTGAGTTAAAATTTTTCTCCGTCCACGACAGCTGAGTATAAATGCAACTCGCCGTAACCTCCTTGCCGTCAATAAAAAAACGCGGGCGACGATTGCCCTGCGCATGCGGATAGTGATTGGCATTGCCCGAAAAAATTTCCTTGCACTCTTCAGCGGATATGCAACGACCCTTAAAACCTGCAAACGTCAAAAAAAAATCTTCCTTGTGCGTACCGTCAATCTGCGCGGCGAATTCTTCCAACGTCAACAGCCGACAAAAATTTTTATCGAACTTCGGCAACAATAAATTAGTCAACGAATCGTACCAGACATCTTGCCGAAAAATTAAAAATCTCTCGTCAAGCAGTTTGCAAAGTTGTTGTATGCAATTTTTAAATTCCGTCATTGATTCTTGCGCCGCGTTGATTATTTCTTGTGCATTGCCCTTGACGAGCCGACTACGCGAAAGATTTACCTCGCGAATTAATTTTGTCTTTGAAAATGCCATCAGTTTACCCCACTCGAACGTTGCTTTTTTTGACGATTTTGCGATTGATATTATTTTTGTAGCCGGCAAGAATTATTTCGCGGACGACGCCTTGAGTTGAACTATTTGTTCCGCTCGTGGAGTGTTTATCGGTGTCGTAGCGTTCGCCTTCTTGCGTGTTAAGAATTTCGATAATGTTATCTTTCTGCGCGGCATTCACCAAATAAACACAGTACGAAAAAACCGCCCAAAAAATTTCTGCGTCGTCTTTTTTCCCGTTACGTTTGCAGTCCAATGCCGCTTCCCATATTTCCCCAAGAAGTCTCTGTTGTGCGCCGCTACAAATGAACGATTCAAAATTTATCGCGTAAAGCCCTGAATTTTCGCGAGTTGTTGCGTCAAGGTTCAAAAAAGTTTGGTACACGTCCCAACCTTCAGCGAATCGCTCGGCAAGTTGTTTCTTTAACTCGTCGCGCTCTATCTCCAACGTTTCCTTGTCTTTAAGAAGAGATTCTAACTGGCGGTCGAATTCGTCGCGCTGACTTTCTACTAATTCCTTTTCCCTGCAAACATTTTCAAACTTGCGACTGAATTCGTCACGTTGGCTTTCGACAACCTTTTTATCGTCGTTAAGTTTATCGAATTTGGCTTGCAACTCGTCGCGCTGACGTTCGACAGATTTTTTATCGTTGCTAAGTTTATCGAATTTGGCTTGCAACTCGTCGCGTTGGCTTTCGACAGATTTTTTATCGTCGCTAAGTTTATCGAATTTGGCTTGCAACTCGTCACGTTGGCTTTCGACAACCTTTTTATCGTTGCTAAGTTTATCGAATTTGGCTTGCAACTCGTCACGTTGGCTTTCGACAACCTTTTTATCGTTGCTAAGTTTATCGAATTTGGCTTGCAACTCGTCGCGTTGGCTTTCGACAGACTTTTTATCGTCGCTAAGTTTATCGAATTTGGCTTGCAAGTCGTCACGTTGGCTTTCGACAACCTTTTTATCGTTGCTAAGTTTATCGAATTTGGCTTGCAACTCGTCGCGTTGACGTTCGACAGATTTTTTATCGTCGCTAAGTTTATCGAATTTGGCTTGCAAGTCGTCGCGCTGGCTTTCGACAGATTTTTTATCATCGTTAAGTTTATCGAATTTGGCTTGCAACTCGTCGCGTTGGCTTTCGACAGATTTTTTATCTTCGCTAAGTTTATCGAAGTCGGAGTATTCAACAACTTTTTCTACAAAGTCTTTAGTATAACCTCCTTGCTCAACAGCGGGTTCGCTTTCTTCCGTTTTAGGCGGCTCCACTTCTTGCGCAACACGCTCAACAAATTTTTCAGCGACGGCGGCTAAAATAAATTCCGTCAACTTCTGCTGAAATTCTTTGTCTTCGGTCAAAAGCTCGAAAAAAATTTGCCTAACTTCAATTTTGGTCATAAATATCGCCTCCTATTTTAAATCAATCCGCGTTGGCTCAATTAAAAAATTATTTTCTTCCAAATCGTCGCGGCTAAAAGCTACGGCATATTCAATCGCGTGCGACGCCACTGGACGGATATAAATTTGCGCGTCGGCGTCGGTTTGCTCCAATCGAACGGGATATTGCTTGGAAATTGTTATCGGCGCGTTATTTGTCGCCGCCTCTGGCACGTCGGTATAGAGAATGTCAAACGATGCGCCCGCGTCGTCTAAAAATTCGTACCAGACATTCATTTTAGTTGAGCGGTCAATCAGCGTTTTGAACTTGCCCTTCTTCTGCCGCCCGATATAGAGTTGGAAAGATTCGCCGGTCTCTTCGTCGGGCTGAATGTCGCTAACTTCGATTCGCCCGCTTTCTCGACACTTCAACAGCCCAAATGCAACGCCCGTTTTGCCCGTCGGCTGTTTCATCGCCTCGAATGGGTCTTCGCTGATTTCTACGCCGCGTGCCTTTTGAATCTCGACGGCTTCGGGCGTGCCCAGTGGCGGGAATAAGTTAAACTTCACAGAATTTTTTTCGACGCCAAGAATTTCGCCCGCCTTAAAGTTTTCGCCGATATACTCCTCGAAAATTTCCTTGACAAGTTCGGACTTCGACGAATTGCCCGCTAAGAATATCGCGAACTCCTCAACCTCATTAAACGGCGCAATAAAATTTCTTTTCGCCGCGTCGCTCTCAAATGCCTGCTTTAGCGAGTAGAAAAAATTCCTTACACCCTTTTCAATTCGATTGCGCAGAATTTTTTTCAAGTCAACCAATTTTTTGGCTGGCTCGTTTGTCGGCTCAACTGTTCGCGCAACTATAACTGGATTTTTTTCGCGTGGAATAAATGCCTCAAAATGTCCAACCGAACGAACATGATAAATAAACGGTTGCCACGTTGATTCGTCTCTGTAGGCTTTTTCTATGTTCTCGAAAGTTTTTTTCCATGTGCTAAGATAAAGGGCTTTCTGTCCAAAACCAAGCTGGCAAAGCAATCTTATCAAACTTTTTTCTACTGGTAAAAAATATTCTTCGTTCTGAAGTTGTTCTAAACGGAGTAATTCCTCGCTCTCAAAAATAATAGGAACGGGTTCGGGCGGCTTAACGTCAGATTTATTGCCGCCAATATCCAAAGTAAAATTCGTAACTGCGTTGCCGCTCTCGTCGTAAAGATTGAGCGTGATTCCCGTGTCGCAAATTTTCTTCGCTTCGTCCGAAGTCGGATTTTCCCAGACAACGCGCAATGCCTCCATTAAATCGTGCATATTCTTGCGGGCTTCCTGCGAAGTCTCATTGATAACGCTTTCGCTGTTCAAAAATTTTTCGCGCTCGGCGGCATATGTGAACGGTATCAACGGCGCGTCGGTATTCTTCGGGTCGGGGCGCAAAAGTTTATTAACATTAGCCTTAAAGACTTCAAACGCCAAAAGCCGCAAGAGATTTTCACCGCCTAAAGTTTTGTCGCCGTTCGCGCCGAAATGTTTAAGCTCGTAATCGTAACGTTGCCGCGCAGATTCCCTCAAGACGCCAAAATCAAAATCAGTCGTTCCGCCGCCAAAGTCAAACACGCCATAATAATTTTCGTCGTCGCCTTCGGGGTCAAAGTTATAACCAAGCAACGCACTAATCGCATAAGCGGCTGGCTCGCTCGCGCCGTGTACCACGTAGAAATTTTTCATAGCGGCTTCATTTTTCAACAAAGCCGTCGGCAACGATTTTTTAATCCCGCGCTCAAAACTCGCACGAATTTTTTCGCGAATGTCGAAATCATACGTCACGGGAAAGGACATCAGATAGCTAAGAATAATTTCGCCGCGAATCATGTTGTTGATATAAAGTCCGAGATAATAGGCGTAAATCTCAATCGGATTGGGCATGTCGTCTCCGAGCTTTAGGAACGCTGGCAAATTCCATTCCTTGCCCTGCGCGTCGCGAATTTTAATTTCCTCTTCGGGCGTGCCGCACCAATGTTTAAGCCCGTCGAAAAACGAGTAATAATTTTTGCTGTCGGTAGCCTTCAAGTTGTCAAAGGCGGTGTGCGAAACGGTTAAGTCATTCCAACTGGTGAACGGACGACCTGCGCGGGCGTTGTAGTCGGATAAAAATTTTTCAAAGTCGATAAACTGCATGACGGTAGGATTTTCGTAATTGGCGGCGTTAATGCCCTGCGTGTAGTCGCCACTGCCAACTTGAACGGGCAACTGCTGATGATTGGCGTTTTCGCAGACGACGACGGTTGATTTTGTGCCGAAGTCAATTCCGACAATCCCGCGACTTATATCGCTGGCAGGGTCTCGCGCCGTAAAACTTTCCTTTAAAATAACTTCGTTTTCGCTGTCGAACTCGCCGCCATAATCCCAAAGCTCCCAATGCCCTTCGTTAGGACCGTAAAGCAAATTCCTGCCGTAAGGACTTAGATTGGCACGCCGATTATCGCACTCCAAGAAATCCTTTTCGAGCTGTTCGATAAAGTTGTCGTCGCCCTCAATTTTTTTGCTGTCGAGGACGGCTTTTATATTCGGGACAAAATCAATCTTAGTGCCCGCCAGTGCCGCCTGCAAAACTTTTTTCCTGTTAAGCGAAATGCCCGCCTCCGTGCCAAGCAAAAATTCTCCGTGCTCGCTGTAGAGTTTCTGCAAAGCCTTGAAAGCCTCGCGCCCGGCTTTGTTGTTGAATTGCTCCTGCAAAGGTTCAAGCTCGTATTGCAACCAAAACAAAAGAGCCGACGCTGCAGGAAGTTTATCGCTGTTTATCCCGTTGAAACGATAAATCGGAATGCATAACATGTAGTCACCGCTATAACTACCTCCGTTGCCATTTAAATATATAGTATTGCGAACAAAATTTTTGTAATAAATTTGATTATTTCTTTTGAAAAATACGCCCTGATTATTATTATCAGTATTTGAAAGCCAGAAATTTTTTCCACTACGAAGATATGGTAATCTTTCATTAAAGCAACGATTCATTTCCGTTTCGGACGGTAAAACACCAGTAAAATTGGCGAAAGTCAATGCGGAACTCGGAAGGTCATATTTTTCTCCAGCTTTTTTACAACTAGCACCAAAATTTCCTGAACAAGTATTGGGCATGACGCCGGCAATCGCGTGAATATAATAAACTTCGGGCTGTTGATTCTTGCGCGTCATTAAAATCCATTGGTCGGCGTTGAATTTTTGGTTGAACTCGTCACACAGCGCGGAAAATTTTTTCTCAAGCTCGGTCGCCGCCTCGTCAATCAACTGCGATAATTTTTGCTCCCGAAATTTTTTGAACTGCTCCGCCGAAATCGGCAAGACTTTTAGCGGTTTTGTTGCCATTAAAATTTCCTCCTTTTTAGCTGATAGTTTCTAGCTGTTGGCTGTTAGAATTTTGCTACTCCACTAACAGCTAATAGCTAACAGCTAAACTCTCCTCAATCCGCGATAAAAACCAAACTTTGGCGAATAATATTCCCGACGCGGTCGGCGTAGCCCTCAAGCAAAACCGATTGAACACGTCCGAGTTGCCGACTGTTTGAAGTGCGCGTCATCGTCGAGCTATTAAAACGACTACCGCGCTCCGTGTTAAGCCGCGAATAAATTGGCTCGCGTGAACTGTTATTGAGCGCGTCGAAACAAAAATCAAACAGCTCCGTCAAAATTTTGGAATCAGCGTTGGAAATTCTGTTGTCGTTCAATGAATAGCGCAGATAATCCCAAAAGTCATTCAAATGCTTTTCGTTCGCCGCGCCAATTAAAAATCCTTGCACGGTCTGCGCGTCGCCGAAAATCCCCGCGAGTTGATAGCGAATTTTCTCGTTGAGCGAAAGATAATTTTTATACGCCGCGTCCAATTCCGCATAAGCCTCACGATAATAATCGCATTCGGCAGAAATTTTTTCTAAGCTCCGTTCCAAATCGCGACAATTTTTTTCTGCCGCCTCCAATCGCCGCGTCGAAGTCGCAAGCTCCACCTGCAGAGAATTTTTTTCGCGCGATAAAGTTTTTTCCCGCTCCCGCAAAGAATCTTCCCGTTCCCGTAAAGAATCAAACTCTTCACGCGGAACGTAATCATCAAGATTTAAAATTTCTCGCCGCAACCACGATAAATTTTTTTCCAACTGTTCCCTAAAAGATTTGTCGTCATATCTTCCGAACATCGACGCGCCCCCTTAAAAATATTTTCCTGCCCAATCGCTTGCACGCAATTTTTCAGCCCAGCACGGGAAATCGTTTTGAATTCTTCGTGCACAACTTCGACAAAAGTTTTCTGAAGCCTTTAAATCGTCACGAAATTTTTGCTTACTGCCCCAAAGGTGCGTGAAATATTTTTGCCGCCCGAATAAATTTTCCAGCGACGACAGCGAAAAAATTTCTCTATGCATAAGCGCGGCGCACATTGCCGCCCAACGCTGTTCGACAAAAACCATATAAGTTAAAACGTCGTCGGTTGTGTCCAGCGAAGTCATCAGCTCAAAGGCAAAATCGGTGTAGCGTTTGATAAAATCGTTCGCGCCGAAGTAAGCAAAAGCCGTGTTGCAAGCCTCAACCGACCAATCGAGAGCCGCCGGTAAATGTTGCCCGTTTTTGAGCCGGAAAAAATTTTTATCGGGATAAATTGAGTTGTTGACTTTCTCGCGGTGAATTACGGCGATATTTGTTGCGAAGGGCGCGAAGTCGAGCCGTTGCCACGCGATAAAATCCAAATCAATCATGACAACGGGCGCGACTTGCCTCGACAACGCAAAAAGTTTAGCACCCGCCCAAAAAATTTTTTCATTCCAGCCGAACGAATCCATTTCATCAAGCGACGTATCAATTTCATTCCAAGCCGCCGACAAGCCGAGCCGCTCAAAATATTCCGCCCCGCGTGAATCCGTTACGAGTTTTATTGCGCCGTTTTTCTCGCGCCACTTCAACGCGGACAATATCATCGTAAAAATTTCAAAGTCCGCCGCCGAAAAATTTTCCCGCGTCCGCAGTGTGTGAAATGCTTTCATGTTCACTCTGCACCGAACTTTGAATCAATCAAGGCTATCAATGCGTTAATCGCCTCTTGAGCGTCGGGACCGTCGGCAATAATCGTAACTTCCGTACCTTTGGTCAAGCCCATGCTCATAACCATTAGAATACTTTTCGCGTCAACCGTTCTGCCTTTAGCCCGAATAGCAATTTTAGATTTAAACGACGACGCTTTTTGCACAAACACCGACGACGGGCGCGTATGCATACCATTTCTATTTGCAACGGTTGTTGTCGCCTGAATTGCCGTATCGGAAAATGTCCAAGCGCAAGGATTGACGAGTTCCAAGCCATAACCACTGCCGCCCGAACCGCCGCTTTGATTTTGTTCGGCGAATTCTTCCAACGCGGGCTTATCGGTGACAAAAATATCAATGCGCGTGCCGTCCGAAGTAATCAGATAAAGTTGCTTGATAGCGGAAAAATTGCCGTCAGCGCAAAAATCAGCGTAGACGAGTTGAGCGCGTTCAGTCTCGTAAAGTTTTTGGGCAAATTCGGCGGGAATAATGCAATGGAAAAACTTTTCGGCAAAATTCCTTGCAACGGTCAAGAAGTCCATATACCAATCAATTTTCAAGTCAAAAGTTTGCAGATTGATATTGTAATTTTTTTCGTCGAGGAAAGTTTTACCAACGACAATTCCGCGCATATTCTCTGCACGTTGCGAAAAGTTTTCGGGCGTTTCAAAGGCACGCCGCCCGCGCAGAAGTTTATAGACATCAATTTTTTTTACGGCGTCATCGTGAGCAATTTTATCGCCGCGCAGGAAAATCAAATTAGTCGAGTTAGCGTACTTGACGGTAATGTTATGACAAACAAAAACTTGCAAGTTGTTCAAAGAAATTTCTGCCGCGTCAAAATCCACATCGCGACGATTCAAAATTTCTACAAGAGCATTTTCGCGACCGTAGTAAGTGACACCGCCGTATCTGCGCGGGATTTGGAAGACGCCGCCGACAAGATAAATAATTAAATCGCCGTTGTCGAGTGCGTTGATAAGTTCGCGCTGGTTGGTGACGATAGTGCCGTCGCCGCCGTAAATTTCTTTCAAGCGACGTTTATTAAGTGCACGCTCAATCGACTGCGCGTCATAATCCGACAACTCGGCGGAATCAATGTTTAACAGCTCGCAAAGCGCAAGCCGCAATTCGTCATCGTTCCAAGTAGCAATTTCCTCCAGCGACAAAATTTCTGCCGCCTCTTCGGAAAAATTATCGGCAAGCCAATCTTGTAAAAAGCCCGCCCGCGTCATCTCCAACAGTTCAGCTAAACTAAAAATGCGCGTCAAGTCCTCAACCGTAAAACATTGCGCTATTCGTTCGGAATAAATTTCTTCGTTCATAAAAATTCACAGCCTTTCAATTTTACTTTATAAAAAAGTTTAACGGAGAAGTTTGCTAAAAGCAAGCCTTTTTACTTTTATTATCTTGACACTGCCCGCCGCTTGATATATATTTACCAAAATGAAATTTCACTGAAAGGAGCGCGAGCTTATGAAGAAATTTTTACTGGTGATAGTTGTGCTCCTGATTGCGGCGGCGGGATTTATTTTCTGGTTATTTGAGCGGGCGGCGGACGGCGTGCCAATTTTAGTTTATCACCGAGTGAGCGACACGGATAAAAATCCTACGACGCTGACGGTTGCAGACTTCGACGCGCAGTTAAAATTTTTGGTAGACAACGGCTATCATGTCATTGCGCCCGATGATTTACTTGACGCTTGGGCTAGTGGAAAAACTTTGCCGAGTAAACCGATTGTGCTGACTTTCGACGACGGGCACGAGGACATTTACAAAAATGTTTTTCCGATTCTGCAAAAGTACAACATGTGTGCGACGGTTTTTATCGTGACTGACCATATCGGCATGAAAGATTATCTGACGTGGGATTTTGTGCGGGCGTTGCAAGCGGGCGGCTTTATGGACTTTGAAAGCCACACGATGAGCTATAAAGATTTGACGACGCTAAAGGGCGATAAGCTTTGGAATGAAATTTACGGCTCTAAACAGGCGATTGAATGGTCTCTGCAAAAGCCCGCGAAATTTATCGCTTATCCCGACGGAAAATACAGCGTCGACGCCGAAGAAACTTCTAAAGAATGCGGATTCCGCGCAGGTTTTATCGAGGATTATGGTCTTGCCGTCAATGATTCTGATAATTACGTTTTAACTAGAATTCCCGTGCTCGGAAGCAATTCGCACACGCTGTTAAGGTTTCAGCTTAGGTTGAAGGGTTCGCCGATTTTCGCGCCGCTCCATAGATTTAAAATGGATATTGCCGAAGGTAATCCCGAAGTTGCCGACTTAATTTTTATTCCCTAAGGAGACGCTATGGAAAATTTTTCTGAACTGACAACGGAGAAGATAAATCCTGCGACTTTGCATATTGACGAGTGCACGACGCTTGAAATGGTTAAGCTCATCAACGACGAGGATAAAAAAGTTGCGGCGGCTGTTGAGAAAGTTTTACCCGAAGTTGCTAAAGCAGTTGACGCGATTGCTGAAAGTTTTTCACGCGGCGGAAGATTGTTTTATATCGGCGCGGGAACGTCGGGACGACTTGGAGTTTTAGACGCTTCGGAGTGTCCGCCGACTTTTGGCGTTAATCCCGATATGGTTCAAGGATTAATTGCGGGTGGCACTGGCGCGTTGATTGAAGCTGTCGAAGGCGCGGAAGATAATTTAAACTTAGCCGCTGAAGACTTAAGAAATAAAAATTTCTGCGCGGCGGATATTTTAGTTGGTATCACGGCGTCGGGGCGCACACCTTACGTTTTGGGCGGCGTTGACTTCGCAAAAAAAATTGGCGCGATAACCGTTGGCGTCTCGTGCGTTGAGAATTCCGCGCTTGCTAAAGTCGTTGACATTGCGATAACTCCAGTGACTGGTGCAGAGGCTTTGACCGGCTCAACGCGAATGAAAGCCGGCACTGCTACTAAAATGGTTCTTAATATGTTAACTACCGCCGCAATGATTAAAATCGGTAAAGTACGCGGTAATTTAATGGTTTGCGTTCAGGCGACTAACGATAAACTTCGCGACAGAATCAAACGAATTAATAAACTGATAACTGACAGCTGATAACTGCCAAAGGAGATTTTGCTATGCAAAACGGAATATCAATTTATGCAGGGCTTGACTACGATAACGCGGAAAATCTTGCGCTTATCAAGTCGGCGGCGAATTTGGGATTTAAACGCCTGTTTACTTCCGCGCAGGTTCCCGAAGCCGCAAATGCCGAAACTTTTTTCGACGATTTAACGGACATTATGACGACCGCTGTAACTTACGGCTTTGAAATTATTCTTGACGTGAACGCCGAAAATTTTTCCCAATACGACATTGACGGGATAACTTTAAGGCTTGACGATGGCTTTACGGCTGAACAAGTTGCTGAGATTAGTCACAACAGAAAAATTCAGCTCAATGCTTCGACTGTAACTGAAGAATTTTTAGATGATCTACTCAAACGAAAAGCCAAATTTAACAACATCGCCGCACTACATAATTTTTATCCGCACCGCTGGACGGGACTCGACACTTATTTTTTTGACAACCAAAATCAAATTCTCCACGAGCTAGGAATTGAAGTTGGCGCATTCGTGCCAAGTAAGGACGGTAAACGGCGGCTCCCATTGCGCGAGGGACTTCCCACTCTTGAAGACTGCAGGAATTTCACAACGGATTTATCCGCGAGATTTTTGGCAACTTTAGGAGTGGACTTTATAATAATCGGCGACGGCGCACCCACTCAAGAGGAATTACAAGCTGTGGCGGCGATTGTCGATGACGAAGTTATTTTCCGCGCCCAACTTCTAAGCAATGATTTGACTACTGCGGAAATTTTAAGCAGGAAATTCACACGCCGCGCAGATGTCGCAAAGTCTGTGATTCGTGCGATTGAGGGGCGGCAATATCTTAAAGAAGTCGGCGGAAAAATTCCTGCGGAAGAACCTGCCATTGAGCGCGGTTTTGGCGACGTGACGATTGACAATGAAAACTTCGGTCGGTATGCGGGCGAAGTGCAGATAATTCAAGATGTGTTGCCTGCCGACGGGCGTGTTAATATCGCGGCGCACATTTTGGACGAGGAAATTTTTTTAATGGGCTACCTCAAGCCGAATCGAAAGTTTTCATTTAAATTCGTTTAGCTAACAGCTAATAGCTAAATTGGAGGTTGATGCGATGAAGTTTAAAGTTGCAGTAACCGCCGCCGCAATTATATCTTTGTTAAGCAGTACAGTTTTTGCCTCGCCAACTTTATCCCGTAATTCTCGCGGCAACGACGTTTTGACCTTGCAGAAGAAACTTTATCTGATAGGCTACGACATAACGGAACTTGACGGAGTTTACGGCAATGAAACGGAGCGAGCAGTTGCCGCCTTTCAACACGACAACAAAATCAGTGTTACGGGCGTAGTCACAAATGTCACGTGGCGCGCTCTTCGGAAGGCTAAAGAAAAAAAAGGACGCCGCCTTCCCGACCTCAAAGTCACTTCGACGGACGTTAAAACCCCGTCTACGCTCGCGCCTTACGGACGAAGTTTTATAACGAGCACGCAAGGTAAACAGATTGTCGCGACGGCGCGAACGCTTATGGGAATTCCCTACGTGTTTGGTGGCACGACGACTTCTGGCTTTGACTGTTCGGGATTAGTGCAATACGTCTTCAAAATGCACGGTGTTACAATTCCGCGTTTAGCCGACGAGCAATATAATTTGGGCAAGGACGCTAAACGCAGTCAATTAACGGTTGGCGATTTGGTTTTCTTCACGACTTACGCGGAGGGCGTCTCACATTGCGGCATTTACGTTGGCGACGGAAAATTTCTCCATGCGTCGTCAAGCAAGGGCGTCAATATCGACAGTCTCGACAACGAATATTGGAAAGCACGATTTGTCGGGGCTAGGAAGGTGGTTAGCGATTAAATGAGTAAAATTTCTGTCGTCGGAATAGGTCCGGGCGGCTTGAGTGAAATGACGCCTAAAGCTCGTCAGGCGATTGAATCCTCTCAAGTCGTCGCAGGTTACAATACATATATTAAACTCATTGAAAAAATTATCGGCGGGAAAAAAATTATCGGTCGCGCTATGATGCAGGAAGTCGAACGTTGCCAACTTGCCATTGAAGAAACTTTAGCGGGACGCGACGTGGCAGTTGTATCAAGTGGCGACGCTGGCGTTTATGGTATGGCGGGGCTTGTCTTGGAAATGATTTTGGACTTGCCCGAAAAAAATCGTCCGCAGTTTGAAATTATCGCGGGCGTTTCGGCTGTCAATGCGGCGGCGGCGATTTTAGGTGCGCCTCTCATGAATGATTTTGCAATTATAAGTTTAAGTGATTTAATGACGCCGTGGGAGCTTATCCAAAGGCGCGTGCGCTCTGCGGCGGAGGGTGATTTCGTTATTGCCCTTTATAATCCAAAAAGTAAACGCCGTGTCACACAGCTCGCCGAAGTTCAAAAAATCCTACTGGAGTTCCGCGAAAAAAATACGCCCGTCGGCATAGTTACGAACGCGGGACGAGACGACGAATCAAAAATTATTTCGACGCTGGAAAATTTTATTCAAGAGGAAGTTAACATGTTTTCGTTGGTGATAATCGGCAACTCTCAAACTTTTATCAAAGAAAATTTTATAATAACACCACGCGGATACAAAATTTAAACCTATACGGATAAAAAATCCTCTGCAAATCTGCGCGGTGGCTACAGACTTTAGACAAAAAGTACCTCTCAAGTAAAATGAGCTTTGGAGGTGCTTTTTAATGTATCGAAAGAAGAATAGAGAAATACAAGAATGACCTAAAGCAGTCAAATCAAACAGCTCGTCGCAAGTAAGGAGCCCCTCGTTTGGACATTCGCCCGGCAATTTTGAATACTCCCGACTGGCGAGATTTAGGATGTCGTTTTTATCTGACGGATAAACATATTTCGCAAGGTATCTGATTGCAAGGGATGTGCGACTTATTCAACGTTGAAAAGACGTTGCGCCTTAATTGTTTTACAGGCACATTCGAGCTTACAGGCTCAAAGCAAAAATCTAAGAACGTGTGTTCATAGAAAAAAATACGAAACAAATATAACGGAAGAGCAATGGGAAGTTATAGAGCCTTTGTTCGTCAATTCTCGTCGTCTTTTAAAGGATTACGAACTAACCGTTAATTCCGCTCAAACCTTGATTAAGATTTCCCATATTCACACCTTACTTAAGCGGTTATGAACACCGGTTCTTACACATGATGAATTAAAATCCTCGTAAAAAATTCCGAAGCAATTTTAACTTCAGAATAAAAATGTACCTTAAAATTTGAACAAGTTTGGTAGGGCGCAACACCGTGTAACATAAAATTAAGGCCATTTTAGTGCCTAAATATTCTGTATGATTTCACAAGTTGGCAAGCTTCGCACGAGTAAAGGGCTTGTGAATTTCACTACCCTCTTTCGTGAATATTTTTTGGTTAATAGCGTATTTAGACATCTGGGAGCAAACAACCTTCATATGACTTTTGGCTTATACACTCAAAGGACATGTATCAATTACGGCTTTGATATACCGCTTGCCAAGTCCAGAAAATGTCATGTCGTGCAACTCGGCAAGATTCTTGTATGCGGAAACGTAAACAGGCTTGCCTTTGAACTTGTAGCGGTAGTGGGAAAAAATTTTTGTAAAAAGGACCAAGCGAGAAGTTAGAAGGGCAAGCGTCCACGAAAATAATAGAGAACTCGCCATAAATTAAACCTCAATTCTGCAAAAGCATAGTCCATTTTTTTGTAACAAGTTAGGTGGCAAGAAATAAGAATAGTGATAGGTAACTCTTGGAGATAATCTCCGAGTTTTCCCCCACTCAAAACCGTGCGTGCACATTTCCGCGCGCACGGCTTGCCATCTGTTTTCTTACTTCAAGTGTTTACGGTACTTTTCAAATCTTTTGTCAAGGTCTTTGCCGTAGTGCAGTTGTTTATGGTTTTCTGGTGCGATAATTTTGCGTTCCTTAGTTGACACATACTTAAATGTATTTATGACTTGGTGGACAATGCAATGTTGAAATTCACTAAAGAAAGGCAGTCTCGACAGTGTCTTTCAATCCCTTCAGCACAAAGAATTAAAATGTCCCGCAATCCGCGATTCTTAAGAAAATTCAAAACGCCGAGCAAATCTTTCAGGGATTATTGAATATCCTGTGCTGTTTGAATATCATACTTGCTCAACAGTCTGCGGGGAATTTCACGCTTGCCGTATGTCATTACTATTGCCGACGGCTTTTCATTTTTACCCATAAACAAAACCTCCCATGTTTATTTTATCACGGTTGGTATTTTTACAGTCTTTTTTTCGCACGACCGTGAATTACCAAGAGCATCCACTGAAACGTGTATTTTAATTGTATAGCCGCCGCGACTTTTGCCTAGGGATTCTTTTTTTTTGGAGCCAGCCGCTTGATGAACTTTGATTATGGTAATGTCTATTGACACTTCTTGCAAATAATATTCGAGAGCTAAATCTGTAAAAATTTTTTCAAAAAGCTCATATTCTTGCTATGTCAGAAACATTTATAGAGAGCGTTCCACGTGCCGTAACGAGTTGGTAAATCGCGCCATACGGCTCCGCTCTTCAATATCCATACTACCTCATTTACTGTATTTCTCACGTTCTTGTAGGGGCTGCCTTTATTGCTTTCAAAATAATATTTAGTTTTGTCCATTGTGCCTCTGTCAATTCATAGCGTCTCGATACCATTTTTTTCACCTCGCCACTATTACAGCCGAATTTCTATTTTCTTGGCACTTATTCAACACTTACTTGAAAAAATTTTTGCGACGCCGCTAATTGTTGATAATAATCTTTCGTGATATAATTCGTTCAAAAATTTTATAAGGGAAATAAGCATGATTAACTTAGATAAAAATTTTTTCAAACTTGTGATGATTTGCGCAGTGGGAATGATTTTAAATGTTGTCGGTGTAATTATCGCTGAAAAATTCAATCTGCCAGTTTATCTCGACACTATCGGCACGATTTTTATTGCGGCACTCGGAGGTTACATACCGGGCATTTCTGTGGGGTTCTTTACAAATTTAATTGGTGCCTCCTTCGACGAAGACGAACTTTTTTATGGTATGGTAAGCGTTTTACTTGCAGTGATAACGGCATTCCTAGCGAAAAGGGGTTACTACGAAAAATTTCCGAAAATCCTCTGGACAATTCCCGCCACAATCCTTGTCACCAGCTTTAGCGGTTCGCTTATCGAAGAAATGCTTAGTCTTTCCAATTCGTTCAATTCTTGGGAGTCTTTGGTAAAAATTTGGGAACATTTCCTCCAACATTTTTCCAACGAATTGCCCGATAAAAGTTTGGCGATTATGATTAGTTTTTTCGCGTTAAAATTTGTCCCAGCTAGCATTAAGGAATCGTTTAATACTGTTGGCAAAATGCAAGCTCCGGTTTCGTCGGAAATGCGGCGGGCAATCAATACTAACAACAAATTTGTTTCTTCATTGCGTGATAAAATGATTCTTACTCTGATGTCGATTACGGTGGTTGTCGTTGTGTTCATTTCGTTTATATGTTACTCGATTTATAGAGAATCCGCCATAGAAGAGCGCAAGAGAATTGCCGACGGAATAATTTCAATGGTGGTAAACGAGATTAACCCTAAACGTGTAGACGAATTTTTAGAGAAGGGCTATCAAGCGGAAGGTTACAAGGAAGTTGAGCGCGAGCTTTATAAAATTCGTGCCAGCAATTCCGACATACAATTTCTTTACGTCTATAAAATTATGGAGGACGGCTGTCACGTCGTCTTTGATTTGGAAACCGCTACAGTTGAAGCGTCCGAGCCTGGTTCCATTGAGGAATTCGACGAATCCTTTGAAGAATTACTTCCAGATTTGCTCGCAGGCAGACCCATAAGACCGATTATAAACGACGACAAATACGGCTATTTGCTGACGATTTATAAGCCCGTCTATAATAGCGTTGGGCAATGTGTTTGTTATGCGGGCATTGATTTTTCTATGGACGAGATTAATAACTACGGCAGAATGTTTATCGCTAAAGTCATCGCACTTTTCTCCGGCGCGGTTATTTTTATCTTTGCTCTTGGACTTTGGTTTATTGAGAATAACATTATCTTGCCCGTCAAAACAATGGCCTATTGCGCCCGAAATTTTTCCTATGACAGCGAGACGGCTCGTAAAAAAAATATCGAACATATAAAGAGTTTGAAAATAAAAACGCACGACGAGATAGAAAATCTTTACGCCGCTTTTTTGAAGACGACGGAAGATAGTACGGTTTCCTTTGAAAATTTCCGTAAGGCTAAAATTGAAGTTGCCGTAATGGACAAGTTAGCACATACTGATTCATTGACGGGGCTTAAAAATAAAACTGCTTACGTAAAGAGAACCGCCCAATTCGATACAGACATTGCAGAGGGCAAGGCGGCGTTCGCGATAATTATGATTGACGTTAATTATCTTAAGCGCGTCAACGACACTTACGGGCACGAGTACGGAAATATTTATCTGATTAATGCTGGGAAATTAGTTTGTTCAGTTTTCGGCGAAGAAAATGTTTATCGCGTCGGCGGCGATGAATTTGTTGCCGTGCTTGACGAGGAAAATCTTTCAAAAAGTGTGGAGCTTGTCGAAACTTTGAGAGGCATGATTAATAAATTGCAACGTGATTCTAAGCTTGAGGCGTGGGAAAAAGTTTCAGCGGCAGTCGGCGTTGCTTATTATGACGAACTGCAAGATAAAACTGCTGACGACGTTTTCAAGCGGGCAGATGCGGACATGTATAAAAATAAATTGGCGATGAAGGCGGTTAGGACAACGTGAATTGCGGTTTGATAATCCCGACGCTTAACGCGGGCGAACAATTTCAGAAATTACTATCACAGCTCGCCGCGCAGACGTTATCGACAAAAAAATTAATCGTGGACTCGGAATCGACGGACGGCACATCTCAACTTGCAAAAAATTTCGGCTTAGAAGTCTTGACGATACCGCGCAAAAGTTTTAATCACGGGGCGACGCGACAATTAGCACTGGAAAAAATTTTGCCGCTCGACGTGATAATTTTCTTAACGCAAGATGTTTTACTCCACGACGACGAATCACTTTCCAAGTTGGTAAAAATTTTCGACGCGGATAAATCGGTCGGCTTGTCATACGGGCGACAACTTCCGCACTTAAACGCAACTAACGAGGCGGCAATTTTGCGGACGTTCAATTATCCTGCAGAAAGTCAGTTGCGCTCCTTCGACGACAGAAAACTTTACGGAATAAAAACGGCGTTCGCGTCGAATTCATTTGCGGCTTATCGAGTTTCGGCTTTGCAAGGTGTTGGCGGCTTTCCAAATAACGTGCCACTTTGCGAGGACATGTACGTTGCGGCAAAAATGTTGATTGACGGTTGGAAAATTTTTTATGCGGCGGACGCGCAAGTTTATCATTCGCACAACTACACGGCGGCGCAGGAGTTTCGTCGTTACGTTCAAATCGGAAAATTTCACGCGCAAGAAAGTTGGATTCGAGAAACTTTTGGCTCGGCAGAGGGCGCGGGGAAAAAATTTGTTTTGATGAAACTTTCCATGTTAGCAAAAAAAAATCCCCTTGATTGTGTCGGAGCAATTTTTAGGGACGCCGCAAAATTTTTCGGCTATCGTTTAGGCAGGCTCTCTTGAGCTTTTTTATTATTGTCTGCTTTAACGAAGGACACAATTTTAAATCTTTTTGCTAATGTGGAAGATTTTTCGACGAGTGAAACGGCTCTTGCCTATTGCAATTTAGAATTTTTATGCTATCATACGCAAAGATAACGGGTTAGGGGGTTGTGGTAAAGCGCACGTTATAGTAAGAAAAGACGGGAATCATCCCGAAATATTTTTAGCCCGTTAAGTTAAAATTTTCACTACAAGTTTCAGGAGGTTTTTTGAAATGTCTAAACCCCATATAGTAATCGTAGGCGGCGGGTTCGGCGGAATCAAAATCGGTCAGCTCTTCGCTAAAGAAAACGTCGAAGTTACCCTAATCGACCGCCATAATTTTCATTTGTTCCAACCTTTGCTTTACCAAGTTTCGACTGCCGTTCTGGAGACAGGCGAGGTTGCCTATCCGATTCGCTCATTCTTCCGCGATAATAAAAATGTCAATCTTTACATGGCGAAGGCGCAGGGCATTGACCAGGAACGCGACGTTGTTATAACTAATCATGGCGAAATTCACTACGATTATTTGATTCTTGCGGCGGGCGCAACGACTAACTTTTTCGGGATGAAAAGTGTCGAGGAACATTCCTTTGGCATGAAGACTTTGCAAGAGGCGGTTCATATTCGCAATCACGTTATTCACGAATTTGAGCGCGCTGAAAAGCCGTATCGTACGCCAGAAGACCGCAAAAAACGTATGACTTTTGTCGTAGTCGGTGGCGGTCCAACAGGCGTCGAGGAAGCTGGTGCACTTGCAGAGTTGATTGCGATTCAAAAGAAAGAATTCCACCTGCTCGACTTTAACGACGTAAGCATAAAATTAATTGAGGCGACGCCGCGACTTTTGCCGATGGTTTCCGAAGATTTGCAACAACATACCGTCAAAGTTTTGGAAAAAAAAGGCGTTGAGGTAATGCTCAATACTCAAGTTGTTGGTTACGACGGCAATATTTTAAAACTTAAAAACGGTGTAGAAATTCCGACGACGACGGTAATTTGGGCGGCGGGTGTCCGCGCTGTTGACATGATGAAAAATTGCGGCGGAGAATGTGCTCGCGACGGACGCATTTGGATTGAAGAAGATTTAATGGTACGTGGCGCGGTTCACAAGAATGTTTTCGCTATTGGCGACTGCGCGGCATTTATGCATGGAGATATGAAACGCCCTCTGCCGACGGTTGCACCGGTTGCCACTCAACAAGCTAAGGTTGCACATAAAAATATTATGAAGCTCATCAGAGGCGATACCAATCTTGAAAAATTTGTTTATAAAGATTTGGGAGCGATGGCGACGATCGGACGCGGCGAAGCTGTCGTTAATAAACCTAAGATGACGGGCTTTCTGGCGTGGAGTGCTTGGATGCTTGTGCACTTAATGAGGCTCGCGGGCATTTACACGAACATGACGGTTACTTTCAAATGGGCGTTGAATTTCTTAACTAGTGCACGTCTTGGACGAATTATCACGAATATAAAATTGGATCCGATGAAGTGATTAGAAAAGTTTATTCCATAGAAAAATTATCCCCTCCAAAATCAGAGGGGAATTTTTTTGCAATTAGGTTTCATTTTTTTTACAACTAATAAAAAATTTTTTCTGCTTGAATATGCGGGAAAATATGCTATAATAAATCAGCTTTAAGCAACGGAATGGATTTTGTTAGGGAGGGACACATCATGTTAAATGCGATTAGTGCAAATTTTTTGAGGTCTTATCAAACGGCGGGGCAATTCGATAGCCAAGCGATGACGGCGGCGTCAAATAAAAATGTCGCTGAACAAAATCCCTTAGCGATGACTGCTAACACAACTGTTGAAATTTCCGAAGAAGGTTTGGCGTTGTCGCAGAATGTCGACGATGAGCAGAAACTTTCCACAAAAGCGCAGAACTATCTGGAAAAGCTCCGTGAAAAGTACGGCGATTATAATTTCGTCGTCTCCAATGACATGGACACCACCAAGACGCTCGGCAGTGACAAGGAATATTCGGTTATGTTCAGCACCGAAGAGCTTGAGAAAATGGCTGAAGACGACGAGTACGCGGAAAAAGTCATGGGGCAAGTTGGTAATGCCGTCGATATGCTCAAAAATATTTCAGAAAAAGATTTGGGCGAAGGCGTCAAATTCTCTCAACTTGGCGTTTCAATCGACAGCGAAGGCAACATGACGCTTTTTGCGCAACTTGAAAAACTTTCTGAACAGCAACAGAAACGTTTTGAGGAAGCTAAGGAAAAAGCCGCTGAAAGACAACAAGAGGCTAAGGAAAAAGCTAAACCCGACGATTCCGAAGACGGTATGCCGGTAGTCTTCAAGAGTGCGGACGTCGAGGCGGCTAACGAAGAAGAATTGCTCGCAAAAATTTTTGGCATTAATTGGGACGAAATTCCCGAAGAGGAAGCTTTAATCTAATCGCATAATAATTTTGGTAAGAAAAATCCCCTGTCAGAATTTGGCAGGGGATAAATTTTTTTGGGGTTGTAGTAAAGGAAAGTGGAATAATTAGATGTTGGCTTTAATAAGCGCGAAGAGTTTAGAGTAGGGAGTTATGCCTGTGAAATGAGTTATCGCGGCGTCAATACCATTTGCCTTGATAAATTCTTGAACTTCGACAGCTTCTTTGTCGTCAACGTAATCGAATTTCAAGGCGGCGGCGATAACTTTTGCCAATGCGACGGGCGTTTTTCCACGTTCAATAAGTTGCATTGCGGGAGAAACAAGACGATCGCCAGCAGAGAGTTTACGTTTTGGACCACGAGCCACGCGAGTAACTTCGTCGCTAATTTCTGGATTCTTAAAGCGCGTTTCAGTCGTCATTACGTATTTTTGATGAACGAAGGGATCAAAACCGTATTTGTCAATCAACAGCGCGGAAGTTTCAGCCCAAACTGCGCGGGCGGCGGCAACAATGTCCTCGTCGCGCATGGCGGAGCTAATATCGGGCAATCCTTTTTGATAAGCAAGATAAGCAATTGAAGCGTGCCCCGTGTTGACTGTGAAAAGTTTACGCTCAATGTACGCACCGAGATTGTCGACAAGTGTCATACCTTTAATTGCGGGCAGTTCACCGACAACGCCTTTAGCGTCAACGTCCCATTCGGCGTAGGGTTCGACTTTGACCAAAAGTTTTTCGTAATTCTTCTGGAGCGGAACAATTCTATCAACTGCCGCGTCGGGGAAGCCGATTAATTTTTCAACTTCGGGCTTAATATCGTCGGCAAGATTTTCATAGACGAAATTTTTCAGCACGGTGGAACCGCCAACCATATTTTCGCAAGCGATAATGTTAAGCGGCGTTTTATTAGTCGCAACACGCTTGGTTAAACCTTTAGCGATATTAGGCGCGATGAATTTTAAAATGTTCGGACCGATAGCCGTCGTTACAATGTCCGCCTCAACAATCGCGTCAAGGAGCGCGTCAAGGTTTTCATTGCTGTTAATTGCGCTGACGTTCTCAACGAGAGTTTTTTCAGCCTCGCCGAAGATTTGAACGTTATACTTGCCGAGTTCGTTAATGTCGTTGACAAGCGGAGCGGCAACGTCCACAAAGCTAACGTGATAGCCCGCTTGACTTAAAAGCAGTCCGATAAAGCCGCGTCCGATATTGCCCGCGCCGAAGTGTACAGCCTTTTTCATGAGATTACCTCCTTAAACTTTTTCCGGAAAAGCTACGACCAAGAGCATTTTGAAATTTTCCTCGCCGTAAACAGCATGCGAAGTTTTTGCCGGCATAACGATTGACTCGCCCGCTTGCAGGATAAAATCTTCGCCCGCGATTGTAATTTTGCCAACGCCGTCGAGAGCCGTAACTAAAGCGTCGCCGCCGGATTCGTGCGTACTGATTCCCTCGCCCTTCGCGAAGGCAAATAACGTTATCCCAACGCTGTCATTTTGAATCAGAGTTTTGCTGACGACTTGACCTTCCGCATAAGCCACGAGATTTTTCAAGCTCAAAACTTCCGAGTGCTTAATATTTTTCAGAATCATGATTGCCTCCGCAGTGATTCAAAAAATTTATCGTCGACGGGTTCCAGCCATTCAGTTGAAACTTCCGAATTAGATTGCATGATTGATAAATGTTGCATCATTTTGCCGGGAGCCGCGCCGTGCCAATGCTTGACGCCTTCAGGTACCGTGAACACAACGCCAGGTTTAAGTTCGACGGGTTCTTGTCCCCAAAGCTGAACGTAACCTGCGCCCGATTCCGTTACCAAAATTTGGCAAGTGCCGTGATGTTTATGCCAAAAGGTATGTGCGCCGTCAATGAACGTGACGTTCGATACGCCGATTGAATTTTTTGCTAACGAGGCGTGATAAGTTTGCCCCGTGAAATATTTTTCGTAAGCGACATTGGGCTTGCCTATGTCGAAGACTGCGCCCTCGACGTTGGCAAGTTTAGCTTTGACTTCTTCCGCCGAAGGATAATCCGCCGCTTGAATCTGCGCGGGCATTAGTAAGCAAGCCGCCGCCGCTATTGTTGCTAAAAATTTTTTCATGAGCTTAACCTTTCGTGAACATGTCGAAGAGAACTTGCGGATCTTTGGTCGTGTAAGCTTTTTGCAAATCTTCTTCCGAATATTCCATAGTAATTGTTGCCAAGTTCGCGATAATCGCCAAGTGATCGTCGCCCTTTCCCGCGATACCAACGATTAAATGCGCGGTATTTTCGTCGGAGAATTTGACGCCTTGCGGATATTGCATGACAACAAGACCGGTTTTGATGACGTGTTTCTTAACAGCGTTTTCGCCGTGTGGAATTGCAATGCCTTGACCAATGTAAGTTGAAATGTCGCGTTCACGAGCCAACATGCCCTCGATATATTCTTTTTCGACGTAGCCACTCTTGAATAACAATTCGCCCGCCGCTTTGATAGCCTCTTCCTTGCTAACAGATTTTAAGCCGACTTTGACGTTATCTTTAAGCAGGACGCCTTCCTTGAGAGATTGAGCTTGTTCTTCTTCGCCGCCCGAATCAGCAGGAGCCTCAACGCCGCCGCCCTTTAAACGTTCGCTGATAACGTCGTAAACATTGTTATTGGTGAAGTCTTTAACCCAAATGTGTTCAGCTTGAGGAGAGTCTGCTCTTGCGCGTTCAGCAAGTTTTTCGTGGCTAACAACAATTTGCGCGTCCTTAGGAATATTGCCGATTGCGAAGTTCTTAACAGTGATGTTCTTGTAACCGTCTTTATGGAGTTTTTTACGCAGAGCCGCCGCGCCAAGTGCACTTGAACCCATGCCAGCATCGCAAGCGTAGACGATAAACTTAATATCCGCGCCTGCAACTTGTTTTTCGCCTTCGACCGACTGACCTTTGGACGCCGCTTTCATAGCTTTCATATTAGCTTGAGCCGCTTCGAGTGAATCTTCCTTCTCTGCATCAGCCGCCGCAGTTGCCTTGATAAATACTGAACTGATTGCAAAGCTTACACCTGCCGCCGCCGCTACTGCCGCAATGTTTGCAAAGTATGCACCAGGTGCCGTCATAGCCATAATCGCGATAAAGGAACCAGGAGCCGCAGGAGCAACCAAGCCGCCGTTAAGCAATGTTAATGTGAAAACACCCGTGACACCGCCCGCCATAACTGCAAGAATCAGCGTGGGTTTCATGAGGACGTAGGGGAAATAAATTTCGTGAATACCGCCTAAGAAGTGAATGATAACCGCGCCAGGAGCTGAACCTCTAGCATTGCCGACGCCAAACAGTGAATAAGCAAGCAAAACGCCTAAACCAGGACCAGGATTTGATTCAATCATGAAGAATACGGATTTGCCGACTTCTTGAGCTTGTTGCATACCAAGCGGAGTGAATACGCCGTGATTGATTGCGTTGTTGAGGAACAAAATCTTCGCAGGCTCAACCAAAATTGAAACGAGCGGAAGAAGTCCCGCGCTGACGATTGCACCGACCGCTGAAGCAAGTCCGTCCGTAATACTTGAAACTATCGGACCTACAAAGCTGTAAGCCGCGCAGGCAAGAACGCCGCCGATAATGCCCGCCGAGAAGTTATTAACTAACATCTCGAAGCCGCCGGGGATTGAATCTTGCGCCGCCTCGTCGAATTTTTTAATTGCAACGCCGCCAATGGGACCCATAATCATTGCGCCCATAAACATTGGAATATCAGTACCGACGATAATACCCGCTGTAGCAATCGCACCAACGACGCCGCCACGATGACCGTTGACGACCTCGCCGCCCGTGAATCCGATTAACAACGGGAGCAACCATTTTGCCATAGGTCCAACTAATTCTGCTAGACCCTCATTGGGAATCCAGCCTGCAGGAATAAAAAGTGCTGTGATAAAACCCCAAGCAATGAACGCGCCGATATTGGGCATGACCATTGCACTGAGGAAGCGACCGAATTTTTGCATCGCCTCTTGCATGGATAACACCTCCAAAAAAACTTTTTGTTAATCCTACGTTGAATTGTAAGTGTTAGTATGCGCTTTGGCAAGCAAAACAACTTGCGCGTCGTCCATTATGTCTGCAGACAAAATTTTATAGGGCTTTAAAAATTACCAAAAAATAAAGTGTGTAATGACGCCAAACTCCGCGCCGTTACGCCAATTTAAGTTCTCTGCGTTTCTTTAAAGCGCACTACGTAGACTACAAATTAAATGCGGCTAATCGCCTCAATCCGTTGTTCAATAGTCTCTTGTGCGTGTAGTGCTGGTTATATCTTGTAAGTTGTGACCGAGAATCAGCTGTTTGATTTTCAATGGAATTTCCGCGTTGTCCATTAAGTTTGGCGTCCGTCGTGTGGCAACTGATTCGCAAGAAGTGACGATTTATCCCAAATTTGCAAACTTTTTTCGGCTATTGATACGAGACGATTCTTTCCCGCCTTAGTCTTTATGCCGCTCTGCTAAATTAAGGCGACATTCGCGCCCAAATCCTCTTCACTTTCCTCTTTCGTGAGGATTTCAACTAATTTGGCGTAGTTTATCGTGACAATTTCCTGGTTAATATGATTCATTGCGGTTACACTCAACGGGCACAGGTGTAAATTACTGCTTTAATATATCGCTTGC
>JAFRRH010000007.1 GCA_017428215.1 Selenomonadaceae bacterium
GACAAATAAAATAAGCGACTGAATCGGTACTGAAAAGTAGTGCTCGAACCTATGAAATTTCTGTAATGGGAACGGAGGAATGGGCACGAGTCTTTAACAATTTAAAAACAATCACTCAATCGAATAAGGATTCGAGCAAGACAAAAAGGGGCGTTGCGGTGATGCCTTATGAAAACATTTACAACAACCTGTACGAGCGAGCGAAAAATGGTGAACACTTCTTTCAGAGCTTCTTGAATATCCTGTGTTGTTTGAATATCATACTCGCTCAATAGTCTGCGGATAATTTCATGCTTGCCGTCGTCATTACTACTTCCGACGGCTTTCCTTTTTACCCATAAACAAAACCTCCCATGTTTATTTTACCACGATTGTTCTTTTTATAGACTTTTTTCGCACGCTCCCTTTCAATGCCGCTTCTACTTTGGCACTTATCGCGTCATTTAAGAACCGGTGTTCATAACCGCTTAAGTAAGGTGTAAATATGGGAAATCTTAATCAAGGTTTTAGCAGAATTAACGGTTAGTTCGTAATCCTTTGAAAGACGACGAGAATGTTTGAACCATGCAAAAGACAATCGATATCATCGGTGACTATCTGCCTTTTTACTCCTTTTGTTTTTTCCCATATCAAAGCCCTTTTATTCGACCGCTCCGGTTGTTTTCACGCTTTGAGAGTCAATTAATGCTTGCGTCGGTTCTTCACTTAAACCTGGTGAACACTGCTGGAAAATTACGCCACTGACAAGGCGTCTTTACCAAGTATAGGACGGCATTAACCAATTCGCGCTTTTCGATTTCTCCTATTGAAGAACAAGGGCTTGATAACTTCCCATTGCTCACCGTTAGATCTGTTTCGTATTTTTTTCTATGAACACACGTTTTTAAAAGCTTCAATCCCTATGCGGGGCTTATTTTTTTTGCACGGATGATTTAAAATTCGTGGTATGAAAAAATATTTTTTAGCGCGGCTCGTCCAACTGGTGCCGATTTTGTTCGGGATAACTTTCTTAACATTCGGCATGATGCAATTCACTTCAGACGACGCCGTAGATATAATTTACGAACAATCGGGCAGCGTGGCAGAAGAAATTAAAGCCGCTAAACGTGCAGAGCTTGGACTTGACCAACCGTTTTTGATTCAATACGGACGGTGGCTCGGCGGAATTTTAACGGGCGATATGGGGCGTTCGTTTATCAGCGGCAAGCTCGTCTTTGAAACTTTTGCAGATAAATTGCCCGCGACGATTGAGTTAATGCTCGTGTCAATTCTGCTGACAATTTTTATCGCGACGCCGCTGGGAATTCTTGCCGCTGTCAATCAAAATCGCCCGCTCGATTACGTGATACGAACTTTAAGTTTTGTCGGAAATTCCATGCCGAATTTTTTCTGCGGACTGCTGTTAATTTATTTCCTCGCGCTGAAACTAAATCTTCTGCCGATAATCGGTCAAAGCGTCATCATGCCCGCGCTAACTTTGACAATCGCAATGGGCGCAAAATATACGCGACAAATCCGCGCAGTTGTTTTAGAAGAATTAGATAAACCCTACGTTATCGGCGCAAGAAGTCGCGGTGTTGCAGAGTGGACAATCTTAACTAAAAGTGTTTTGCGTTCAACGCTCATTATGATTATCACGTTACTTGCGCTGTCAATGGGTTCGCTACTCGGCGGCACGGCGATTGTTGAAACTATTTTTATGTGGGACGGCGTTGGGAAAATGGCAGTCGACGCGATATTAACCCGCGATTATCCATTGATTCAAGCTTACGTCGTGTGGATGGCGATAATTTACGTGATGATGAATTTAACTGCGGATTTGCTTTATCATTGGCTAGATCCGCGTGTTCGCTATGGTGAAACGTCATGAAAAAATTAGCACCTTATTTGGCGGCGGCAGGAATTTTAATTTTTATTGCAGTCTTCGCGGAATTTTTGACACCTTACGATCCATACGTTCAAGACTTGGAAGGCGCACTCACTCCGCCGAATTCAACAAATTTACTCGGCACCGACCGCTATGGACGAGACGTTTGGTCCAGAGTTATTGTCGGCTCACAAACAACTTTATGCGCGTCGCTGTTATTATTGGCTACGATTTCAATCGTCGGAAGTTTAATCGGCGCGATCTGCGGCTACAAGGGCGGCAAGCTCGATACTTTTCTGATGAGATTATCGGATGTATTTTTAGCATTTCCGCAAATGGTTTTCGCGATTGCGGCGGCGGGCGCATTAGGTGGAGGATTATTAAATGCGGCGGCGGCATTAGCGATAATTGGCTGGCCTAAATACGCTAGAATTTCACGCGGGCTAGTTTTATCAATTCGGTCAATGCCTTACCTCGACGCGGCAAAAATGGCGGGTTCAAGTTCGACAAAAATTTTATTTATGCACGTTCTGCCCAATATCGCGGGACCTGTTCTCGTGACGGCAGCTTTAGACATTGGAACAATTATAATGGAATTGGCAGGATTATCGTTTTTGGGATTGGGCGCAATGCCGCCAACCGCCGAATGGGGCGCGATGATGAATAACGGTCGCTCCATGCTCCAAACTGCGCCGTGGGTAATTCTCGCGCCAGGCACAGCAATTTTTATAACGGTTGCGACGTTCAATCTTTTGGGCGATAAGCTACGCGATTTTATGAGTGGAAAACGTTAAAAAATTATCCCCTGCTAATTGCGGGGATTTTTCTATTAAGTGGACATAAAAATTTCTGAAAAATAAAGTGTGTAATGACGCCAAACTCTGCACCGTTACGCCAATTTAAGTTCTCTGCGTTTCTTTAAAACGCACTACGTAGACTACAAATTAAATTTGATTAATCGCCTTAATCAGTTGTTCAATAGTCTTGTGCGTGTAGACTCTGCTGGTTATATCTTGCGAGCTGTGACCGAGAATCAGCTGTTTGATTTTCAATGGAATTTCCGCGTTGTCCATTAAGTTTGGCGTCCGTCGTATGGCAACTGATTCGCAAGAAGTGACGATTTATCCCAAATTTGCAAACTTTTTTCGGCTATTGATACGAGACGATTCTTTCCCGCCTTAGTCTTTATGCCGCTCTGCTAAATTAAGGCGACATTCGCGCCTAAATCCTCTTCACTTTCCTCTTTCGTGAGGATTTCAACTAATTTGGCGTAGTTTATCGTGACAATTTCCTGGTTAATATGATTCATTGCGGTTACACTCAACGGGCACAGGTGTAAATTACTGCTTTAATATATCGCTTGC
>JAFRRH010000047.1 GCA_017428215.1 Selenomonadaceae bacterium
CAATCAGTTCGCCCATAATTTTTTTGCCGCGAAGTGCAGGGTGTAAACCGTCGGGAGCCAATTCGGCGCGAAGATAACCAAATTCATCAGTTAAATCTTTTGCCACTTCGATAAAATATGGCGTCCTCATTATCCAGAAATTAATTTTCTCGCGCTCCTCGCGCCAATCGCCGTCGGTTATCGGAATGCCGCGCAGATTCATAATTTCGGGATTCATGGAAGTAATCGTACAGAAAACGGGCGTTATATCATTAGCTAAACATTTATCGCGAATCGCCTCAAGATTTTTAATAACGGCGTCGCTTTTCATGCCTTCGCGAATATCGTTAAGCCCGCCCATGATAATAAGCACTTGCGGCTTGAACGGCAAAACGTCATTGTCGAAACGGTCAAGCATTTGTTGAGTAGTGTTACCGCTCCGCGCTAAATTTTTAATCGGAACTTCGGAATAAGTTTCCCATTGACAGGAGAGTTGCCCAGCCGGAATGTATCTTGTGCCGCCGTGTGAAATGCTGTCGCCTAAAACCGCAAATTTAACCGGCGCAGTCACTGTGAAAAATTTTTTCTCCGACCAATCGCTTAACGGTTTATGGCTTTTATTTACAACACGCACTTGCCAATAATATTCTCCCGGCTCCGTGAACGGTGTAGAATCTGTCATGCGGTTTAAAGCCTCCGTGTTTAACAGCTCGCGGACGATTGTATTTGTCGAAACTTTTACGACTTGCACTTGATAAAATTCCGTCATCGGCAACGGTTCCCAAGAATACGTCGGATAAAGTTGCATGAAGTCCATTTGCTCAAATTCGGCGGACAACACGGGTGGTGGCAATTTTTTAGCATCGACACCCCCGCCGAAAAGTAAACAGGTAGATAACATCAGCGGTAAAAATTTTTTTAACTTCACAGTTGAAGCCTCCCTTAAAATTTAAAGCTCCCCCGCCGATTAAGCAGAGGAGCTGTTGATTATCAATTTTATTTGACGAAAAATTTCTTAGAAGAACCAGCTGACACGGCTGTAGAAAACTTTAGCGGTTTTGTCGGTAATGAAGTCTTTGCCGTGGAAGTACTTAAGTTCAATTCTCGTGTTGTAAATCGGAACGTATCTTACGGCGAATTCGACACCTTTGGAACCTGCATAAGCGGCGTCATAAGTCGGAGCCAAGCTGACGAGCGGGGAGACGTAGCGATAATCCGCGCTAATATCCCAAGAACCGGGTTTCGATTTATTCGCGTTACCATAGGCAAGACCGGCAGTCCAAGATTTCTTCCAGTCTTTAGCTTTGGTGTTCTGGGCGTATGCGCCGCGAACTTGCAAGTCGCCGAAGTTGTAGTGTGCGCCGACTGTCCAAACCGCAGCGTTATGGGTGTTCTTGTTATAGCGTTTGCCAAATGCATCATGCAGAGTGAGGAAGTAATCGCTACGGAAGTGGTGGAAGCCTGCACCGACGTAAAGTTTATCGGTTTCGTAGGAAAGTTCGCCGCCAGCATAATTGGAAGTATCAATCTCATTAGTGCCGCTCCAACGACCTGCCATCAACGCGATTTTGAATTTGTCGCCGTAAACGATTTGTCCGCCGCTGAACTCGTCATCAATCAACATGCCGTCATCAACGAGGGTGTAGAAGGGAAGTTTACCGACATTGATTTGGAACTTGCCGTAGGTGCCTTGCGCGTAAGCTTGCTTAAGTTTGAAATCGGTGGACGTATCGGTCTTCATATCAGAAGTTGCATCGAGACGCGCTTTAACTTTCCAGTGATCGTTGACTGTAGCCGTAGGCTCGAAACGCATCATAATCCAGTTTCTGGTGGTCTTAATTTTGTCGTTGTCTCTGGTTTTGATTCTCTCATTGCGATAGCGATAACGCAATTCACCATGCCAAACAACTTTGTCGGCATACTTTTCGAGTTCAGCAACACGAACGCCGAGTGCGTCGAGTTCATCGCGGAATTCAGCGGCTAATCTGTCGAGTTCAGCTTTATTTGCGCCGCTCGGATTTTTCGCCATAGCCTTAGCAATCATCTGAGCCATTTCGTAACGGGTGATGTTGCGGTCGCCGCGATAGGTGCCGTCGCCATAACCTTCAATAATGCCTTCTGCCGCGAGTTTGGAAACGGACTGATAAGCCCAGTGACCTGCCGGAACATCGCTGAACGGATTTGCCGCCGCTGATACGTTTGCACTTGCGCCGCCGATTACGAACGCCGCTGCCAATGCTGCTAATACTGACTTCTTCATTTTTAAAACCTCCAATAATTTAAACCGATAAATTAACTTTGTCGGCTTGCGGTTGCATTTGGAGGAGCTTTCAAATTTGAGTGGCCGTGTTTCCTCAAGTCTTCCGACTTCTCCGCTTGTTTCCTTAAGCCGCACTATTTATAGCACAGTAGAAAAATTTTTTCAAGAAAAATTTTTTCCATATTTATTCCACAATATTTTTATTAAAATTGCACCACGGCTCGCCGCTCATGAAGTCGCCGCCATTGTAGCAAGCCGCACGCGCACGACAGCCTCCGCATTTATTTTTATAACGACAAATTCCACAGTTGCCGCTATAGTCGAGTGTTCGCAATGTCTTTAAAATTTTGTTAGTCCGCCAAATTTCGTCGAAGGGAGTTTCTCGCACGTCGCCAAGCTCCATGTTCAGATAAGCGCACGGTTGAACTTTTCCACGCGGGCTGATTATACAATAGCTTAAGCCCGCCAAACACCCACGCTTAAATCTGGTCTTTACGCCGAGTTGGTCAGCTATTCTTAAAAATTGCGGCGCACATGTCGGTTTTAGTTCGATTGAAACTTGCTGTTGCTTGCGCATGATTCGAGTTAAAACATTTTCGTAACCTTCGGCGCGGAGTGATTCTTCCTCAATGGTCTTGGCTCGTCCTGTTGGCACCAAAAAGAAAAAATGATGTGCCTTTGCTCCCAACTCAACCGCGAAATCCGTTAACGCCTCCAGCTCGTGTTGATTCCAATCCATAACCGTTGTATGTATTTGGAAGGGCAAGCCCGCCGCCAGACAATTTTTCATGCCGTCAACTGCGCCCTGCCACGCACCCGCGAACGACCGAAATTTATCGTGCTTTTCTGCGTCGAGTGAATCTAAGGAAATGCCCATGCCTTTTGCACCCGCCGCTTTTAAATCTTTTGCCATTTGCGGCGTTATCAATGTGCCATTCGTGCCGAAGACAGCGATTAATTTTAAGCTCGTCGCGTGCTCTACAAGTTCTAAAATGTCGGGACGCATTAAAGGTTCGCCGCCCGAAAATATCATTATCTTAAAACCTGCGCGGGCTATCTGATTTAAAAGTTCTTTAGCCTCCGTCGTCGAAAGTTCTTCTTGAGCTTTACAGCCGGCGTCGCGGTAGCAATGGGCGCAATACATGTTGCAAGCGTTCGTTGTGTTCCATGAGACTATCAAATTAAATTCCTCCTATGTTAATGGCATTGCGCTTTATGCGAGCATAATTTTTTGCTTAACCGGCAAGCTCATTTAAAACGTCTTCGCGAGTAATAGCGTAGGTACCAGATTTCCTTAAGACAATACCTGCCGCAACATTTGCAATATATGCGCCGTCTACAGGTTTTAAGCCGCCCGCTAAAGCCATTGCAAAAACCGCCGCAACTGTATCCGCCGCACCTGCACTATCGAAGACTTCTTGAACTCTTGTCGGCAAATGAAAAGCGTCATCTTCCGTTACCAACGTCATGCCCGAAGCCGAGCGCGTCGCCAAAACATTTTTAATCCTAAATTTGCGCATTATATATCGTCCTGCTCGTTCTGCCGCGTCGTCATCGTCCGTTGGTATGGGGCTTAGCAGGATTTTATTTATTTTGGCGACGTTCGGTGTAACGTAATCAGCTTGTGCGTATTTAATCCATTGCTGACCATATGGCATAACGACAACCGGCACGCCGTGATTATGCGCCGCCCGAATTACAGAGGCACAAAATCTTTCTGTGCAAACGCCCTTTTCATAATCGGCAAGAACAATCGCGTCTAGGCTGTCGTTTAGCCGCTTTTTAACAAAACTTTTCAAAGCGTCGAATTGTTCTTCTGTGCGCGGCGCGAGGTCTTCAAAATCCATGCGGAACATCTGAACATGCCCGCTCATAATTCTAATCTTTGTCGTCGTCGGCCATTCAGTTGCAATCAATCCGTCTTGATTAATGCCGCTCTCGTAAAGTTGACCGGAAAGTATTTCAAAGTTGTGATCGTCGCCAACGAAACCCGCCACTGAAGTCTTACAGCCGAGTCGCGCCAAGTTGTTAGCGATATTCGCCGCCGCACCGAGTGATGCCTTGCGATTAATAATTTTCGCTACGGGAACGGGCGCATCACTTGCGAATTTGCGAACTTCGCCGTAATAATATCTATCCATCATAATATCGCCGATAACTAGCACATTGCACCGTTCGACTTTTGTTTTGAAAAATTTTTGCCAATCAGTTTTGTTCATAATCTCAACCTCCGAAAATTTTTTTGTCATTATAACACGAACTTTGCAGGGGATAAACTTGCCGCGCAGAATTTTGCAATCGAGGTGATTTAAATGAACGAACTGGAATTAAAATACGGTTGCAATCCGAATCAGAAACCGGCAAAAGTTTTCGTCGAGGCTGGCGAACTTCCTTTTGAAGTCTTAAACGGACGACCTGGTTATATCAATTTGCTTGACGCGCTTAACGGTTGGCAACTCGTCCGTGAACTGCGCGAGGCAACAAATTTACCTGCCGCCGCTTCGTTTAAGCATGTAAGTCCCGCCGGTGCCGCAACTGGTTTGCCGCTTGACGACGTGTTGAGGAAAATTTATTTCGTGGGAGACGCTGAACTTTCGCCGCAAGCAAATGCTTACGTTCGGGCACGCGGAGCAGATAGAATGAGTTCTTACGGCGACTTCGCAATTTTATCCGACGAGTGCGACGAGCCGACCGCTACTTATCTTAAGCGCGAAGTTAGCGACGGAATTATTGCGCCAGCTTATTCGCCTAAAGCTTTGGAGATTTTAAAATCTAAACGCGGAGGAAATTATCTTATCCTAAAAATGAATCCCGACTATGAACCGCCCGCCGCCGAGACTAAAAAAATTTTCGGTGTAACTTTTGAGCAGAAACGCAACGACGTAAAAATTTCCGAAGACTGCTTAACCGATATTCCGACTAAAAATAAAAACTTTACGCCCGAAGCCAAACGCGACCTCTTAACCGCGTTGATAACTTTAAAATACACTCAATCGAATTCCGTTTGCTATGCTAAGGGCGGACAGGCAATCGGTATTGGCGCAGGACAACAAAGCCGCGTTCACTGCACAAGGCTTGCGGGCAATAAAGCTGATTATTGGTTCTTGCGTCAATGTCCTAAAGTTTTGGAGTTGCCATTTAAAAAGGGTGTTAAGCGTCCCGACCGCGATAACGCCATTGACGTTTACTTAGGCGGTGAAACTTTTGACGACAGCTGGGAAAATCTTTTTACCGTCAAGCCCGCGCCCTTTACCGACGACGAAAAAATTTCTTGGCTTAAAAATCTGCGCGGCGTGTCTTTAGCGTCGGATGCATTTTTCCCATTTGGAGATAATATTGAACGCGCTCATAAATCGGGCGTCGAATTCATTGCCCAAACTGGCGGCTCCATTCGCGACGATAACGTTATCGAGACTTGCGACAAATATAATATTGCTATGGCGTTCACCCACATCAGACTTTTCCACCATTGAGGCGAGTTTATGAAGTCTTTAGTTAATGGGCGGTTGATTCTTCTCGACGCGAGCGGCAACTTTACAATCTGCGCGGGCTGTATAAATTTTGACGAGAAAATTATTTCAATCGGCGAACCTGTGGACGGCGCGGAGCTTATCGACGCGGAAAATAATTTTGTCGCACCTGGTTTTATAAATATCCACATTCACGGCGCGGCGGGCGTTGACACTATGGACGACGACATTGACGCCTTAAAAAAATTCGCAGAGTTTATGCCTTCCTGCGGTGTCACGAGCTTTTTGCCAACTACTATGACTATGCCGCTTGAAAAAATTTATCGTGCGCTTGAAAGGATTCGTATTGGTAAAAATTTTTCACACGGCGCGAGGATTCTTGGTGCACACGTCGAGGGACCTTTTATAAATAAAAAATTCAAGGGCGCACAAGCTGAAGAAAATATCTTGCCTGCCGATTTTGAGCTGATTAAAAATTTCGTCGATGTTATTAAAATTATAACCGTTGCTCCCGAAGTTAGCGGATTTGACTTTATCGACCGTTGCCGCGCGGAAAATATTATCGTCTCAATCGGACACAGCGCGGCGACTTATGAAATTGCAATGGCGGCTATCGAACGCGGCGCGAATCACATTACGCACCTTTTCAACGCGCAAACTGGCTTGCACCACAGAAAACCAGGCGTCGTCGGAGCGGCGTTTGATTCTGGCGCGATTGTCGAACTAATTGCCGATAATGTTCACGTTTGCCCCGCCGCGCAGAGGATTGTAAATAAAATTAAGCCGCGCAGTGAAATTATTTTAATAACTGATTCGTTCATGGCTTGCGGCATTGGCGACGACATTAGCGAACTCGGCGGGCAAAAAGTTTTTGTCAATGGCAATCTTGCAACTTTGGCGGACGGTACACTTGTCGGGAGCGTCGCTAAAATGAACGAAGTCCTTAGAAATTTTTGCACGAACACCGGCATTGACATTGCGGCGGGCGTCGAACTCGTCACTAAAAATCCCGCCGTTGAACTAAATATTTTTGACAAGCTTGGAAGTTTGGAAGTTAGCAAGGCGGCTGATATTACAATTTTTGACGACGACTTCAACATAAAGAAAACTTTTGTAAGAGGGCGGCAATCATGAGCTTTTTAACGCAAGCTTTTAATTCGGAAAGCCCGCTTTGGGCATGCAACTACGGAATAACTACACACGCTCTTTATCAGAAATGTTTGGAATGTCCCGACTTGTTGAAATGCCCGCAGTTATATGACTGGACGCAGGTCATGAAGGAATTAAATTTTGAAGTTGACGACTGCGACGGCAAGTGCGTTAAATGTCGAGGCGTGGGCAAGTGCAAGAAATTATTTGACTACAAACTAAATTTGATAGCACGACTTTGATAAAAAAAGAACGGTTGATAAAGTCTTTAAAAATCTTGACTAAAAATCGCCAGGAGTTTATTATTACCAAATAAAGATTTGCAAATAACAATCGAGGTGGTTTTGTTCATGGAACATTCTCCGGTAACGACGAACCCGCTGATTATCATGCTGATAAACATGACGGTAGTTTTCATCGTGCTCGTAGCGTTGATTTATCTGATTAAGCTGATACACTTCGTCGACCCTACCAAACCAAAAGCAGTACCCGCGCAGGTTGAAGAAGAAGAGCCGCTCGTCGCAGTGAAATCAGAATCTGCACCAATGCCGGCTCCTGTCGTCGAGGAGGGCATAAATCCCGAAGTTATCGCGGCAATATCGGCGGCAATCGCGGCTTATGGTTTTTCGGGTCAAGTTAAGGCGGTACACATTCTCAATCACGAGGGCACGCCGTGGAGAGCCTCCGCCAAGTTTAACAATCTGCAACGCAAATAAAAGGAGTGATATATTTTGGAAGCTTTAAATGCGTTTTCCGTGTCGCTCCAAGCTGTGTGGAATGACAGCGGCTTTTCGGCGTTCACTATGGGCAATGGCATTATGATTCTCGTTGGACTGTTGCTGTTGTACATGGCATTTGTTAAAGAATTTGAACCGCTCCTCTTAGGTCCGATTGCGTTCGGCTGTATCCTCGCTAATTTCCCTAACACCGGATTTTTCGGCGAAGAAATGAACGTCATGAAAGCGATTAACTACGGCATTACTTATGAAATTTTTCCCCCGTTAATCTTTTTGGGTATCGGCGCAATGACTGACTTTAGTCCGTTGCTTGCTCGTCCGTCGACATTGCTTTTGGGCGCGGCGGCTCAAATCGGCGTATTCGTTGCACTCGGTGGAGCAATGCTCGTTGGATTTGACGTACACGAGGCGGCGGCTATCGGTATCATCGGCGGTGCGGACGGTCCCACGTCTATTTACCTGTCAACGAAACTCGCTCCGCACTTACTTGGCGCAATCGCGGTCGCGGCTTATTCTTATATGTCGCTCGTCCCGCTTATTCAACCGCCGATTATGAAACTCATGACTACTCAAGCTGAACGCGAAATTGTTATGAAGGAACTGCGCGAAGTAACAAAATTTGAGCGCGTTGTTTTCCCGATTGTCTCGACGATTTTTATCAGTTTGCTCCTGCCGCCTATCGCCGCATTGCTCGGTTGCTTAATGCTCGGCAATTTGTTCCGTGAATCGGGCGTGACGGACAGACTTTCTGACACCGCGCAGAACGCTTTGATTAATATCGTAACGATTTTCTTAGGTACTGGCACCGGTATGACTATGAGCGCGGAAAGTTTCTTGCGCACTGACACCTTGCTGATTATCGCGCTCGGTCTTGTCGCGTTTATGGGCGGCACGGCTGGCGGCTTGATTTTTGGTAAACTCATGTGCAAGTTCACGGGCGGCGCAATCAATCCTTTGATCGGTTCAGCGGGCGTTTCGGCTGTCCCTATGGCGGCTCGCGTCTCTCAACTCGTCGGTATGAAATCCAAACCCGGCAATTATCTCCTTATGCATGCAATGGGTCCCAATGTCGCGGGTGTTATCGGCACTGCTGTCGCGGCGGGCACTATGCTTGCCATGTTGAAGTAAATATTTCTTAGCATAAACCACCGAACATTCCTAGAGGTGTTCGGTTTTTTTTTATCAAGTTCTAATACATTTTTCAGCCGCCAATGTTATAATTGCCTTTAAGCTACGGCTGAATATTTACGATTAATTCTTTGGGATATGGAATGTACGAATGTATCCTCCCCATTCCCAGGAAAGGAGATAGATTTACCATGAATGAATTTTACTTCGATTTGCAACGCTTTGATGAATATACAATAACTGCTGGCGATAGTACCTCGACAGCAACATTGTCCAGCGGCACACATACGATTACAGTTACAAATACAGATAGCTCTACCATAAGTTATTCCATTACGGTTAATGGTGGCGCATCGGTTTCAGCAGATACAGACGGCACGATAAAATTAAGTGTCACGAGCGGCACCGTTTCTAATTTAATTTATTCAAGTGGTACTACCAGTACTAATATACCTGCTGTTAATTTATTGTCCGGTGCCGGTACTTTTCAAACATATCAAAGGCAACAAGTTACTTTAGGCACACAAAAATTCCCGTTTATTTTTAATTCTGAGGGAGAAAATTCCACACTTACACCTGGTCCAAACACTTTAAAAGTAACTCAGGAATCAGAAAATAGTGAAACTACAGTTAATGCAACTGCTTCAAATACTGTTACGAATATTTATAGGATTGAATTTACGTGTGGAGATTTTTATTACATTAATGAGAGCCCAAGTAGTAGTTTAAATTTGGACTTAAATATAGATGCCAATAGTAATTATTCGTTTAGTATCAGTCCGCCTTCATCTAATACCGAAGAAATAAAACGTATTCGTTACGATCTTACAAATGAAAAATGGTTATCTCTAACAAATGGAACAATCACTTTAGGTAAAGATAGTACAGGTGTATATGTTTCATCCTTAGACAAAGGAGATACGTTTTCATCTTATATTCGAGCAAATGGTGAAAGAACTAATGAAGTCACCTATAAAATGGGCACTACGATAAGCGCAACTAGACTAAATTCAAGCACTGGAGAAAAAGAGCCAAAATTTTACGGCGGCAATGATCTTTCAAAAGTATATTTAAGTGATTTAGACTTCGATATTTCAACGGAACTTCATCCCGCGCTTGCTATAGACTATGATGAAAGTACTCATTATGGCACCCTTACAATTTCAAGTAGTGTTATTGGACAATTTACGGATAATGATAACTCGCTTACTGTAGTTTCTAATGATGATGATTATACTTATGCCTACGGTACCTTGAATAAATTAACCGAAACTTCTTTTCTACTAGATCAGTCAGAACAACATGATAAATATGCCGCAATAACTATTGAAGGCAACTACACCGTAGCATTTAGTAAAACTATTACGGACGCTACTATTACCGTTGCTAATACTACAACGTTTTCCGTAACAGACACGACAGAAAATTACTCGTTAACGAGCGATAATAGTCCACTATCAGTTGGTGGTGGTGCAACAGGGCTTAGCTTGACGAAAGGCACTCTCTTAACCTCCACGGCAGCTCAAACGATTGCGGCAGGCGATTATTCCGTTTATGGCTACAACGATAGTGTAAATAACAACGACGGCATAACCATTGGATTATCGAACGGTAACGTAGTCGTCGGCGACCTCGACACTGGCGAAACTCTTTCCGTATACGATACAACCGCAAAAGCAACAAGTAACTACACTATGCTTAGTGCGGGCTTGGGATTGCTTAAGAAAACGGACGACACTTACACGATTTATAGAGATATTTCAAGCGGAGGCTCTCATACTCTAGGTAGCGCGGGCGACCTCGTAATCGCGCCCGATAGCGGAACGCTTGAAATTGGCACAACCAACACTCAAAGCGGCGTCGTCTACAATAGCGAGAGTAATCCAGTTTCACTTTACGCTGGGCTTACCAAAGATGATTCCGGAAATTACACTTTAAATACAGTATCTGGTGCTGTTGCTGACCTCACAGGTTGGGCAAATACAATTTCCCTCACGGGTTCCAACACTTACACTATTCATGAAAATTTTGCCGGCGAAAATGTAACCATTGCCACAAAAAATTCTAAAACTACTTTTAAAGTCACTGCCACAGGTAGTAGCAAAACTTTCACGGTAAATAGCGGCACAGTAGACTCTCCGACAATTACCGGCGCAACTGCTATCACGTTGTTAAGCGGCTCCATAACCGTAACTGGAACTCCGACTATTACTCTGGACGGATTTACTAACAAAGACCTTAAAGTTACAACAAATTCAGGCTCCGGCATGACGGTTAACGTAAAGGACTCGACTGCGACAATTAACGCTAAAAAAGGCGACAAATTCACAATCGGCAGTGATACTTTTACTGTCGGTTCTGATACCGGCATGACGATTACAGTTACCGATACCTCGATGACAATCAACGCTTATGGAGGAGATTCTTTTACTGTAGGCGGAGAAAAATACGCGGTCAACGATGGAGACGGCATAACTTTTGCTGTCGGTTCGTCGGGTTCAGTTAGCACAATCAGCGACCTTGCAACCGAAGGCGATTCCTTCACTCGTGCTGGTACTGGCTATTCTGTCGGCGGTGCGGGTTTCATAATGGGTACCTTGCCTTCTTGTAGCATATGGAGCGATACCACAAATAATACTCACTCTTTGATTAATAATTCAGTTGAGGCTACAAGTCTTACCGTATCTTCTAATTGGCTCGGTGTTACGGTAGTCAAGGATAAAAGTATAAGTATTTCGCCCAATTCTTCGATTTCGGGATTACTTATTGATGAAAAATTTACCAATACATATGGCACGCTGACAAAGCAGGATAGCGGTTACACGCTTAAAAAATCCTCTAGTGACGATGAACCTCTTTCAAACATTAGCATTATCAGTAGCAGTGATTTTAATTTGACGGTCGACAAAGATTTTTCTGGCATTAATATTTTCGCTCCTAATACCTCACTTTCAGTAGATGAAGCTGATACGACTAATGATTATCAAGTTACACTCACAAGTGGCAAAACGGGACTTCTCAACGCAAAGAAAGCTACTTTAACTAAAGGCACATTAGTAGCAGATAGTAATATTTCAAACGGAGTTGTCGTTGACGAAGCGAATGTTATTCCAGGTGAAGAAATAACGTTAACGACGGACGATAATGGCGCAAATGCGTCTATTGACGGTCTTGATCCTGCAGAGCAAATCACTGTCAATAGTCAATCCTATACATTTACTAAGGCAGGTTTGCGTAAAGGAAATGCTCTCCTGCGCGGCACAAAAGCTAATCCAAAAACAGATGAAAATCCAATCGCGCTTTCCTCTATCACTAACGATTATGCACCTTGGATTCCCATGTTTAACGTATCAACAGGAAACGGTGTAACGATAGGTAGCGATACTTCAGCTTCGCTTTTGCTTGTCGATAATTTCAGCGATTCAACTCAACCACAAAGTCTTTATGGCGAACTTAAAACCGTCAACGGTGGATTCGCTTTGGCTACTGTAGATTATTACGACGCATGGGATAAAGATAACTACACAATTAATATTGACAATAAGACAGTCACCATTTCCAGCGGCTTTGAGGGCGCAAATATTACAGCTTCGCAGGCGGGCGCGAAATTTAAAGTTGACAGCTTAGACGATAGTGCAACTGAATTTGTAGTAACAGATACGAAAGCGGGCACTGGTGCTACTCTTAGCGGCGCAAAAGCTATCACTCAAACGGACGGATTAATTGCCGTTGCCAGCTCCGGTATCCAATCTGTCACTGTCGGCGAATATACCATTGCTAATTCTGGTAACTTGTCGCTTGATGTAAGTGCAAGCGGCGGCAATGCGGCTACCCTTAGCTCGCTAGATGAGGGCGAAAACTTCAACATTAACAGTACAGGCTATTCGATAATTAGCGGTCTTGGCTTGCGTACTGATGACCAGTTCTTTAAGGAAAGCTCTCTTACATCATCATTTAAATCAGCTACTTTATCTGAATTAGCTACCCTTACTGACACGAACGAATGGATTTACATTGCGGCGATAAAAGATAATATTCTAACCGTCCCGCCAACGATTGATTCCTCTGCTAATGAATGGCTCGTACTCGACGATACTAAGAAAACCAGATATGGCACGTTAACTTCTGTGACTGGCGGCTTGTCTCTAACTAAATCTACCCTCGATACCGCATGGGGCAACGATACTATTCAAGTTGTTGATAATACCTTGTCATTGTCTAGCGACTTTAGCGGCAAAACTATCAGCGGCAAATCGTCGGGGGCAGTGTTCACCGTTTCCGATAATTCCTCCTATTCCGTGATTGACGCGACGGGCGGCGCAAGTATTGGAAATGCTACTAACATTAATTTATCGGCGGGCACCGTTTCTTTAAGCAGTGCTACTCAAACAATCAGCGGTGGTGACAGTGTTGTTTCCGGCACCGGCAAAGATGTAAAACTTACTGTTACAAACGGAAAAGCTACAGTCAGCGCATTGGCAACGGGCGACAGCTTTAAAGTCGAAGACGTAACGTATACTTTGCTCTCGAACGGCAGGTTACAACGTAGCTCCGATAATTCGATTTGGAATGGTAGCACAATTAAAACTGACGATAGCGGCTCCATTGCTGTTGCTAGCTTAGGTAGCAATACTTGGAACGGCGCAATATCAACCGATTCAGCTGGCAATTTAACCATTGATTCGGCGGCGACTGCAGTTTTGAACACTATATCTTCGGCGACGGCCTTTATCGTCAAGGGCGATGCTCCAACGTCTATTTACGGCTCCTTTACTAAAGACAATGACACTTATAAGTTGAGCACGTCGGGAATAAATACCGGCGCAACTCTTCCTGCCGTCACTATAACTGAAGATGTCGGTAAACTTAACTTTACAAAAGATTTGGTTAATGTTCCGATAACCGCTGGCAGTACAACTTTCACGGCGACTAAGGCGTCAAGCGGCTACACTGTCAATTACGACAGCTCGGAACTTAGCGTGGACGACGCAACCGCAATCGATTTGACGACCGGAACTTTAGCGATTAAAAATTCTACTCAACTTGTCACGGCTAATAATCAAAGCGTTCAGGCTGTCTCGGAAGCGGTTAATGTCACGTATGATAGCGAAGGTGTAACTGTTGACGGCATTGCTACGGCGGGTGAAAGCGTTAAGATTAACGATAATACTTATACGCTCGCCAATGACACGACGGGCGACGGTATCAGCGTCAACATAAACAGCAATGGCACAACGACGATTAAAGATATTACCGTCGGCGATAAATTCAAAATTGATGATGAAACTTTCCTCTACACGTCGGCAGGTTTAACAAAGACCGAAGCAAATTCCGATAAAATTTCTTACGTGTTAAAGGCAATTCACCCCACAAGCGGCGAACTCACCCTTGCCGACTTGCAATCTACAGCAGAGGATACTTGGTTAGGCATCTACTTAGCTGACAGCGGCAATGTGACCATAAGTAGCGATATAAAGAATTCCGTTGTTTTGGTTGATTCCGTAACAAATCCCACGACTAATTACGGGCAAGTTAAATTAAGCAACGGCACTTACACCTTAAATAAATATTCGGGCAATGACGCGGCTTTGGCGGCAATAGCTGACAAAATCCAAAATCCAACGTCAATCACCGTTGAAAAAGACATTACCGCAGTTATTGACTCTGTATTTTCCAGCTCGACGACCTCGATCCCCGTCAAAGCAAATAACGCAACAAGTATCACTGTCACAGATTCGAGCGGCAAGTCTTATGTAGTCGGCGGAACGGTTGATAAATTTATCCCCGCGTCAATGACATTCACTCCCGCCGAAAATGACGAGTTCACCATTGACGGTACAACTTATGTGAATACAGTTGCTGGCTTGACGAAAGGCAACAAAATTTGGACTAAAGCGAATGTCACAGATTACGTCCTGCCTGACGACGACGCTTGGTCTGCTGTGGTTAAGCTAAATACTGATAATGTTCTTGACTTTACCAAAGTCACACCTGAGGCAGGTTCCAATATCGTCGTCGATAATAGCAGTTCCACGCGTTGGGCTACTCTCGACTACACGGCGGCAACTGATACTACGCCAGCTACTTATAGTTTAAAATATATCGACAGCGATAAATTACCGGCGGTTCAGCTAGCTGACGGCACAGCAACTTTCACTATAAATTACGAAACGACAATTACCACAGGCAACGGCACTTACACCATTAACGATAACGATTACACTGGCTCTGGTTTGGTTGTCGCTACAACGGCTAGTACCTCAACTTTACAAGACGGCACAGTTACTTTAGATAGCACAAAGCAAGCCGTCACTCCTACTAATGACAGCGCAATCAGTGTAACGAGCGGCGAAATTACTGCTACGGCAAGCAACGGTAAATGGGACACGTTGAATAACCTGGTTGAAGGCGACACTTTCAAAATTGGCGACAATACTTATAAAGTTTATGGCACCGATACTTTGGCTAAGCTGAACTCAAGCGGCGAACCCGAAAAAATTTACAACTCCTACATAACGAACAGCAAACTGGATTATTCTAAAATTGTCGGTGACGACTACAGCGCGGTTGTTCAGCTCAATAGCGATGACCAACTCGATCTTACTAAAAAACTTAGTGTCACTTCGGCTATTGTCGTTGGGCAAAAGGACGGCACGATTGATCCTACTGTCCGCGTTGCGCAAATTGATTACAGCGAAGATAACGACGCTTATACTTTAAGCGAAACTACCGACGGCGTTATCTCCACCCTTAAAGGCGTTTTGCTCGGCACTGCAGTTAAATCTTTTAACACCACTCTTGAGACGACTGTTATCACCGATGGAATCGACACCTTTACTGTTAACGGCAACGACTTCGCCGCACTTGATACTTTAACAATAGCTACTGCAAGCAATAACGGCGCGTTTTTGACGAACGGTAAAGTTACAGTCGCTGAAGGTGCCACCGTTACCACGCGCTACACCGACACTTCTAATCATGACTCGACTATCACCTCTACGACAGGTATTTTAACCGTCATTGCTGACAGCGAAAATAAAAAAGTCACAATCACCGAAATGGACGCGGGCGACGTGTTTAATGTCGGTACGAATTCTTACACGATGACTTCAGTCGGTTTAACGAACGGCACTAAGTTAAACTACAACGCGCTAAAGAACAGTGGCATTACCACCGCCGAATTCGATTTGACTGACGACGCTTGGAAAAATATTGTTTCAACAGATAATGGCGTCTTGACGATTAATAATGCTGTTGGCTCGAATGTTTTTGTTGCTGATGTTGACACCGAAAATCCGAGCAGTGCTTTCAAATACGGCACAATTACTAAATCCTCTGACGACGGAATTTATACTTTGACGCAAGCTGACGGCAACGATACCGCACTTGAGGGCATAATTCTTAACGGCGTAAAGGTTACGTTCCCAACCACTTGCACGAATACTAATATAACCGCTAAGAGCGCGACGTTTAAAGTTACAGCGAGTGAACCCTTTACAATCGACGCGGCGTCTACAACGCTTAGTATGAGTGATGAAGTTACAGCAGTTGAGCTTACGAGCGGAACTCTTCAAGCTACGAACGGCATACCGATAACGGCGAGTGGCAACGTAATCACAACAACTTCCGGCACAATGACAGTTGGCATTGATGATACGGGCGTATTCGTCGGCGGACTTAACGAAGATGAAACCTTCACCGTTGGTAATACGTCGTATAAGAAGACGGCGGCTGGCTTGCTTGACGTTACCAATCAAAAATTACGGGCGGCTGTAACTGACACTTACTATATTGGCACGAGCTTTGACAGAATAATTGAGGCTCCGAACGGGGCACTTGACCTTAGCAACGAAAAACAAAGTGCGGAAGTCTACGATAGCATAAGCAACCCGACAACGCATATGGCGACTTTAACTGTCGCTGATAATATCTTAACTCTTACAAGTGTCGACGGCGGCATTGATACGATAACCTTAGCTAAGGACGCGAATTTGACGGTTAAATTTGCGGCAACGGTAAATGGTAGTGGTGCCACGACCGTTAACAGTGTTTCTTATGACGGAACGAATTTGGTAATTGACGCGACGGCAACGAGTTCTACACTTCAAAGCGGCACGGTTACTATCGACAGCGGTGAATCAGTTAAAGCGACTAAGGATAGCACAGCTCTTGCGGTAACAGACGGTTCCATAACAGCTACAGCGGCTGACGGCAAATTTACAAATATAGCGTCGTTGGCGTCTGGCGACATTTTCACATTTAATAACAAAACTTATACAAAGACGGCAATCGGCTTGGTCTCTTCCGATAATAAACTCAATGATGACGTTTCAACGGAAGTTACAGTTGCTGACTTGAGCGGTACAGCGTGGCAAACTATTTATCAAGCGACAAGTGGCGCGTTGACGATTAACAGTAGCACGGGTTCAGATGTTGTAGTAGTAGACATTGCAGACGATAAAGCGCAGTGCAAACGTTACGGCACTTTGACTAAATCGGGTGCTACTTACACATTGGCGCAAGAGGATACAGATTCGCAACTGGCGAGTATAACTCTCGACGGTGTAAAAGCTAGCTTGCCAACAACTTGCGCGAATACAACTATTACGGCGAACGATGCAACCTTTATAGTCACGGCGAGTGAAGTCTTCACTGTTAACGCAACCTCTGATATTCCTACTTTAAGTAAGGTCACGGCTATCACGCTCACGGGTGGCACTATTCAAGCTTTAAATAATATCCCGATAACAGTTGGCGAAAATGTAATCACAACGACTTCCGGCACGATGACAGTTGGCATTGATAGTACAGGCGTTTTCGTCGGCGGACTTAACGAGGACGAAACTTTCACCGTTGATAGCACTTCGTATAAGAAGACGGCGGCGGGCTTGCTTGACGTTACTAATCAAAAATTGCGTGCGGCTGTTACAGACACTTATTATATCGGCACGAGCTTTGACAGGATAATCGAAGCTCCGAACGGGGCACTTGACCTTAGCGACGAAACTCAAAGTGCAGAAGTCTACGATAGCATAAGCAACCCGACAACACATATGGCGTCGTTGACAGCTAGCGGCAGGAAATTAACCCTCGATGAAGTTGACGGCGGAATTAACACCATAACCTTAGCTGATGGTACTAACTTGACAGTTAAATTTGCGGCAACAGTAAATGCTAGCGGAAATATTACAGTTAACACCGTTTCTTACGACGGAACAGATTTAGTAATCGACGCGACGGCAACGAATTCGACTCTCCAAAGCGGCACGGTTACTATCGACAGCGGCGAATCGGTTCAAGCGACTAAGGATAGCACAGCACTTGCAGTAACGGACGGTTCGATAACGGCAACGGCGGCTAATGGCAAATTTACAAATATAGCGTCGTTGGCGTCTGGCGATGTATTCACTTTTAACAGCAAAACTTACACGCAGACGGCAATCGGTTTGGTGTCCTCAGATAATAAACTCAATGAGGACGTTTCAACGGAAGTCACAGTTGCAAACTTGAGCGGTACGGCATGGCAGGACATTCATCAAGCGA